>NZ_CAXAOJ010000005.1:0-422679 GCF_963970945.1 Pseudomonas sp. RA_5y_Pfl1_P24 | reverse complement strand
AGGCTTAGTTCACCTTAGCGTTCAACTCACCTTTCAAATACCGCTGATACATCGCCTCCAACGAAACCGGCTTGATCTTCGAAGCATTACCGGCGGTACCAAACGCTTCATAACGCGCGATACACACATCACGCATGGCGGTCACGGTGGCGCCGAAGAATTTACGTGGGTCGAACTCGCTCGGGTTGGTGGCCATCAGGCGACGCATTGCGCCGGTGGAGGCCAGGCGCAGGTCGGTGTCGATGTTGACCTTACGCACGCCGTACTTGATGCCTTCGACGATCTCTTCAACCGGCACGCCGTAGGTTTCTTTAATGTCGCCACCGTACTGGTTGATGATCGCCAGCCACTCTTGCGGGACCGAGGACGAACCGTGCATCACCAGGTGGGTGTTGGGGATGCGTTTGTGGATTTCCTTGATGCGGTCGATGGCCAGTACGTCGCCGGTCGGTGGCTTGGTGAACTTGTAGGCGCCGTGGCTGGTGCCGATGGCGATGGCCAGGGCGTCAACTTGGGTCTTCTTCACGAAGTCGGCGGCTTCTTCGGGGTCGGTCAGCATTTGGCTGTGATCCAGCACGCCTTCAGCGCCGATGCCGTCTTCTTCGCCGGCCATGCCGGTTTCCAGGGAACCCAGGCAACCCAGCTCGCCTTCAACCGACACGCCGCAGGCGTGCGCCATGGCCACGGTTTGTTGGGTCACGCGTACGTTGTAGTCGTAGTCGGTTGGGGTCTTGCCGTCTTCGCCGAGGGAGCCGTCCATCATCACCGAGCTGAAGCCCAGTTGGATGGAGCGCTGGCACACGTCAGGGCTAGTGCCGTGGTCCTGGTGCATGCACACCGGGATGTGCGGGAATTCTTCGATCGCGGCGAGGATCAGGTGACGCAGGAACGGTGCACCGGCGTATTTGCGCGCACCGGCGGAAGCCTGGACGATCACGGGGGAGTCGGTCTTGTCAGCGGCTTCCATGATGGCGCGCATCTGCTCAAGGTTGTTGACGTTAAAGGCTGGGACGCCGTAGCCGAACTCGGCTGCGTGGTCCAGCATTTGACGCATGCTGATAAGTGCCATTGTGTTGTCTCTCCCGGTCGAGGGTCGTTAATCGTGCAAGCCTGCCGTAGCGGCGGCTGCTATTCAAGTTATTGCCGGCCAGGTTTTGTAGGCCTGGCCTGCTGAATCGTTATTGCAGTGTCAGGTTCGCAACTTATGTCACTTTGGAACCGGATTTACTGTGGGAGCGGGCTTGCTCGCGAAAGCGGTATGTCAGCTAACACATGCATTACAGACCCACCGGCTCCCACATTTGATTTTCATTGATCTCACTATTGGGCCTTGCAGCCACGCCCAATCAAATCATCGGTGGCAACCCAGTAAACCAGGCCTTCCTCACCTTTTGTGTGAAACGCCAATTGGTCGTTGGCATACAGCACGCCCGAGGCAGCGACGTCCTGTTTAAGGCGATAAACCTGATCGGAGCCGCCTAGGCGCACGTCCACTTCAGATTTGGCCGGGTTAGCAAAACGCCAGTTGACCTCGGCCTTGCTGTCGCAGGTCCAGGTGGTCCACTTGTCGGCAGTTTCTGCCTTGTTGAACATGCTCATGCTGCTGCAGCCGGCCAACAGGGCCAGGGCTGCCAGGGCGAAAACGCCTTTCATTGCCAATCCTCGTGAGGCGACCGATGGCCGCCAGTTGATCAGACCCGTCAAGGGCAACCCTGTTCCTGACCGTTGGGCGCGGAGTCGTATTGCTCCAGCCGCTCGTTGCCAAGGCGCTTGTTAATCACCGGCATGGTCTCGGCTTGCCAGTCAGCCTGGTAGCAGCTTTTTTTCGGCTGCGCTCCAGGCTTTCCAGGCTCAGGCGCCGCGCTTGGCGTGCTACCGCAGCCGACCAGCAGGCCCGCTGCAATCACCAACGCCAATGACTTGATCATGGGAATACTCCTTTTCCGGATCACGCGCCTTAACCTTTGGCTCGGGTTTCCAACACTTCAACGGCAGGCAGCACTTTGCCTTCGACGAATTCAAGGAATGCGCCGCCACCGGTAGAAATGTAGGAGATCTGATCAGCAACGCCATATTTATCGATGGCGGCCAGGGTGTCGCCGCCGCCAGCGATGGAAAATGCCGAGCTTTCGGCGATGGCCTTGGCCAGCACTTGGGTGCCGTTGCCGAACTGGTCGAATTCGAACACGCCAACCGGACCGTTCCACAGGATGGTCTGCGAAGCCTTCAGCAACTCAGCGAAATTGGCTGCAGTTTGCGGGCCGATGTCCAGGATCATATCGTCGTCGGCCACGTCGGCGATGAGCTTGACGGTGGCTTCGGCGCTTTCAGCAAACTCCTTGGCAACCACCACGTCGACCGGCAATGGCACGCTGACTTTGGCGGCAATGGCGCGGGCGGTGTCGAGCAGGTCCGGCTCGTACAGGGACTTGCCCACCGGGTGACCGGCAGCGGCCAGGAAGGTGTTGGCAATACCGCCGCCGACGATCAACTGGTTGCAGATGGCGCTGAGGCTGTTGAGCACGTCCAGTTTGGTGGACACCTTGGAGCCCGCCACGATGGCGGCCATCGGTTGCGCCGGAGCCCCCAGCGCCTTGCCCAGTGCATCCAGTTCGGCAGCCAGCAACGGGCCAGCAGCGGCGACCTTGGCGAACTTGGCCACGCCGTGGGTCGAGCCTTCAGCGCGGTGGGCAGTGCCGAACGCGTCCATCACGAACACGTCGCACAACGCAGCGTATTGCTGGGCCAGTTCGTCGCTGTTCTTTTTCTCGCCTTTGTTGAAGCGCACGTTTTCGAACAGCACGATGTCGCCGGCTTTAACGTCGATGCCACCCAGGTAGTCAGCCACCAGCGGTACGTCGCGGCCCAGGGCCTTGCTCAGGTAATCGGCGACAGGCTTGAGGCTGTTTTCGGCGGAGAACTCACCTTCGGTCGGGCGACCCAGGTGGGAGCAGACCATCACGGCCGCGCCTTTTTCCAGGGCCAGCTTGATGGTCGGCAGCGAGGCCAGGATTCGCGCATCGCTGGTGACAACACCGTCCTTGACTGGGACGTTGAGGTCTTCGCGAATCAGTACGCGCTTACCTTGCAGATCGAGGTCGGTCATCTTCAACACGGTCATGGGTCGCAGTTCCTGAATTACTGTTGAGGTTGTTTGGAAGCTATTTGCAGATAGTGCTCTGCAACGTCGAGCATTCGATTGGCAAAACCCCATTCGTTGTCGAACCAGGCCAGGATGTTTACCAGCCTGGGGCCGGAAACGCGGGTCTGGCTGGCATCGACAATCGCCGAATGCGGGTCATGATTGAAATCACAACTGGCGTGGGGCAACTCGGTGTAGGCCAACAAACCTTTGAGCGGACCGCTGGTGGCGGCGTCGCGCAGGATTCGGTTGACCTGCGTCGCATCGGTGTCGCTGACGGTCTGCATCGTGATATCCAGACAGGACACGTTCACCGTCGGCACCCGTACGGCTTTGGCCTGGATTCGCCCGGCAAGTTCCGGCAGCAGTCGCTCGATCCCGCGCGCCAGGCCTGTAGACACCGGAATCACTGATTGAAACGCCGAACGCGTGCGGCGCAAGTCTTCGTGATGATAGGCGTCGATCACAGGCTGGTCGTTCATCGCCGAGTGAATCGTGGTGATCGACACGTAATCCAGGCCAATCGCCTGATCCAGCAGGCGCAACAGCGGCACGCTGCAGTTGGTGGTGCAGGAGGCGTTGGACACCAGCAACTCGGCGCCGGTCAAGCAATCCTGGTTGATGCCGTAGACGATGGTGGCATCCACGTCCGCCTCACTGGCCATCGGCTGGGAAAACAGTACACGCGGTGCGCCGGCGTCGATAAAACGCTGGCCGTCGGCGCGGGTGTGATAGACACCGGAGCACTCCAGCACCAGGTCGACGCCCAGCGCTTTCCAGTCGATACCTTCGGGGGTGGCACTGCGCAAGACTTGCACGCAGCTGCCATTAATATGCAGACAGTCGCCCTCAACCCGCACTTCGCCGGGGAACCGGCCGTGGGTGGAGTCAAAGCGTGTCAGGTATTCGATGCTGGCCATGTCGGCCAGATCGTTGATCGCGACAATTTCAAACCCGGCTGCCGCCCCTCGCTCGAACAGCGCACGCAAGACGCAACGACCAATGCGGCCGTAGCCGTTGAGTGCAACTTTGTAGGGACGCGGTTGGGGCATGGGGTTCTCGATTACCGTGGGTAATGGGGTGAATGTGCCGCCGCCTTCGCGAGCAAGCCCGCTCCCACATTAGATTGCATTCCAATGTGGGAGCGGGCTTGCTCGCGAAGAGGTCAGTACAGCCACCTCAATCTACAGCCTTAGTCTTCCAGCAGCTCTTCAGCCTGACCCAGGATGTTTTCCAGGGTAAAGCCAAACTCTTCGAACAATGCTGGCGCCGGCGCCGACTCACCGTAGGTGGTCATGCCGATCACGCGGCCTTCCAGGCCCACGTATTTGTACCAGTAGTCGGCGTGCGCCGCTTCGATAGCGATACGCGCGCTGACCTGCAACGGCAATACCGACTGCTTGTAGCCCGCGTCCTGGGCTTCGAACACGCTGGTGCACGGCATGGACACGACGCGTACGTTGCGGCCTTGCTCGGTCAGCTTGTCGTAGGCCTGAACGGTCAGGCCCACTTCGGAACCGGTGGAGATCAGGATCAGCTCCGGCTCGCCAATGCAGTCCTTGAGCACGTAGCCACCACGGCTGATGTCGGCGATCTGCGCGTCGGTACGCACTTGGTGCTGCAGGTTCTGACGCGAGAAGATCAGCGCCGAAGGGCCGTCCTTACGCTCGATCGCGTGCTTCCAGGCCACGGCGGATTCGACGGCGTCGGCTGGGCGCCAGCAATCCAGGTTCGGCGTGGTGCGCAGGCTGGTCAGTTGCTCGACCGGCTGGTGCGTCGGGCCGTCTTCGCCCAGGCCGATGGAGTCGTGGGTGTACACATGGATCACACGCTTCTTCATCAGCGCTGCCATACGTACGGCATTGCGCGCGTATTCCATGAACATCAGGAAGGTTGCGCCGTAAGGCACCAGGCCGCCGTGCAGGGACACGCCGTTCATGATGGCGCTCATGCCGAACTCGCGCACGCCGTAGTACATGTAGTTGCCGCTGGCGTCTTCAGCCGAGACACCTTTGCAGCCTTTCCACAGGGTCAGGTTGGAACCGGCCAGGTCAGCCGAACCGCCGAGGAACTCAGGCAGCAGCGGGCCAAAGGCGTTCAGGGTGTTCTGGCTGGCTTTACGGCTGGCGATGGTCTCGCCCTTGGCCGCAACTTCGGCGATGTAGGCCGAGGCTTTTTCCGAGAAGTCGGCAGGCAGGTCGCCAGCGAGGCGGCGAACCAGCTCATTGGCCAGCTCTGGGAATTCGGCGGAGTAGGCAGCAAAACGCTGATCCCACTCGGCTTCGGCCGCCAGGCCTTTTTCCTTGGCGCTCCACTCGGCGTAGATGTCGGCCGGGATGTCGAACGGGCCGTGGTTCCACTTCAGCGCTTCACGGGTCAGGGCGATTTCCGCGTCACCCAGTGGGGCGCCGTGGCAGTCTTCTTTACCTTGCTTGTTCGGCGAACCGAAGCCGATGGTGGTCTTGCAGCAGATCAGGGTCGGCTGCGCGCTCTTGCGGGCGGTGTCGATGGCAGTCTTGATCTCTTCCGGATCGTGGCCGTCGACATTGCGGATCACCTGCCAGTTGTAGGCTTCGAAACGCTTAGGGGTGTCATCGGTGAACCAGCCTTCGACTTCGCCGTCGATGGAGATGCCGTTGTCATCGTAGAAAGCGATCAGCTTGCCCAGGCCCAGGGTACCGGCCAGGGAAGCGACTTCGTGGGAAATGCCTTCCATCATGCAGCCATCACCCAGGAACACGTAGGTGTGGTGATCGACGATGTCGTGGCCAGGACGGTTGAATTGCGCGCCCAGGACTTTTTCAGCCAGTGCGAAACCTACGGCATTGGCCAGGCCTTGGCCCAGGGGACCGGTGGTGGTCTCGACGCCTGGGGTGTAGCCGAACTCCGGGTGGCCCGGGGTGCGGCTATGCAACTGGCGGAAGCTCTTGAGGTCATCGATGGTGACGTCGTAGCCGGTCAGGTGCAGCAGCGAGTAGATCAGCATCGAGCCATGGCCGTTGGACAGCACGAAGCGGTCACGGTCGGCGAACGACGGGTTGCTCGGGTTGTGTTTCAGGTAATCACGCCAAAGTACCTCGGCGATATCCGCCATGCCCATCGGGGCACCGGGATGGCCGCTGTTGGCTTTTTGCACGGCATCCATGCTGAGGGCACGAATGGCGTTGGCACGCTCACGACGGCTGGGCATCGCTGATCTCCTGAGGTTTGAATATAAAGAAACGGAAAAAAGGACCGGCATTTTCCCTCAGCCACCGCTTGCGGGCAATGACAGATAGTCACTTGGGCGGTTTTTCCTGTGCTTTGGACGCCAATCCCCTGCATAAACCTTTAACCGGTTCGTCTAAAGGTTATAGCGGCTGCTTGTAACCACCACTTATCGACCAATATCAAAACTTTTTGATATTGGCCTTGCGGGGTTATCCACCCATCACTAGACTGCTGGCCTTATGAATCTACCGATGCCCTCACTGCGCCCCGACGACGGCGATGAACTGGCAGCCTTGTGCAAGGCCGCCGGCGATCCTCTGCGTTTGAACGTATTGCGCGCGCTGACCAACGATTCCTTTGGCGTACTGGAACTGGCGCAGATCTTCGCCATTGGCCAGTCCGGCATGAGTCACCACTTGAAGGTATTGGCCCAGGCCGACCTGGTAGCCACCCGCCGCGAAGGCAATGCGATTTTCTACCGCCGCGCCCTGCCCCACACCGAACTGCTCGGTGGCAAGCTGCACGCCGCCCTGCTTGAAGAAGTGGACAGCCTGGAGCTGCCGGGGGATGTGCAGTCCCGCATCGGTCAGGTCCACGGGCAGCGGGCTGCCGCGAGCCAGGATTTTTTCGCACGGGTTGCCGACAAGTTTCGCGCCCAGCAAGACCTGATTGCCGGCCTTGCCCAATACCGCGACAGCGTACTGGCGCTGCTCGACAAGCTGAGCTTCAGTGATGAGGCCACGGCACTCGAAGTCGGCCCAGGCGATGGCGGTTTCCTGCCGGAACTGGCGCGGCGTTTTCACCAGGTCACGGCGCTGGACAACAGCCCGGCGATGCTCGAACTGGCGCGCCAGCTCTGCGAGCGCGAGGCACTGGGCAATGTCCGCCTGCAACTGGCTGATGCATTGAATAGCACAGCGATTAAAGCCGACTGCGTGGTGTTGAACATGGTCTTGCACCATTTCGCCGCCCCCGCCGACGCGCTCAAACAAATGGCCGGGTTGCTGCACCCCGGCGGTAGCCTATTGGTTACGGATTTATGCAGCCACAACCAGAATTGGGCCAGGGAGGCCTGCGGTGATCTCTGGTTGGGTTTTGAACAGGACGATCTGGCCCGTTGGGCCACCGCTGCGGGACTCGTTCCCGGGGAAAGCCTCTATGTAGGTTTACGTAATGGTTTCCAGATCCAGGTCCGCCATTTTCAGCGGCCGGCTGGCGACACTCACCATCGGTAAAATCAGGAAAACATCGAGATGAGCGAATACTCCCTTTTCACCTCCGAGTCCGTGTCTGAAGGGCATCCGGACAAAATCGCCGACCAGATTTCTGACGCGGTGCTGGACGCCATCATTGCTGAAGACAAGTTCGCCCGTGTGGCGTGCGAGACTCTGGTGAAAACCGGTGTAGCGATCATCGCTGGCGAAGTGACCACCACTGCCTGGGTTGACCTTGAGCAGATCGTTCGTGACGTGATCACCGACATCGGCTACAACAGCTCCGACGTCGGCTTCGACGGCGCGACCTGCGGCGTGATGAACATCATCGGCAAGCAGTCCCCGGACATCAACCAGGGTGTCGACCGTGCCAAGCCGGAAGACCAGGGCGCCGGCGACCAGGGCCTGATGTTCGGTTACGCCAGCAACGAAACCGACGTGCTGATGCCAGCACCGATCACCTTCTCGCACCAACTGGTGCAGCGCCAGGCCGAAGCCCGTAAATCCGGCCTGCTGCCTTGGTTGCGTCCGGATGCCAAGTCCCAGGTGACCTGCCGTTATGAGGGCGGCAAAGTCGTCGGTATCGACGCTGTGGTTCTGTCGACCCAGCACAACCCGGACGTGTCCTATGCTGACCTGCGCGAAGGCGTGATGGAGCTGATCGTCAAGCACGTGCTGCCTGCCGAACTGCTCAGCAAAGACACCCAGTTCCACATCAACCCGACTGGCCAGTTCATCATCGGTGGCCCGGTAGGCGACTGCGGCTTGACCGGTCGCAAGATCATCGTCGACAGCTACGGCGGCATGGCCCGTCACGGCGGTGGCGCGTTCTCGGGCAAAGACCCTTCCAAGGTTGACCGTTCGGCGGCCTACGCCGGTCGTTACGTGGCCAAGAACATCGTCGCTGCCGGCCTGGCCGAGCGTTGCGAGATCCAGGTTTCCTACGCTATCGGCGTGGCCCAGCCTACGTCGATCTCGCTGAATACCTTCGGCACCGGCAAGATCGGCGATGACAAGATCGTGAAACTGGTGCGCGAGATCTTCGACCTGCGCCCTTACGCGATCACCACCATGCTCGACCTGCTGCACCCGATGTACCAGGAAACCGCAGCCTACGGCCACTTCGGTCGTACCCCTGCGCAGAAGACTGTCGGCGACGACACCTTCACCACCTTCACCTGGGAAAAAACCGACCGCGCCAACGACCTGCGGACTGCCGCCGGCCTGTAATCGCTCCCGGCACACAAAAGCCCTGCCGGGTTCGCCCGGCGGGGCTTTTTATTGCGCGGCAACTCGCGCGATGACTTTCACATTTTTTGGATCCAAATCTTGCAGGCACAATGATGGCGCTCTAGAATCCGCGCCCTCTCGGGCCCTCTACCTTATTTGGATATTGCCCTGCGCCAGCCCGGGATAGACACGTGCGCAGGCAATCGAACATTGAGGTTTTTCATGCGCATCTCCACGCTCGCCCCTGCCGCTCTTCTGCTCAGCCTGTTCGCCCTGCCAGTAAACGCCGCCGACCTGAGCGCACTGAGTGGCGCCCTGGGCTCCCAACTGGGTGGCGGCAATTCCGGCGACTGCCAGAAGCAATCTGCAGACCTGCAAACCAAGATCGATGCCGCCGAAGCCCAAAAGGACAAGATGAAAGTGAAGGCTTTCAAAGCCGCGCAGGACCAGATCAACAAAGGTTGCAACAAACTCTCTGAAGCCCAAGCCAAAGCCGACGCCAAGCAGCAAAACCAAGAGGCCAAGGCCGATAAGCCCGACGCAGTGAAAGCCCTGGGCGGGCTGTTCAAGTAAATAGAAACACCCAGTAAAAAGCCTCGCACTGCCGGGGCTTTTTTGTGCCCGCGCGGATCATTTAGGCTGGGCACCCTTTCCGAGCAAGGATGCTCATGATGCGTTCATTATTTGCCCTTTTACTCAGCGCACTACCCTTCTGGGTGTGGGCCGAAGGCTGCCCGGACGAAGCCCGCTCGCAGGTCGACACCTTGGCCGAACAGATCCGCCAGTGGGATGACAGCTACCACCGGCTTGGCCAATCCCCGGTCTTTGATGAACTTTACGACCAGGCGCGCCAGCGCTTGGCTCACTGGCGTCGGTGCTTTCCCGAGCCCACTGCGACGCCCGACAACCCTCTCGCGAGTTCACGCGGCACCCTGCCTCACCCCGTTGCCCACACCGGCCTGGAGAAACTGCTGGATGAACAGGCAGTCGGTAGCTGGCTGGGTACGCGCGAGGATGTATGGATTCAACCCAAGGTAGACGGTGTTGCAGTGACTGTGGTGTATCGCCAGGGGCGACTGAGTCAAGTCATCAGCCGAGGCGATGGCGTCAAGGGCCACGACTGGTCTGCCTCCGCGCGCAAAATCCCCAGCATTGTCCAGCAATTGCCAGCGCCCATCGACGTGGTGCTGCAAGGCGAACTCTATTGGCACCTCGACGACCATGTGCAATCGGCAAGCGGAGGGCTTAATGCCCGCAGCAAGGTGGCCGGGCTGATGAACCGCAAACGATTAAGCGACACCGACGCCGCCGGCATTGGTCTGTTCGTCTGGGCCTGGCCTGAGGGGCCGGCAGGGTTCAGCGAGCGCCTGGCCACGCTGGCAAGCTGGGGTTTCACCGATAGCCGGCGCTACAGCCAGCCCATCCGCGACATCAACGAAGCCACGCACTGGCGTGCCTATTGGTACAACCACCCTCTGCCGTTCGCCAGCGATGGGGTGGTGTTGCACCAGGCGCAGCGCGCACCCGCCGATCGCTGGCAGGTCAGCGCGCCCTACTGGGCGGTTGCCTGGAAGTACCCGGCGGCCAAAGCCTTGGCGCTGGTGCGTAAGGTGCAATTCAAGATCGGCCGCACCGGGCGCGTGACCCCCATGCTGGAGTTGGAACCGGTGCGATTGGATGACCGGCAGGTCAGCCGGGTGAGCGCGGGCTCATTGAAGCGCTGGCAAGCGCTGGATATCCGCCCCGGTGACCAGGTTTCCATCAGCCTGGCGGGCCAAGTCATTCCTCGGTTGGATGAGGTCATTCTGCGCAACACCACAAGGGCGGAGCTGCCAGTGCCCAACCCAGGAAAATTCCACGCGTTGAGCTGCTGGCAACTGGACCCCGGTTGTGAAGAACAATTGCTGGCACGCCTTACCTGGCTGAGCGGCAACGAGGGCCTCGCTTTGCCACACATCGGCCGCGAGACCTGGAACGTATTAATCCAGGCCGGTCTAATCGCAGGCTTTCTCGATTGGTTGACCCTGGATGCGGCAGAGCTTGCTAACATTGATGGCTTCGGTGATCGCAGCCGTGCGCGAGTCCTCAAAAGCCTTCACAGCGCGCGGCAACGGCCCTTCGCACAATGGCTCAAAGCCTTGGGTGTACCGCCTGCGGCACGTAACAACCTGGAAGGCGACTGGCAGACGCTGGTCGCCAGAGATACCCAAGCCTGGCTGGCCATCGACGGCATCGGCCCGGGCCGCGCAGCGCAATTGAGCGCCTTTTTCCGCGACCCGCAAGTACAGGCCTTGGCAGACACATTACGCGCGGCCGGCATCGACGGGTTTTAGACCCCAGCCGGCCACCAGATTGCGACCTTGGAGTCCCACATGAAATTTCTAGCACCGCTTGCCCTGTTGACCGTCGCAAGCTTCATGACTACTCCGCTGCTGGCTGCGGAGGAAGCACCGCAGCTCACCGGGTGCGCCGCCAAGCGCCAAGCCATCAGCACCCAGATCGAACAGGCCAAGGCCCACGGCAACAGTGCGCAACAAGCCGGCCTGGAAAAAGCCCTGAGCGAAGTGACCGCCAACTGCACCGACGCATCCCTGAAAAAGGAGCGGGAAAACAAGGTGCTCGACGCCAAGCATGAGGTCAGCCGCCGTCAGGCCGATCTGGACAAGGCCATGAAAAAAGGCAACGCGGACAAGATCAACAAACGCAAGGACAAGCTCGCCGAATCCCGCAAGGAACTGCAGGATGCCGTGGAGGAGCTAGACCAGTAAAACCGATCAGTGGTCCCGGAACTGTTTATGGCAGGCGCTGCAGGCATCTTCAACTTTTTGCACAGCAGGCCCCAGGTTGCTCGCCTTGTAAGGCTGCACTTGGCTGGCGGTCACCAATTCACCGGTGGCCGCCTCAAGGTCGCGGGCCAATTGCTGGAATTGCGCCTGTTTCTGCCAGACATCGTCCTTGGCGCTGGTGTGATCTTCTTCGCGCACGCTCGGGAAATGCTTCCACGGCTCATGGGACAATGCATCCAGCTTGACCGCACCTTCGGCAAACTTAGCGCCGTCGAACGGGATGCGCCCACGCAACATGCCGCCCAGGTCTTCACCGGTCTTGAGCATCTGCTTGAAGATCGCCTTGCGCTGGCCCAGCGGCGAATTCGGATCAACGCCGCCACAGGCGGACAGTGTCAGGCAGGCCAGCAGTACAACGGTCAGTCTTTTAAAAGTCATGGTGGCTTCGAGGTCGCGGGAGACGGCGGCCAGTATCCTCGCCCCGCCCGCAAAGACCAATAGCCCTATTATTAATAAGGGTTGCCCAAAAGCGCTGCGACGCGGGCAATCGCTTAAGGAATTGTTTGTATGAATGTCAGCTTGAAACCCTGGAGCCGCCGCCTGGCGTGGGCTCTACCGATGATCGCGCTGCTGACCGGCTGCGACGCGGGCAAAGAAACAGCCAAGGATGAAACTTCCAAGCCTCACGCCGTCGCCACCTATGTCAGTGCGCCGTGGGAAGCCTTGCCGACAGTATCCGACAGCGACCTGCTGGCCGGTTTTGAATCCTGGCGCAGCGCCTGCCAACGCCTCAAGGCAGACCCGGTATGGGGCGCGACCTGTGCGGCAGCCGCCACGGTCCCGAGCAACGCAGTGGCAGTGCGCGGGTTTCTAAAAGAGCGCCTGGATGTGTTCGGCCTGCGCTCGGCCGACAACACCCCGAACGGTTTGATCACTGGCTACTACGAACCGGTCTACCCCGGCAGCCTGACCAAGACCGCCAAAGCCAACGTGCCTGTGTACGGCGTGCCGGACGACCTGATCATCGTCAACCTGGAAAGCATCTACCCCGAGCTCAAGGGCAAGCGCCTGCGGGGTCGTCTGGAAGGTCGCGTACTCAAGCCCTATGACGATGCCAGCGCCATCAACGGCCAGGGTTCAACCGCCAAACCGATTGCCTGGCTGACAGACCCGATGGACCTGCAATTCCTGCAGATCCAGGGGTCGGGCCGGATTCAACTGGCGGGCGGACGCCAACTTCGTGTCGGTTATGGCGACCAGAATGGCTACCCTTACCGCCCGATCGGTCGCTGGCTGGTGGAGCAAGGCGAGCTGAAGAAAGAAGACGTGACCATGGGTGCCATCAGCGCCTGGGCCAAGGCGCATCCGCAGCGTATTCCGGAACTGCTGGCGAGTAACCCAAGCTATGTGTTCTTCAGCGCCCGTCCCGATAGCAATGAAGGCCCGCGCGGCTCCTTGAACGTGCCGTTGACCCCTGGCTACAGCGTAGCAGTGGATCGCAAGGTGATTCCGTTGGGCAGTCTGTTGTGGCTATCGACCACCAAGCCGGATGGCTCGCCGATCACGAGACCCGTGGCCGCACAGGACACCGGCGGTGCGATCACCGGTGAAGTGCGCGCGGACCTGTTCTGGGGCACCGGCGATGCAGCCGGTGAACTGGCGGGCAATATGAAACAGCAAGGCCAGATCTGGATGCTGTGGCCCAAGGGCGCAGCGTTGCCGCAAGTGCCGGATGCACCTGTCGGAAGCTGACAGACACTGAAGATGTGGGAGCGGATTTGCTCGCTCCCACAGGAGGATTCGCGTCAAACGTTAGATCGAGACAAAGAAGAAGCTCGCAATCAACGCCATGCCCACCGCCCACACCACCGAGCGCAGCATTGCCCAGTCCGCCAGGTAGCAAATGATGTACAACAAGCGGCTGGTGATAAACAGCACGGCCAGCACGTTAATGGTCACCAATTCAGCCGTACCGGCCAGGTGCGCGACAATGACCGCCGCCGCAAATGCCGGGGTGACTTCAAAGCTGTTGAGTTGTGCACTGTGGGCTCGCTTGGCAACCCCCTCGAGCGTCTCGAGGAATGCACGCGGGTCGTGGTTGTGGCGCGGCCGAAACTTTCCGCCGCTGAACTTGGCCACGCCGGTACACAGGTAAGGCAGAAAAATTGCGATCAACACACACCAGAAAGCGACCGTCATGACTCATTCCTTTTTAAGTTTTAAACAGCGATTAGAGTTTTAGCACTAAAAACATCTGGCCGCACCCTACCGCTATGAACAGTAGCGCCTGGAAAGGTTCTACGGCCTTTTACCCCACCGCTTGCAACATCCCGCCGTCGCGGCGGTCCATCCCCTCACCCACGTTTTCCCCTCAACTTCCAAGGACCCCGGATGCTTGAACTTGTCGCCGCCTTCATTTGCCTCACCACCCTGCTCACCTATGTGAACTTCCGCTTTATCGGCCTGCCGCCCACCATCGGCGTGATGGTCACGGCGCTGATATTTTCACTGTTCTTGCAAGGCTTGAGCCTGCTCGGCTACCCGGGACTGGAAGAACGCATCCAGCAGTTGATCGGCCAGATCGACTTTGGCGATTTGCTGATGAACTGGATGCTCTCATTCTTGCTGTTCGCCGGTGCGTTGCACGTCAACCTGAACGACCTACGCAGTTACCGCTGGCCCATCGGCCTGCTGGCGACCTTTGGCGTATTGATCGCCACCGCGGTGATCGGCAGCCTGGCGTATTACATTTTTGCCCTGTTCGGCTGGCACGTCAGTTTCCTCTACTGCCTGCTGTTCGGCGCGCTGATCTCGCCCACCGACCCAATTGCGGTGCTTGGTGTGTTGCGTACCGCCAATGCCTCAAAACCGTTGAAAACCACCATCGTCGGCGAATCATTATTCAACGACGGCACTGCAGTGGTGGTCTTCACCGTGCTATTGGGCATCGCACAGCTGGGCGAAACGCCGACCGTGGGCGCCACCGCCATGCTGTTCGCCCATGAAGCCATTGGCGGCGCGATGTTCGGTGGCCTCATCGGCTACCTGGTGTACCTGATGATCAAGAGCATCGAGCAACACCAGATTGAGGTAATGCTGACCCTCGCCCTGGTGATCGGCGGCTCGGCGATGGCCACCGAGCTACACGTCTCCGCTCCGATTGCGATGGTGGTAGCTGGCCTGATCATCGGCAACCTGGGCCGCCAGTTGGCGATGAACGACATGACCCGTCGCTACCTCGACGGTTTCTGGGAATTGCTCGATGACATGCTCAACGCCCTGCTTTTCGCATTGATCGGCATGGAGCTGCTGTTGTTGCCCTTCAACTGGCTGCACGTGTTCGCTGCCAGCTTGCTGGCGGTGGCAATTCTGTTGTCACGCCTGTTGACCGTGGCCCCGGCGATCCTGTTGCTGCGGCGCTGGCGCACGGTGCCACGCGGCACCATCCGCATCCTCACCTGGGGTGGTTTGCGCGGCGGAGTTTCCGTGGCACTGACATTGGCCTTGCCGCTGGGCCCGGAGCGCGACCTCCTGCTGAGCATCACCTACATCGTGGTGCTGTCATCAATCCTGTTGCAGGGTTTGAGCATCGGCAAGCTGGTCAAGCGCGTAACCCGGGACGAGCCCCAGGCTACGCCTGACGCTCACTGATCCTTGTTGATCTGCTGCGGATGCCTCGGGTCCGCAGCTTTCTTGTCCGGCAGGCTGCCTTCGCTGCGAATCTGCGCATGACTGATCAGCGCAAAGATAAAGCTGCCACCAATGATGTTGCCGGCCAGGGTCGGCCCGGCAAACACCAACCAGAAATCCTTCCACGGCAACTCGCCTGCAAATACCAGATACGAGACCTCTGCCGAACCCACGACGATGTGAGTGAAGTCCCCCAGCGCCATGAGATAGGTGATCAGGATAATGATCAACATCTTGGCGCTTTCCATGGAGGGGATCATCCAGACCATGGTGGCGATCATCCAGCCGGAGATGATGCCCTTGGCAAACATCTGGCCGGCATCGTTTTCCATGACCTTGCGCCCAATGTCGAGGAAGGCCATGTCGGTCTTGGTGTCAAAGATCGGCAGGTGCAACATCACGTAAGCCACCAGCAAAGTGCCACACAGGTTGCCCACCAGCACCACGGTCCATAGCCGTAACAGGCGCCCCGCATTGCCGAGGGTGGGCTTGCTCATCACGGGCAGCACGGCGGTCAGCGTGTTTTCGGTGAACAGTTGCTGGCGCGCCAAAATGACCGCCAGGAAGCCCGCGCAGTAGCCGAAGCTGGCAATAACCTTGAATCCTTCGCCGTCCGGCAGGCGCGAATTGAGTAGCCCCATCGCCATCAATGAAAGGCCCATTGTCAGGCCAGCAGCCAACGCCGACCACCACAACGCAGCCACATTGCGCTCCAGCTCCTGGTCGCCCTGAGTGCGGATGATTTCATGCAGCACCGCCGCACGGGGCGGTTGGTTTTTGTCGACGTCCTGTTGCTCTTCCTGCGACAGATTAGGGGTTTTACCTGATTCGTCAGTGGCCATGATTATCCAGAGTCCAAGGGGTGCTTGTAGCTACGACACGCCGCCACAGTGGCTGTTCAATGGCCAAGCAACTAAACCTGCACACGCCAGGCCTTTGCCCTCTCCACAGTGGTCGAGCTGGCCGCCTTGTCCCAGGGTTTGTTACGCGCTTTGTAGCTGTCACTGAGGGTATCGAGCACCCGGTTGAACTCGGCGGGCGTGTTCGCCCACGCCAGGTCTTGAGCTGCGCGGTGCAACAGTTCCACGTTGGACTCGGGTTGGCCCAGCCGAAACAACGAGGGATAAATGACTTCCCGTGTGAAGTTCTCAGCCTTCATCGCTATGTCACGCAGTTTCATCTCGGCGACAGCGCCGCCGATGACGTTGGACATCGGCACTGCATCGCTTGCGATCTGTCTGGCCGCCACTTGCAGCAACTGCTGGAAATTGCGCTGGCCTGTAACATTGAGGCGCCGCGCCAACCAATCGATCTGCTCAGGCCTTTTGGCGAGCGCATTCAGATTACGCAATGCCGTTGATATTTTCGGCGTGAACACCAACGCGCCCTGTGACTGATTGGCCTCGGCAATCGCATCATCCAGGGTTTTCAACACCTGCTGCGCGCTCTTTCGAAACATGAGGACATCAGCAGCGGCCGGGTCCTTGTGCAGCGTCGGTTGCACACTGGCGAGCATTTCATCATCCATGGCCAGCACTGCCTCATCCAGCGAATGGAACGCGTGATGCTCAAGTGCCGTGGTGCGACGCTCCAAATGTGCCTCCACCGCTTGACGCGCCTTTGCCTGCAGGTGTTGCTTCTGCTCATCCAGCATAGTGAAGTTGACCGTGCCCGTGAGCAGGCCACGAAAGTCACCTTTTCCGGTCTTGAGGGGCAATGTCACAATCTGATCGGCAAACGCTTCGAGCTTTTTATCTTGAAAGGCGCCAGCGGCCGAATGCGCAACGCCTGTAATGCGGTCGGCCCCACGGCTGAAAAAACTCCCACTGCGCACTGGCGCATCAGTGATGCCAGCCTCGAACTTGACGATCAACGATTCAGATTTGTTCAAGGGGCTATCAGGAAATAACCTTCCCACCACGCCTGGCGCCGGGGTATTGAGCAGCAAGCCGCCGTCTTTGAACGCGGTGGTTTCAGCAGACGCCTGAAAACCATGACCTTGCTCCGCCGGTTTTTTGAACACCACCGGCAGCGCACCCGAAATATGCGCCGCGCTGGCAATGTCCATATGCGGGGTCAGACTGGCATTGAACACCACCAACTGCGGGCGGCCGCCAAACATGCCGGTGCCCGTGATATTGAGTTGCTTGATCGCAGGAATATGCCGGCTCAACACCTCGAGGTCACCAAACGTGGGAGCGCCACCGGCACTCAGCTTGTCAGCAATGTCGATGACTTCGGCGGGCCGGGTTTCCCGAGGGGTTTGCGCGATGTGGCCAAGAATCGACTGGCGCGACTCGTTGCGGATCAATGCTTCCAGGGGCAAGGCTTCAGTCTGCAAGCGCGGCAGCAAGGTCATCAACAACTGAGAAACCGCGCCGACGGAGCCGGGCAAGCGGCCAGTGAGTTTGCCAAGTGTCGTACTGGCCTCTTGCATCCAGGCCGTCACGGCATCGTTGCTGTTCAACAGGCTTGGCAAATTGATGCTGTCCGACAACCTGTCGAACGCCGCAGCCCCCATTCCGCTGGCAATCAGCGCCGCTGAAATCGCACCGGCAGATGAGCCGGAGGTCGATTGGATACCTTGCAGCTGTCCGGCGCCCTCAAGTGCCTGCACCACCCCCGAAAAAGCGATGCCCTTGGCCCCACCACCGCTGAGCACCAAGCTCGTGACGGGCGGTGCCGATAAAATCACCTCCACCCGTCCCTGGTTATCACGCAGGAGCGTCAGGTTGCGCTCGCCAACCCCCTCCACCAGGGGCGTCTTCTCAGCTTGATGGGTCGGGAAATGACCCTTCTCACTCAATGAGGGATGAATCTGCGCAATCGAATTAAACACTTTCATCCACGGGCTCTCTCTACAGGGTGTGGTCCTGAGTGATGAGCGCGCCGCGCAACGATCCATGCGGAATGATTTGGTAAAGCAAATCCAACCGCGGCGTGGTTACTCGGGAAGGCTGTCGTCCTGAAACTGATCCTTGACGTACTTGATCTCGGTGCGGCCGTGAGGTGCAGGCTGCCCATCTTCACCGAGGTTGACGAAGACCATTTTCTCGACCGTCAGGATGCTTTTGCGGGTGATCTTGTTGCGCACTTCACAGGTCAGGGCGATGGAGGTGCGACCGAACTCGGTGGCGGTGATGCCCAGTTCGATGATGTCGCCCTGGCGCGAGGCACTGACGAAGTTGATTTCGGAGATGTACTTGGTCACAACGCGCTGATTGCCCAATTGCACAATGGCGTAGATCGCCGCTTCTTCGTCGATCCAGCGCAGCAAGCTGCCGCCGAACAGGGTGCCGTTGGGGTTGAGGTCTTCGGGTTTTACCCATTTGCGGGTGTGAAAGTTCATGGGGGGGCTCCGAGGTTGAGGTGGTTGGACGATTGGGTTATGGCCCCCAGCTTCGAGTTTTAAGCTGCAAGCTGCAAGTTAAAAGCCGATTCGCTTTTACTTGCCGCTTGTAGCTTGTCGCTTGTCGCTGCCCCTTGCCACTCACCAGACAAAGAAAGCTATAATCGTCACCGATTTCGAGCGGCCACCACCGTTCTCCCGCCACCTGTCCGAGGGGCGCTGCAGCAGGTTCAACCTGTCAGGCTCGGATGGGGCGTTGTCAGGCCTGGTTTATTCGGCCTGATACTAAACGCACAACGGCGCCCATTCGCACACTACGAATGGAGGCTCTTCATGAGCGCTGTCAACACGCCTGCAGATTTCACCGACTACAAAGTCGCCGACATGTCCCTCGCCGCCTGGGGCCGTCGCGAAACCTTTATCGCCGAATCCGAAATGCCTGCCCTGATGGGCCTGCGTCGCAAGTACGCCGCTGAGCAGCCACTCAAAGGCGCCAAGATCCTCGGCTGCATCCACATGACCATTCAGACTGCCGTGCTGATCGAAACCCTGGTTGCCCTGGGTGCGGAAGTGCGTTGGTCGTCCTGCAACATTTTCTCGACTCAGGACCAGGCCGCTGCCGCTATCGCTGCTGCCGGTATCGCGGTTTACGCCTGGAAAGGCGAGACCGAAGAAGAGTACGAGTGGTGCCTGGAGCAAACCATCCTGAAAGATGGCGCGCCTTGGGATGCCAACATGATCCTCGACGACGGCGGCGACCTGACCGAGCTGCTGCACAAGAAGTACCCGCAGATCCTCGACCGCGTCCACGGCGTAACCGAAGAAACCACCACCGGCGTACACCGTCTGCTGGACATGCTGGCCAAGGGCGAGCTGAAAATCCCGGCCATCAACGTCAACGACTCGGTGACCAAGAGCAAGAACGACAACAAGTACGGCTGCCGTCACAGCCTGAACGATGCCATCAAGCGCGGCACTGACCACCTGCTGTCGGGTAAGCAAGCCCTGGTGATCGGCTACGGTGACGTGGGCAAGGGCTCGTCCCAGTCCCTGCGCCAGGAAGGCATGATCGTTAAAGTCTCCGAAGTTGACCCGATCTGCGCCATGCAAGCCTGCATGGACGGCTTCGAAGTGGTTTCGCCGTTCATCGATGGCGTCAATGACGGCACCGAAGCGAGCATCGACAACGCCCTGCTGGGCAAGATCGACCTGATCGTGACCACCACCGGCAACGTGAATGTTTGCGACGCAAACATGCTCAAAGCCCTTAAGAAGCGCGCCGTTGTCTGCAACATCGGTCACTTCGACAACGAGATCGACACTGCTTTCATGCGCAAGAACTGGGCATGGGAAGAAGTGAAGCCGCAGGTGCACAAGGTTCACCGTACAGGCGCTGGTGATTTCGACCCGCAGAACGATGACTACCTGATCCTGCTGGCCGAAGGCCGTCTGGTTAACCTGGGTAACGCCACCGGCCACCCAAGCCGCATCATGGACGGCTCGTTCGCCAACCAGGTCCTGGCGCAGATCTTCCTGTTCGGCCAGAAGTACGCCGACCTGTCGCCAGCCCAGAAAGCCGAGCGCCTGACCGTGGAAGTACTGCCGAAGAAACTCGACGAAGAAGTGGCCCTGGAAATGGTCCGCGGCTTCGGCGGCGTAGTGACTCAACTGACCAAGACCCAGGCCGATTACATCGGCGTGACCGTTGAAGGTCCGTTCAAGCCGCACGCTTATAGGTACTGACAGCAGCGGCAAGCTTTCAGCTACAAGCGGCAAGTAAAAGCGTTTGTGTGAAGGCTTGCTACTTCCTTGCTCTTTAAGCAGTTGTGGGCTGTGAGCTTCATGCTACAAGAACAGGCGCGCCGCCCTCTTGCAGCTTGAAGCTTGCAACTTGCAGCTGGAGATCTCCTCCATGTCCCAAGACCGTCGCTACAGCTTCGAGTTCTTCCCGACCAAGACCGATGCTGGGCATGAAAAACTGATGGCGACTGCTACGCAGTTGGCCCGCTACAACCCCGACTTCTTTTCCTGCACCTACGGCGCTGGTGGCTCGACCCGTGATCGCACGATCAACACCGTGTTGCAGCTGGAAAGCCAAGTCAAAGTTCCCGCCGCGCCGCACTTGTCGTGCGTGGGCGACAGCAAGAGCGACCTGCGCGGCCTGCTGACTCAATACAAGGCAGCCGGCATCAAGCGCATCGTTGCCCTGCGTGGCGACCTGCCGTCCGGCATGGGCATGGCCAGCGGTGAGCTGCGCTACGCCAATGACCTGGTGAGCTTCATTCGTGAAGAAACCGGCGATCACTTCCATGTCGAAGTGGCGGCTTACCCGGAGATGCACCCGCAGGCACGCAATTTCGAAGACGATCTGCAAAACTTCGTCCGTAAAGCGAACGCCGGTGCCAATAGCGCAATCACCCAGTACTTCTTCAACGCCGACAGCTACTTCTACTTCGTCGAGCGGGTACAGGCCATGGGTGTGAACATCCCGATCGTGCCGGGCATCATGCCGATCACCAACTACAGCAAGCTGGCGCGTTTCTCCGACGCCTGCGGTGCCGAGATTCCGCGCTGGGTGCGCAAACAACTGGAAGCCTATGGCGACGACGTCAAGAGCATCCAGGCGTTCGGCGAAGAGGTCATCACCAATATGTGTGAAGAGTTGTTGCAAGGTGGCGCGCCAGGCTTGCACTTCTATACCCTTAACCAGGCTGAGCCGAGCCTTGCGATCTGGAACAACCTCAAGCTGCCGCGCTGAGGTCGTTTGAGTAGCATCCAGGCCCTCGTTCATACGGGGGCCTTTTTTGTTCAAAAATCCTTGGAATGGAAGCCCGCAGTAAATGAATACAGCGTCCCCGACACCTCGCCCGCAGTTGGTTTACCTGGTATTCGGCGCCGAGACCTACCATCAGGAAGCCGTATTCAGCATCGCCAGCGCGCTGTCACATTTGGGCGGTGCCCAGGACATGCCGCTGGACATCCAGGTGTTCAGCGACAACCCGGCGCCCTACGTGGGTTTGCCGGTGCAGGTCCACGCACTGGACGAAGCCACGCGCAAACAGTGGAGCGAGCCCCACGGCTACCATTTTCGAACCAAGCACGTGCTGCTGCGCCACGTGCTGGAAACGGCGGAACAGGCGCTGTTGATCGACACCGACACGTTTTTCCACGACTCGCCCATGGCACTGTTCGAACGCGTCGCCCCCGGCACCTTGTTGTGCAATGCCTTCCAGGCCAAGTACGGCGATAACCGCGAAAGCGTGCTGTACAAGGCCCTGGCCAACTACCTGGCCGACAAAGGCGTGGCTGACGACGATATGTGGCTGCTCAACTCCGGCGTCATGGGCCTGACCCGGCAAGACGCGCCGTTGCTGGATCATTCCATTGAGCTGATGGACGAACTGTTCCCAATGGCCCACGGAGCCTACACTCTGGAAGAGTTCTGCCTGTCGGTTGCCGCCTACCGCAAGGTCAACGTACGCCAGTGCCCGGACCTGATCCACCACTACTGGAGCCGCAAACAGCTGTTCCGCGCCAAGGTCCTGGCGTGGGTCGCCAAGCACGCCGCCGCCCCCACCAGCGCCGTGGCACTGGCCGATACCCGCAAGGTATCCGCCCACCTGCCACGCCCGCCGCGCCTGCAGCGCATGGTGTACAAGCTGATCACCCTGGCCCTGCCCAAGCGCAAGCAGCAATTTATCCGCGAGATTCTCTACGGCTGCTACGAGCACGAAAACGAATTCGACCAGGCATGTGGCAAGGTTTGGTGGGACAAGGCCCGGCAGAATCAGGAAGAACGCCAGAAATGCCCGGTCGACGCGCACCAACTGGAGCACTGGTTCGCCAACCCCCTGGTGCGCCTGATACTTGGCGAGCGGCGCGCAGCCATCTACGAACACCTGATGACCTCAGAGGCCAAATAGCATCGTTAGCAGATGCGTGCGCCAGAGCTTCTCTTTAATGCAGGAGCGTCGTAATCTCAGGGCATGCGCATCATTTTGAAGCTTGCGACCGCTGCCCTTTTTACTTGCCTGAGCCTGGCCGCTTATGGCGAGAAATTGCGCATTGTGACCGAGCCCTGGGCACCCTACGTGTATGAGGAACACGGCAGCATGCAGGGGCTGGACTACGAAACCACAGTCATCGTGTTCCAGCGCCTGGGGGTCGAGGTGCAATGGCAATTCCTGCCCTGGAAGCGCTGCCTGGCGATGCTCGACCAGGGACAGGCCGATGGCGCATTGGACATTTTCCACAGCCATGAGCGCGATGCCTTGCTGCTCTACCCCAGCGAACCGCTGTCGGAGGTGGAGTTCGTGCTGTTCTACGCCAATGAGCGCCCTCATCCCGCCCAAAGCCTCGAAGCGCTTCGCGGCCTTACCGTCGGCACGTCACCGGGCTACCTGTACGGCGCAGAATTCAGCGATTCGACCCTGTTCAACCGCGAAGCTGCCCCCAGTCATGAGGCCAACTTCGGCAAATTGATGCTCGGGCGCATCGATCTGCTGATCACCGATCGCCGGGTGGGTCAGCATGTGATCAAGGCACTGGACCTGGAGGGCAAGGTCAGCCAGGCGCCAGCAGTGGTCAGCCGCCAGCAGCAGTACCTCGCCGTGCGCCGTGGCGCGGGCATGGACCTGCTGGTGCAACGCTTCGCCGCAGAACTTAAACGTTTCAAACAAGAGCCAGCCTACACCGCCTTGAGCGCAAAATATGGTGGAATCCAAGCGATTACGGGGGCTGGACGCACCGTTGAGCAGCAGGAAAGCAGCGCGCGGTGATTGCTCTGTTATACTCCGGCCTTTCCGCCAGGCTTACGCCCGGCCGCTGAGGTCTTGAAAAAGGCACCCAACCCCGCTACTGCGCAGCTTTCAGCCCGCGCGAGCCGATGGAGTGCCCGCCAGACGCAGCAGGACCGGACGGGATTGCGCTCCCCTAAGCGCCATTCACGCCCGGCAAGATTATCCCTTTGGGCCAAGCCCTAACTAAAACAGGATTACTCATGTCCTTTGCTTCCCTCGGTCTCTCCGAGGCTTTAGTCCGCGCCATCGAGGCAGCGGGCTATACCGAGCCTACTCCGGTGCAACAGCGGGCCATTCCCGCCGTGTTGCAAGGTCGCGACCTGATGGTTGCGGCTCAGACAGGTACTGGTAAAACCGGCGGTTTCGCCCTCCCGATTCTGGAGCGGTTGTTCCCCAACGGTCACCCGGACAAATCCCAGCGTCACGGCCCGCGCCAACCGCGCGTACTGGTCCTGACCCCAACCCGCGAACTCGCCGCCCAAGTGCACGACAGCTTCAAGCTGTATGCCCGCGACTTGAAGTTCGTCAGTGCCTGCATCTTCGGCGGCGTTGGCATGAACCCACAGGTTCAGGCCATGTCCCGTGGTGTAGACGTGCTGGTGGCGTGCCCGGGTCGTTTGCTCGACCTGTGCGGCCAAGGCAGCGTCGATTTGTCCCACGTGGAAATCCTCGTGCTGGACGAAGCCGACCGCATGCTCGACATGGGCTTTGTCCATGACGTGAAAAAGGTCCTTGCCCGCCTGCCGGCCAAACGTCAGAACCTGCTGTTCTCGGCAACGTTCTCCCAGGACATCACCGCCCTGGCCGGCAAGTTGCTGCACAACCCGGAGCGCATCGAAGTCACGCCGCCGAACACCACGGTCGAGCGTATCGAGCAACGCGTATTCCGCCTGGCCGCCAGCCACAAGCGTTCGCTGCTCGCCCACCTGATCACCGCCGGCGCGTGGGAACAGGTGCTGGTGTTCACCCGCACCAAGCACGGCGCTAACCGTCTGGCCGAGTACCTGGACAAGCACGGCCTAACCGCCGTCGCCATCCACGGCAACAAGAGCCAGAACGCGCGCACCAAAGCCCTGGCCGACTTCAAGGCCGGTAGCGTACGCATCCTGGTTGCCACCGATATCGCCGCTCGCGGCCTGGATATCGACCAGTTGCCACACGTGGTCAACTTCGAACTGCCAAACGTCGACGAAGACTACGTGCACCGTATCGGCCGTACCGGCCGCGCCGGTCGTTCGGGTGAAGCCATTTCCCTGGTTGCACCGGACGAAGAAAAGCTGCTGAAAAGCATCGAACGCATGACCAAGCAGAAAATCGCCGACGGCGACCTGATGGGCTTCGATTCCAGCGCCGTGGAAGCTGAGAAGCCTGAAGCGCGCGAGCGCCCAGACGTGCGTAACCCACGCAACCCACGCGGTCCGAAGGGCGATGGCCCGAACGGCGGCGGCGGTGGCGGTGGTCGTCGCGACAAGGGCAAAGACAAAGGCGGCAAGGAAAAAGCGCCAACCAACGGCCGTGGCGAGCGCCCAGCCCGCGAGCAAAAGCCCCGTGAAGGTACCCCGGCCCGCGAACAGCGCCAGCCGAGCCAGCCGCCACGCGCCGCTGCTGATCGCGCCCCGGACGAGTTCCTTGACGACGATATCGATAACTTCGGTAACCGCGCTGACTACGTACCTCAGGCAAAACCCGCCCAAGGTCGTGGCCGTCGCCCAGGTGGGCAAGCTCTGGGTGCAGGTGCAGGCACCGGTTCGGGCGCGCCACGTGGCGGCCAGCCTCAGGGCGGTCGTCAGAACGGCCCGCGTAACAGCAGCGGCGGTACCACCGGCACGCCACCTGCCAAGCGCAGCGGCCCGCGAAATGGCGCACCGCGTGACGGTCAAGCCCGTCGCGAAGACTCGCGTAGCAACAACCGCCGCCCAGCCCGTGACGACCAGCCTCGCTCGTCCGAACCGGCCGTGCAGAACCCGCGTGGTGGCCCGGCGCCGAAGATCATCCACAAGGAGTCGAAAGTGGATCGCTTCCCGACACCTGAGCAGTTGGATCAACTGCCAGGCCGCCCTCGTGGTGAAAAACCAGCGTTGCTGACTCGCAACCGCTGATTTTAGACGCCTCATAAAAATGCCCCGCATCGCTTGATGTGGGGCATTTTTTTGACTTCGCAACATTCAATGAGCTTTTCTGTGGGAGCTGGCTTGCCTGCGATAGCGATATCCCAGCCAACATTAAAGTGACTGATCTGCCGCTATTGACGACATTCCAGGCATAAAAAAACCGGATCCTGAGATCCGGTTTTTTTGTGCACGGGCAGAAATTACTTTTGCTTAACACCTTCCAGCGAAATTTCCAGGTCTGCCGTCTGGGAAGTCGGGCCTGGGCCTTTGATGCCGAAGTCGTTCAGGTTCAGCGTGGTGGTGGCGTTGAAGCCAGCACGTTCGCCGCCCCACGGGTCCTTGCCTTCGCCGTTGAACGTGGCCTTGAAGGTCACAGGTTTGGTCACGCCGTGGAAAGTCAGGTCGCCAGTCACGTCAGCGGTTTTCGCGCCGGTGGACTTAACAGCGGTGGAGACGAACTTGGCGTCGGCGAACTTGGCAACGTCCAGGAAGTCTTTGCTGGCGATGTGCTTGTCACGCTCTGCGTGGTTCGACCACAGGCTGGCGGTTTTCACGTCGACCGCGATTTTGCTGGCTTCTGGCTTAGCCGCATCCCAGCTGAACGTACCGTCCCAATCCTTGAAGGTGCCGTGAATGTAGCTGTAGCCCAGGTGGCTGATTTTCCAGTCGATGAAGGCGTGCTGGCCTTCCTTGTCGATCTTGTAGTCAGCAGCCATCACCTGACCTGCGGACAGCAGGGCAGTACCGATTGCCAGAGCGGCGAGGGTCTTTTTCAACATGCTTTCTATTCCTTGTGAGTCGAGGTTGAACATCAGGCTTTGCGCCCCAGCATTCGCGTGAGGGTCACATCACGATCGATAAAGTGGTGTTTCAACGCAGCCACGCCATGCAAACCGGCGAAGACCACCAACACCCAAGCGAGGTACAGATGCACCAAGCCTGCGTTATCTGCCTGGTCCGGTAGTCCGGAAACCACGGCAGGAATCTCAAACAGGCCAAACACCGGGATACCGACACCGTCTGCGGTGGAAATCAGGTAACCAGCGATCATCACGGCAAACAACCCGAGATACAGGAATGCGTGGCCAAACGAGGCCCCCATGCGGGTCATGCGACTGTAACTGGTCAAGGGCGGTGGTGGCGGGCTGACCAAGCGCCAGACGATACGCACCAGCATGAT
This sequence comes from Pseudomonas sp. RA_5y_Pfl1_P24, assembly GCF_963970945.1. Classification (NCBI taxonomy): domain Bacteria; kingdom Pseudomonadati; phylum Pseudomonadota; class Gammaproteobacteria; order Pseudomonadales; family Pseudomonadaceae; genus Pseudomonas; species Pseudomonas sp. RA_5y_Pfl1_P24. The sequence goes on along the minus strand of NZ_CAXAOJ010000005.1, from coordinate 395,968 downwards.
GGCGAACAGCGTGATGCCAATGCTCTTGTGCAGGTCCGGTGCCTCTTTGCGCCAGGCGCTGTAGTAGTCGAGGCCGACCATCCATAAGCCTAGAGCGAACAGGCCGAATACCACCAAGGCCACGCCCCAGTGCAGAACCATGCTGACCCAGCCATAGCGGGCCGGTGAATTGCGTAACTGCATGTACTTAATCCCGTAGTAGCTGCGCCCAAGACTAGCGATTTACCTATCGAATTAAAGCGGAAAATTCTGCTTTGAAATATCGAGAAATACGATCTTGAGGGTATGAAGAGTAAATTAACAATGGATTAAGGACTATCCAGAAGAAACGTGACAGACCGTCCTGCGTTTACACCCCATTCACAGGTAATGTCTTGTGACACAGCCGCCCATTGCATAGGCTTGCGCGATTGTTTTACCTGCGCACGCCGCAGGACCGCTTCGAGGAGATAACGATGGGCTTGAACAACCAGTGGATGCAACGCGACCTTGCGGTGCTGTGGCATCCCTGCACCCAGATGAAAGACCACCAGCAATTGCCGCTGATCCCGATCAAGCGCGGTGAAGGGGTGTGGCTGGAAGACTTCGAAGGCAAGCGCTACCTGGATGCCGTCAGTTCCTGGTGGGTCAATGTGTTCGGCCACGCCAACCCGCGCATCAACCAGCGCATCAAGGACCAGGTCGATCAGTTGGAGCACGTGATCCTCGCCGGTTTCAGCCACCAGCCGGTGATCGAGTTGTCCGAACGCCTGGTGCAGATGACGCCTGAAGGCCTGACACGCTGCTTCTACGCCGACAATGGTTCGTCGTGTATCGAAGTCGCGCTGAAAATGAGCTTCCACTATTGGCTCAACCGCGGCCTGCCTGACAAAAAGCGTTTCGTCACCCTGACCAACAGCTACCACGGCGAAACCATCGCCGCGATGTCGGTGGGCGACGTGCCGCTGTTTACTGAGACCTACAAGGCGCTCCTGCTCGACACCATCAAGGTGCCCAGCCCGGATTGCTACCTGCGCCCCGAGGGCATGAGCTGGGAAGAACACTCGCGCAACATGTTCCTGGCCATGGAACAGACCCTGGCGGACAACCACGACACCGTCGCCGCCGTCATCGTAGAACCGCTGATCCAGGGCGCCGGCGGAATGCGCATGTACCACCCGGTGTACCTCAAGCTGCTGCGCGAAGCCTGCGACCGCTACGGCGTGCACCTGATCCACGATGAAATCGCCGTGGGCTTCGGCCGCACCGGAACGATGTTCGCCTGTGAGCAGGCCGGTATCCGCCCGGACTTCCTGTGTTTGTCCAAAGCGCTCACGGGTGGTTACCTGCCGTTGGCCGCCGTGGTCACCACCGATGACGTGTACGACGCCTTCTACGACGACTACCCGACATTGCGCGCGTTCCTGCACTCCCACAGCTACACCGGCAATCCGCTAGCGTGCGCGGCGGCGCTGGCGACGTTGGATATTTTCGAAGAAGACAACGTCATCGAAAACAACAAGGTCCTGGCCCAGCGCATGGCGACCGCCACCGCGCACCTGGTGGACCACCCTCACGTTTCGGAAGTGCGTCAGACCGGCATGGTGCTGGCCATCGAGATGGTCCAGGACAAAGCCACCAAGACCGCCTACCCGTGGCAGGAGCGCCGTGGCTTGAAGGTGTTCCAGCACGCCCTGGAACGTGGCGCGCTGTTGCGACCATTAGGCAGCGTGGTGTATTTCCTGCCGCCGTATGTGATTACGCCGGAGCAGATCGACTTCCTGGCTGAAGTCGCCAGTGAAGGGATCGACATCGCCACCAATAGCAACGTCAGTGTCGCTGTGCCAAAAGACTTCCACCCGGGCTTCCGCGATCCAGGTTGATTGCCTAACCAACTTTTCCAGAGAACAGAAATGAGACTGTCCCGCTTTTTCACCGACACCCCGCTGAGCCTCGGCGACCACGAATTACCCGAAGCCCAGGCGCATTACATCAGCCGCGTGCTGCGCATGGGCGAAGGCGATGCTGTGCAACTGTTCGACGGCTCCGGCCAGGAGTTCCTCGGCAGCTTGCTGGAAGTCGGTAAGAAACGTGTCACCGTGCAACTCACGGAGCGCTTTGCTGGCCAGACCGAATCACCGCTGCATATCCACCTGGGCCAGGGCCTGTCCCGGGGCGAACGCATGGATTGGGCGATTCAGAAAGCCACCGAACTGGGGGTCAACGCGATCACGCCGATTTTCAGCGACCGCTGCGAAGTACGCCTCAAGGATGAACGCGCCGACAAACGCCTGCTGCACTGGCGCCAGGTGGCCATCAGCGCCTGCGAGCAATGTGGGCGCTCGACGGTACCGGTGATTCTCCCGCCACTGTTGCTGGCGGACTGGTTGAAGCAGACCGAGGCGGATTTGAAGCTGGTGCTGCACCCCGTGGCTGAACCGATGATCAGCCATGCCAAACCATCAAGCCTGGCGTTTTTGATCGGGCCTGAGGGTGGGCTGACCGACCAGGAAGTCGAAACCGCGCAAGCCGCCGGTTACCACGCCGCCCGCCTCGGCCCGCGGGTGCTACGCACCGAAACGGCGCCGGTAGTGGCTCTGGCCGTCGCCCAACAACTGTGGGGCGACTTTTAACCCTCTTCCGTTGCAAACCCAATCAAAACGGTGGGAGCTGGCTTACCAGCGCCCACCGTTGGATCGGGTTACCCCTTACTCCACAGGGTCACTCACCGGCTTGGCAATAATCGCCCTTAATTCACTGGTCATCGGGAATTCCAGGTTCAAGCCCTTGGGCGGAATCGGTGATTCAAACCAGCGCTGGTAAATCCCGTTGATCTCTGCGCTGCGGTACAGATCAGCCAGTGTCTCGTTAACCACCGCAAGAAACTGCGGGTCGTCCTTGCGCACCATGCAGCTGTAGATTTCCCGCGACTGCTCCTTCCCCACCACCACCCAGTTATGCGGGTCCTTTGCCTTGGCGCGCTCGCCGTAAAGCAACGCGTCATCCATATAGAACGCCGCTGCACGGCCGGTCTCGAGCATCTTGAAGGCTTCGCCATGGTCCTTGGCACTGATCACGAACATATTGGCCTTGTGGTCGGCGTTGTAGCTTTTGAGGAAACGCTCGTTGGTGGTACCCGCGGTGGTCACCACGTTCTTGCCCGCAAGATCAGCAAAGCCTTGGATGCCACTGTCCTTGGCCGTCAGCAATTGCCCCTTCACGTAGATAAACCCGTAGGAAAACGCCACCTGCTTCTGACGTTCGGCCGTCACCCCGGTAGAACCGCACTCCAGGTCGACTGTGCCATTCTGCACCAGCGGGATACGGGTCTGCGAAGTCACCAGGTTGTACTTCACATTAAGCTTCGCCACTCCGGTTTTCTGCTGAATGCGCTCGACGATCTTGTTTGCCAGCTCTACCGAATAGCCCATGGGCTTGCCACTGTTATCCCCGACGTAGGAAAACGGCACCGACGCATCGCGATAGCCCAACGTGATGGACTTGGCGTTAGCAATCTTGCCCAGCGTGCCGTCCAACGGCGCTTGGTTCGCATGGGCGTGTGCGCCCAGCAAAAGCGCCAGGGTGCAGCCGGTCAACAGGATTTTTGTCATTGTTATTCTCCGTTGGTCTTGGGGTTGTGAACATTCAAGCAGCCTGGGGCGCAAGGCCCTGCATATCAATAGAAGGCGCGTGTTGCCCGATCAACTCAGCCAGCAGCTGGCCGCTGCCGCACGCCAGGGTAAAGCCAAGTGCACCGTGGCCCAGGTTCAGCCACAGGTTGGGATAGACACTGGCCCCAATCAGCGGCACGCCCGTCGGGGTGGCCGGGCGCATACCAGCCCATTCCACCGCATCGGCGTAATCGCCCGCCAAAGGAAATGTCTCCAGCGCCTGGCGTTTCATCAGCGCCAGGCGCTTGGGTTCAAGGCTGGCGTCGAAGCCGACGATATCCACCATGGCCGCCACCCGCAGTTGTTCGCCGAGGCGCGCATAGACGATCTTTCGGTCGTAGTCGGTGATACTCACCTTCGGCGCCTGGTGCTGCGCGCCAATCGGCACACTAAGGCTGTAACCCTTGAGCGGGTAAAGCGGCAGCGGCACACCCAACTCCGCGCTGCGATACCCGGCCGCGAGTACCAGATGCTCGACCGGCATCACCTCTGAGCCCAGTTCGATAGCCTGCACCACACCGCCAGCGTGGCGAATGCCAGTGACCTTGCGCCCCAGCAAAAAGCGGCAGCGGCCGGACGCTTCAAGCCGCGCCGCCAAGCGCTGGCAGAACGCATGACAATCAGCCACCTCCTCATTCGGCGTGTAGATGCCACCGACAAAACCACCGCCCGCCAGCGCCGGCTCCAGGCGTGCGCAATCGGCGGCCGACAGCACCTGCTGCTGAAGGATATCGGTGACCTTGCTGCGGGCATGCGCAAAGGAGTTGGGTTTACGGAAGGTGAGCAGTTTGCCGTTGCGCCGCCAGTGGAAGCCGTCCAGGTGATCATCCTCGCGCCACTGCTGCAACGTGTCCTGGCTCAGGGAGGCAAGTCGCAGCAGGTGGGCGGCATTGCGTTTGTTCACCGAGCTACGACAGGCGCCGAGGAACGCGGCCATCCAGCGCCATTGCTGAGGGTCGAGGCGTGGGCGCAGCGTTAACGGCGAGTCACCGCGCAACAGCCAACCGATGGCCTGACGCGGCACGCCGGCATCGGCCAGCGGCGCCACGTAGCGATAGGACAATTGCCCGCCATTGGCAAAACTGGTTTCACTGCCCAGGGTCTCGCGCGCGTCGATCACCGTCACCTCGTGGCCCGCGCGCACCAGCGCATACGCACTGGCCAGACCAATCACCCCACCCCCAATAATGTGCACCATTCCCGCCGCCCGCCGTTTAATCAAGAGGCCTCAAGCCTAGGGGCAGGTGACAGGCCACCGACAATGAATAAAGATGGGTCACCTATAAACAAAGGTTATGGACCTGCCATGCGCCTGCGTCATATCGAAATCTTCCAGGCCATCCGCCAGACCGGCTCCGTCAGCGCCGCCGCGCAACTGCTGCATGTGTCACAACCGGCGGTGACCAAGGTGTTGCAGCACGCCGAATTACAACTGGGCTTCCCGCTGTTTCTGCGCGTGCGCGGCAAGTTGCAGCCCACGCCGGAAGCCCTGGCGCTGGAAAGCGAAGTGGAGAAAGTCACCGAAAGCCTGCAAGGCGTACGGCGCCTGGCCAAGAGTTTGCGCCGTGAACCGGGCCAGAGTGTGCGCATCGGCGCGATCCCGGCGCTGGCCCTGTCACTGCTGCCGCCAGCAATCCTGGAGTGGAAACGCGACTACCCGGACATGGCCTGCGAGTTGTCCAGCGACCACAGCCGCGAGCTGGTGCAGAAGCTGCTGATGCGTGAGATTGACTTGGCGCTGACGCTCAACTTCTCTGGCCATCCAGGGCTGACCACGCAAGTGCTGGCCAACGGGGTGTTGGTGGCCTTGGCGTCCAAAGGCTATTGGTCTGATGCCGAGCTGAGCAGCCCGCTGCCCCTGGCTGATCTGGCGGGCACGCCGCTGATAGGTCTTTCCAGCGCCGACCCGCTGGCGGCAAAACTCGACAGCTACCTGGAAAACGTCGACCCGCCGCCAAGAGTGACGATCTCCGTACAAACCTACTCGTTGGCCCGTGCGATGGTGGAATCCGGCGCCGGCCTCACGGTGATCGACCCCTTCACCGCGCTCGGTGCTTCGACCGCCACCACCTGCATCCGCACGCTCACTCCGCCGCTGCCGATCACGCTGTACGCCCTGACCCGCGCCGATGAACCGCCGCCGCATATGCTGGCTAATCTGCTGGAGATTTTCGGCCACCGCGCCCGAGAGCTGCTGGAACGGCTGTGAAAATCGGATTTTCAAAACAACGAGGATCAAACGTGTTGTCTGTTAGAGCACGTAATGCATGATCGCCACAAAGTGCAGCAGGCTGCCGCCAATCACAAACAAATGCCAGATCCCATGGGAGTGCCGCAGGCGGTCCTCCAAGGCAAAAAATATGATGCCGACGGTGTACAGCACCCCACCCGCCGCCAGCCAGGTAAACCCTGCCGTGCCCAGCGCGGCGATCAGCGGCTTGACCGCCACCAGCACGATCCAGCCCATCACCGCATAAATCACGATCGACAGGACGCGCGCCTCGGAGCGCGGCTTGATCTCTTGCAGGATGCCGATCACCGCCAGCCCCCACACGATGCCGAACAACGTCCAGCCCCACGGCCCTCTCAAGGTCACCAGACAAAACGGCGTGTAACTGCCGGCGATCAACAGGTAGATCGAAAAGTGATCAACCTTCTGCATGATTTCTTTACGGCGGCCCTGCACGCTGTGATACACGGTGGACGCGCTGTACAACACCAGCAGCGTAAAACCATAAATTGCCACGCTGACGATCTTCCAGGGGCTGCCATCCAGGCTCGCCACCACCAACATCCACACTGCGCCTACAAACGCCGCGACTGCACCGAGCAAATGGCTCCAGGCGTTGAATCGTTCCCCGTGGTACATCTGTCACTGCCCTCCCGTAAGCGTTAACGACTGGCAGGCAAGCGTCCAGCCTTGCGCATCAGAGTGCAAGCGGCTTATGACGTTCCGGCGACGCCGGGCGGTTTTGCGGGCACAATTGTCGGCATTCGAACAAGAGCCCACGGCCATGCTGATCGACGAAGAATTCACCCTCAAAAAGCTCGAAATCTTCCTGGCGTTCATGCGCACCGGCAACCTGGCCCGCGCCGCCGCCGAGCTGCAAACCAGTAACGTCAGCGTGCACCGCGCCATCCACTCCCTGGAAAATGCGCTGCGCTGCCCGCTGTTCAAACACGAAGGGCGCAACCTCACCCCGCTGGAAAGCGCCTACGTACTGGAAGAGCGTGCACAGAAACTGGTGGCCGATGTGGTCGACAGTGTACGCCTGACCCGCGAGGCCGCTGGTTTCTCCGCCGAACGCTTCAAGCTCGGCTCGCTGTATTCGCTCACGGTGAAGACCGTGCCACAGCTGATCATGGGCCTGAAAATCCGTCGCAGCGAACTCAACATCGACCTGATCCTGGGCTCCAACTTCGACCTGCTCTACAAGCTCAAGAACATGGAGGTGGACGCGATCCTCATCTCCCTGGATGAGCACGCCAACGACCCCGACTGCGAACAGATCGCGCTGTTTACCGACGACATTTTCCTCGCCACTCCCGCCGAATCACCGTTCGACCGCGAGCAGGAAATTGACCTGGCCGACGTACGCGACGCCACGTTCATCACCCTCACCCAGGGCTTTGCCACCCATCAGGACGGCAACCGGGTGTTCAAGCAGGCGGGGTTCGAGCCAAAGGTGGCGATGCAAGTGAATGACATCTTTACGCTGCTGAGCATGGTCAGTTCAGGGGTGGGTTATGCGCTGCTGCCGGGGCGGATTGCGGCGGTGTATGAGAACCGCGTGAAGCTGATACCGCTGCAACCACGGTATCGGTTGCAGCAGCAGATTGGCGTGGTGTTCTTGAAGGCCAAGGAGCGCGACCCTAACTTGCTCGCGCTGTTGGCGGAGTGTCGGATGTATGCCAATCGGGGCGCTAACCCACCAACCCGCGCATGATCAGAAACAACAGCGAAGGCCCCAACAAACAGCCCAACGCGGTATAAAACGCCGCGGTCAGGCAACCGTAAGGCACCAGTTTCGGGTCGGTTGCCGCCAAGCCGCCAGCCACACCACTGGAGGTGCCCATGAGCCCGCCGAAAATCACCGCGCTGCGCGGATTATTCAGGCCGATAAGCGGGGCAACGAACGGCGTCATCACCATCACCAGAATGGCCTTGATCAACCCGGCGGCAATCGACAGCGCCATCACTTCGGAACTGGCGCCAATCGCCGCACCGGTCACCGGGCCGACAATGTACGTCACGGCGCCGGCGCCGATGGTGGTCAGGCTCACGGCATCGGTGTAGCCAAACGCCATGGCCACCCCGACGCCCGCGATGAACGATGATCCCACGCCCACGAACAACGCCAATACCCCGACGTATCCTGCCCGTTTCAGCTCATCGACACTCACGCCAAACGCCGTGGCAACAATGGCAAAGTCGCGCAGCATCGCCCCGCCCAGCAGGCCAATACCCGACAACAACGGAATATCCACCACCCCCTTGGAGCCACCGGTAAACGCACCGCCCACGTAAGACAGCACCAGCCCCAACAAAATAGCGATGGCCGAGCCGTGCAGGCGGCCTTTGGTGAAGGTGTCGGAGATCCAGTAAGAGACCCACATGGTCAGCCCGATTACCGCAAAGCCACTGATCAGGCCGTAGCCAGTGATCACTTTCATCATCGATTCGTACATGGCAATCACCCGGCTTCTTTGGTGGGGACAACCGCGCTTGGCTCACGGTTGCCGATACGCATCAGCACTGGCACCAGGGCAAAGCCCAGCACCACCGCGAATGTCCCAGCCAGAATCGCCATTGGGCCGCCACTGATTGCACCGTAGACGTTTTGCTGGGCAGCCATGGCCACCACGATCGGGATATAAATGGCCGCCCAGAAGCTCACGCCCTGCTCCGATTTACCGGTAAACAAGCCGCGCTTGGCGAGGTAACTGCCCAGCCCGATCAACAGCAACATGGCGATACCCACCCCGCCGACGTTGGCCGGAATGCCCATCCATTTGCCCAGCAGTTCACCGACGAACAGGCCGGCCAACGTACAGAGCGCCAAAAACGCCACACCGTAAATAATCATTGTTGTTGTCCTCAAAGTGCTCGATCGAAATTGTTGTTTTTGTGCTTCGACAGCCTTGGGTGGTGCTTTATCGGTGGCGGCGTTCCTCCTCTTGCAGCAAGGCTTGCAAGGTATCCAGGCGGGCGCCTTCATAGGCGATCACCGTGCCTTGTTCAAACACGCGGCGCGACAAGCCGGTGAGCACGGCGCCCGGGGGCAGTTCGATCTGCAGGCGTACGCCGCGCTCATAGGCGCTTTGCACGGTGCCGCGCCAGTCGACGACGCGGCACATATTGAAGGCCAGGTCATCGCGTAGCTGTTCCGGGTTGTGGATAGGCCGCGCGCGGGTGCTGCTCAGGTAGGTGATGCGTGGCGCCTTGAGCGTAACGAATGCCTCGGCCAGTACCCGGGCCGGTTGCTCCAGCAACGCGCAATGCGACGGCACACTGACGGCCAGGCGTTTGGCGATGCCGTTGCCTTTAATGCGGCTGGCGACCTGCTTCATGGCGTCGTCGCTCCCAGCGATCACGGTTTGGTTGTCGGCGTTGATATTGGCCAGGTACACCGGGGTTTCGGGGCTGTGGATATCGGCCAACAGATGGTCGACTGTGGAAAACTCCGGGCCAATCAGGGCGGTCATTCCGTAGCCCTGTGGATAAGCGTTTTGCATCAGCTCACCGCGCAGGCTGACCAGTTTGATTGCGTCGCTGAAGTCCAGCGCGCCTGCGATCACCGCCGCCGGATAGGCACCGATAGACAGGCCCGCGACATAATCCGGGGTGTGTTGCAGCAGGCGCGCATAGGCCACGCCAGCGATCAACAGGCAAAGCTGAACGGCGCGGGTATTCGCCAGGGCTTGCGCCGAATCCAAGGCGCGAACGTCCTCACCCAAGGCATCGCTGGCTTGCTCCAACACAGCGGCCGGCAACGCCTGGAGCATGCCTGGGCGTTGGGCGCCCTGGCCGGGGAACACGAGAAGGCTGCTCATGCCACGGCCTGCCATGGATCAAGCACGAGGTGCGCACCGCTGACGGTTTTGAGCAGCACACGGCGCGACCCGCTCGCCCATTCGCGCAAGGCGACTGCACCGAAAGGGGTTTGCAGTTGCAGGTCCACGGCACACTCCGCAGTGTCGAGAATCGCCAGCAGATCCTCAGCATCACCTCGCGCCAATGGCTCGGGCGTGCGCAAAATCAAATCCAGGTCGCTCAGGGCATGCAGCGCTTCAATACCCGTGGCCAGTTCGAAACCTGCGCTGCCAGTGACGCCCCAGGTTTCGTTCGCCAGTACCGTCTGCAGCGACGCAAGTGCTCGCAATGCGGGCAAGTTCCGTGGCGACACCACGCCGCACAAAGCTTCCGGAACTACGCGCCGCTGCAGCGCAGCGATGGGCATCTCGGCGGCAAGCCGCTGCTCACGCACACGCCCGCGCACACCCACTGCAACCAGGCCCGGCTGGGTAATGGCGCGACGCACCACCACCGGGTGACCGGCGCCGATCACCTCCACCGCCCAGGCCGGTGCATCAGCGGGCAGGTGGGCCGGGGTCATGCCCCAGAGCAGGTCGTGCGCGTTCACCATTGTTCCCGCAGCAGTTGCCGAACATGGCTGGACGCAGCGCGATTGGTTGCACCGAGACGCCCGCTCAAATCACTCCCCCCGATAGCCTTGATCGCACTCACCAGGCAATCGCTGACCCGCGCCACGTCCTCCGACGTGGGCTGTTCAATCTGGCTGACCGACAAGGTCTCCCACAACAAACCAAGGCTGGCATAACTGTCGATGTCATACGCCATCGGCGGTACGCTGGCGGCCAGGGCTTCCAGTTCTTCGACACTGCGCAGGGTCACCCGCGCCGCCGAGGCCTTGCCCATGGCGTGCACCATCACACCGGGGTCGCGCAGGGCGATCAGGCGGTTGGCCTGATAGCCGTGCGCGAGGAATGCTCCGGACATCGCCTTGCCCACCAGCAGCGCAATCACCGGATGCCCGGCCAGTCGGGCGCGGGCGTAGCTGTCGGCGGCGGCGGCCAGGGCCTGGTGGATGCCGAGGGCTTCTTCGCGACGGCCGTAGGCTTGGCTCGGCACATCGACGATAGCGATCAGCGGGCGCTTGTCGCCCTTCTCGATGGCTTCATCCACCGCTTTAGCGAGCCCCCAACCTTCCAGCAACCCGACTTCGCCACTGCGTGCGCGGGGGAAGCGATTGTGTTCGTCGGTGACCACGGCCAGAAATCGCACGGCGTGTTCGCCCACTACGCCGTCGGCCACTTTCAGAGAATCCGGCAAACCCGCAACAGGCGTCGCGCCGACGCTCAATGCATTGAACCACTGCAAGCCTCTCATGAGCGTTCTCCTTGATACAGCTCGCGCACCGTCGCCGGTTCGATTTGCGGCGTGGTATCCAATTCGGCCAGGCGCGCCAGGTAATAGTCGGCCTGACGGCTGCGTTGCCGGGCGGGCAGGCCTTGTTGCAGCAGTGCGCTGACGGTCTGCTGAATCTGCGCCACATCGTCTGCCACATAACGGTCGGCCAGGCCGCTGTTGAAGCGCTGCTCACCGCCGGTAAGGCTCCAGATGAAAGGCCGGTCGCGGGAGTCGTATTCTTCCAGGCCGGCTTCCTGCTCGATCACTTGCGGGCCATTCAGGCCCAGGCGCGCTTCACGGGTGACAACGAGGTAACTGCACAGCCCGGCCGCAATCGACATACCGCCAAAGCAACCGACACTGCCCGCCACCACGCCGATTACCGGCTGGTATTGGCGCAGATCGACGATCGCTGCATGGATATCCGCAATCGCCGCCAGGCCCAGGTTGGCCTCCTGCAAGCGCACGCCACCGGTCTCCAGCAGCAGAACTGCGCGGGTGGGAATGCCCTTGCGATTGTCTTCAGCCGCCAGCTCCAGAGCGCCGGCGATTTTTGCACCGCCGACTTCACCCAGGCTGCCGCCCTGGAAATTGCCCTCAATCGCCGCGATCACCACAGGCAAGCCAGCGATGCTGCCCTTGGCGATCACCACGCCGTCATCGGCTTGCGGCACCACGCCTTGACGGCTGAGCCACGGCGACATAACGCGCTGGAACGGATCGATCAATTCACGATAGGAACCTGCATCCAGCAGCGCCTTCGCCCGCTGCCGCGCACCCAATTCAACAAAGCTGTGTTTAGCGAGCAAGTCAGTCATGACCCACCTCCTCAAAGCCTTGTTCCAGACGCAAACGCACCACGCCAGGGGTCGCGCCGAAATCGTGGATATCAATCTTCAACGCCGGTGGCGTCTGCTCCTGGAAGATGCGTTCGAACAGATGCTGCCAGCGGTGCTCGGCGCCATTCACCGAGGTCTGCACCTGGATGGTCAGCGTGCCCGGCGTGCCTGGTTCCAGCAGCACTTCCAGGTCGCCCGAGCCGACACAACCCACCAGCGCGCGGCCTTTTGGCGGCTGCCCGGCGGGGAATTCAAAGGATAAGGTTTCCATCACAACGCTCCGTCGAGGCGATCGATAAACAGGCAGGCGGCCAACAGGTCAGCAGCACCACCGGGGGAGGCATTCAGGGCCAGCAACTGGTTGTCCAGTTCGTGCAAGCTGCGACGCCCAGCGAGGCTTGCGCTGCCACCGGCGTCCAACACCGCTTGAGCGCCTTTTTGCATGGCGTTCAGCCCCTCGATACCCGCGCGGTAGAGCACACAGGTGTCGGCCAGGTCAGTCATGATCGCGAGCAACGCATCCAGGCGAGCGTTCTGTTCGCCGGTATTTTGCTGGCGGCTTTTGCGCAGTTGCGGCAGGCCACGTTGCATCACGGAAGGGAATCCAAGTTGCGCTTCCTCGCGGGCGCCGCGTGCGCCGTAGCGTTGGGCTACCTGGGCGCCGTGGCTCATGGGCTGGGGCGCGAAGCGGTCGTTGAGCAAGGCTAATCTGGCTGCGGTCAGCGTTATGGAGCGTGGTTGCAGGGCTGCCGCTGCGGTCAGCAAGCCAAGGGCCCAGATCGCACCACGATGGGTATTCACGCCGTCGGTGGTAGCGAGCATCGCCAACTCGCCTTCACGGCCAATGCGCCCGAGCGCTTCGCGCAGGGGCAAACCGACCTCACCGAATTCGATAGCCGCTTGCGCCATTTCCTTGAACATCGGCCACAGCGACAGCGCCGAAGCATGCATCAGGCCCAAGTGCAAATCGCTGTGGGCGCCGTTGCCACGCCGGTCGACCAACGCAGGTTTTGGCGACAAGTCAGCCTCATCAATCAGCGCATCGACGGCCATATCCGCCAGGCGTTCAGCCAGGCTCAGTTCATGCAGTTTGAGGGCGCGCATTTACCAGCTCCTGAACTTGGCGGGCGGGTTGTACAGGCCACCGGACCACTCCACCAAGTCAGCCACGCTTTTGGCGGCCAGCAACTCGCGGGTGGCGTCGGTGCGACGGATGCCTAAGTCTTCGGGCAAGGCGATCAAGCCTTCGCGGCGCATGCGTGCGGTGTCCTTGGGGTTGTGGCGCATGCCAATGGCGGTCACCCCGGCGACGGCGGCGATCATCGCCTGGCGCTCCTCAAGGGACCGTGCCTTGTACAGGTAGGCGATGCCTTCTTCGGTGAGCAGGTGAGTCACGTCGTCGCCGTAGATCATGATCGGTGCCAGCGGCATCCCGCTTTTGCGCGCCACTTCCACCGCGTCGAGGGTGTCGACGAAGGTCGGTTTACCGCCTTCCTGAAAGGTCTCGACCATTTGCACGACAAGCTTTTTGCCACGTTCGAGCAACGCTTCGGGGGCGTCGCCGTGGCGCATATCGAGCCAGGCTGGCGTGCCATGGCGGCGGCCGCGCGGGTCGTGGCCCATGTTCGGCGCGCCACCAAAACCGGCGAGACGGCCACGGGTCACGGTAGAGGAATGGCCGTCACCGTCGACTTGCAGGGTGGCGCCGATAAACAGGTCCACCGCGTACTGGCCCGCCAACTGGCAGAACATCCGGTTGGAGCGCATCGAGCCGTCGCGGCCAGTGAAGAAAATGTCTGGCCGTGCGGCGATGTAGTTCTCCATGCCCAGTTCGGTGCCGAAGCAATGCACGCTTTCTACCCAGCCGCTTTCGATGGCGGGGATCAGGGTTGGGTGCGGGTTGAGGGTCCAGTTGCGGCAGATCTTGCCCTTCAGGCCGAGTGATTCGCCGTAGGTGGGCAAGATCAATTCGATGGCGGCGGTGTTGAAGCCGATGCCATGGTTGAGCGACTGCACATTGTGTTTTTCGTAGATGCCGCGGATCGCCATCATCGCCATCAGTACGTGGACCGGCTTGATATGGCGCGGGTCGCGGGTGAACAAAGGCTCGATGTAGAAGGGTTTGTCGGCCACCACCACAAAATCCACCCAGCTCGCCGGGATATCGACACGGGGCAAGTCGGTGACGTCGTCGACCAACTGGTTGACCTGCACGATGACAATGCCATCGCTAAAGGCAGCGGGTTCAATCAACGCCGGGGTGTCTTCGGTGCTGGCGCCCGTGTAGATATTGCCGGCGCGGTCGGCCATGAAACCGGCGGAGAGCACCACGTTGGGGATCAGGTCCACCACCAGCCGTGCGTAGAGTTCGATGTAAGTGTGGATCGCGCCGATTTCCAGCAAGCCGTCTTCCAGCAACTGGCTGATGCGCAGGGATTGGGTGCCGGCGAAGGAGAAATCGAGCTTGCGAGCGATACCCTTTTCAAACAGGTCCAGGTGCTCGGAACGGCCGACACTGGGCATGATCATGTGCAAATCGTGGAGTTTGGCGGGATCGGCCTTGGCAAGGGAGCGCGAGAGGAAGTCGGCTTGCTTTTGGTTGTTGCCTTCCAGCACGACACGGTCGCCGGGGAGGATCAGCGCTTCGAGCGCCTCCACGATCTTGTCGCTGGGCAGCACGGCCCCGTCTGCGTACTTTTTGACCAGCCCGAGCCGCCGCTGCTTCTCGTCGCGCCGCCGCGTCCAGCGCGAGTCGGGGGTTATTGTTGTTGTCATGGTCGCTCCACGGATTTGCTGTCGTGGGCTTACCTTAGGAGCGATCGAGGGGGCCATCAATCAAGCTGGACGTTGGACTGTTACGCCTGGGTTAATGATGACCCAATCAACACGGGCGTTCAGACCCTGCGCCATTCGCTGCGATGGAACCATAGGGTCCTGAAAAACGCCAACGCCGCAAAAGCGTGCAACCCCGACACGGCCGCCCAACTCCAATCCCACAGCCCTGACAGCGCCTGCGCGTAAACCGGTAACAGCAGCACGAGCAACGCCACCAGCGCGCAAGCACCCACTTGCTCCCAGTTTCTCAAGCGACTGGGGCGGGACGCTATCGCGTAACCCAACAATGCGCCCAGACACACAATCAGCAGGCTCAGCAGGTCATGCTCGCCGAGCGGAGGCCACCCCAGCAGGTTGAGCGGCAGGCAGACCGCGAACAGGGTGAACGAGCAGATCGCGACATACACAAAAGCGTACTCAAGCGCATCCAGCAGACGATCACGGATAAACCCACGAGCCTGTTTATCCTCTTCTGGTGTGGGTCCTTGGGAAATCGCCACCGCCAGCAGACCCGACCCGAGACCGCCCAGGGTCATGACCACGAAATTGCTCACAACGCCTTTGATTGCCTTATCGGCACCGATCAGCTTGAGGCTTTCGAGGTACACCAGAATAAACACCGCGCCTGCGGTGGCAATCATAAAGCCCCACAGCTTCCCGCGGTTGGACTGCACGTTCATGGTTACCACCGCAGTGAACACCAGCACGCCAAACCACATCAGCAGCGTGCCGGTAAAACGGTTGAGGTTATAGAGCCAGGCAAACCCATCCAAAAGCCACATTGCGTCGATACTTCTGTCGAAAAACTCCATTGGCTATCGGCAGTGGGGCGAGGATCTTTACGATGGGGCGAGCAAGTGATCCGCGACTCGCCGCAATTCCCCAGGACGCCCCCTCCAACGTTCTGACCGATTCATTCTCACTGATAGCTGGCCAACAGGTCCTCCACGTTTCCCTGCAGTGTGGTCGTGCTGTCAATCAACTGGCAACGTTTGTCCGAGCGATACCCTTGCAAGCGCAAGGCCGTAAGGGCGATAGCATGAGCAGCGTTGTCAGCCAGGTCAAAACGACTGGCGAATGATCACTGTGGATTGCCGGCATCCTTCAACCGATCCCGGGCTGAACGCATCAGCCCATCACACTCTTTGCGATCCGGCGGCTCAGCCTTCAAGCCGCCGCTACGTTGCAGATTCTCCAGGTTTGCCTTGCTGTCCATCCGTGGGTTCCAATGGGTTGCCCCCAATCAGATTGATCTTGTCCTGCTGCACGACCCGCTGCACAAAACTGTTCCCGGCATTCCATTTGCTCGGTGGCGCTTGTTAACGATCAGTGAGACCGCTTTAAGATTCCGGCGATGGGCTGACGTGCTCCAACGCTCTATCAACCAACAACTGCCCCAACGCTGCCATTTGCTGGATTCCGAGCATGATTGCGCGCTGGGAGGTGTCCAGGTCGAAGGCCAAGTTGCAGGTGAGTGCGCTCAGGGAGGACAGGGTCTCGCTGGCGTTAACCAGCAGGGTTTCGGTGTCTTGGTGGGGGGTTACGGTGAAAAGGGGCGGATTGGGGGTAGGTTTGACCATGATTTACAGCTCCGATATGTGATGGATACTGCCCTCTTTCACTTGCACGCGAATAAGGTGGCAGCTGTACGCGGGTGTGCAAGACCGGGCATATCGGACCCCGGCAGACCCCAAGGGATCTCCCACGCACAGCCGCCATAACAAATACAGCAGGCATAAAAAACGCCCGTTGAATGGCTATGGGCGCAGGTGCGCCGACATGTAACCGGACTTGCACGTCCGTGTCACCGTTTTTTGCGATGACGGGACGAAGACTAGGCGCGCTGGCTGCACGCGACAAGTTCATGCACTGCCCAAAATCTTGCGGGAAAAATCCGAAGCCGGCCGGCCTACAACTTCATGTCGATGCTCACAGCCCCCAAACCTTCAAGCGGATAGCTGCGGTACTCATAAACCTCCCCACGGACAATGAGGTGGATGACGCCATCCACCCGAGTCACTTGGACATCAGGCTCTTTGGTTTTCAAAAAGGGATGTGCCGAAACCAGCGCTGTCAGTATTTCCCGATCACTACCTAAGTCCTTATAAACGTAGTACCTGTAGGAAAACCCCACTGTCGCGCCGCCCTGACCGTCACGTGCTCCATAAATTGAGCTGCCGTTGCCTAAGGAGTGTTTCAAAACCACTTCGTCCAAATCCGGGGTACCGGATGAAATGATCCAATTGCCCCCGATATAAATCAGGCAGGCCACCAGCAGGCAGTTGCGCAGGACCGGCAAGAGGCTCTTAGTAGCCCTGAGAAATTGCATACTCGATACCTCTCCTTATCCAATATTGATCTCGAGGATCATCGCCAAAAGGGTCACCGCCCCACCATGAGCCAAATTCCGGCTTGGTGGTTTTTGCGAATGTTTGAGCGACACCTGCTGCCCGTAACAGAACATGCTCGGGAATGCCCAGCACCGTGCCTGTAGCACCGTAATTGAAGTTACCAAAAGCTTCGTACTGACGCCCTCGCTTCTTGTAGTTCCATGGGCCGGCAGCCCTGACCTGTGAGTAAAACCAGGAATAAGCGAATGCGGAGCCTGACTGGAGATGAGTGCCCTTGCACTTGGCTGTCGCCATATTTTCGAGAAGTGAAACACCCGGCGGCATTAACGGTACGGCCATTTGCGAATCCTTGCTGGCAGTGAGGAGTGCAGAAACTAGCCACTCCACTGCGGCCTGAAAACCCGCCTATTCCAAACTCAGAACTCGCTTACAGTAACTCCATCCTATTCCGACATATCGCCCAGTAATGGTTGTCGATGCAAAGTGCCTATGACTTATGGCAGGCCGAGCATCGGGAGCAGCCAGTGATTGAGCGGTTTGCGCGGATTGTGCTCAGCGTGGGAGCTGGCTTGCCTGCGATGGCGGTGGGTCAGTTGGCTTATGTGTGAGTGACACCCCGCTATCGCAGGCAAGCCAGCTCCCACAGTTGGTCTCGTTGAATTGGAGAATAGTGCTCAGGCTAATCCGGATTCGACCAGCAACGCTTCCAACCCCATGAGGTCCGGCACCTTCGCCACATGCTCCCCCACTTGCACCGCCGCCAGCTCCAGCGGGCACAGCGGCACATCCACGTAGCTCAATTCGCTGTCGAGCTTGTACGACCTTGGAATGCCCTGGATCACCAGCGCAATAAACTTCAACGTCGGCCGCCCACCCAACGCATTCAGCACCACGATCCGCGAGCGTGCGCCGGTCACACTCGCTTCGCCGCACACCGCTTCAAAGCTGATCAACGGGATTTGCCGATCGCGCCACGTCACTTGCCGCAGATACCACGGCGGCGCATCGCTGGCCGGTTCGCCGCGTTGGAAGTCGATCAACTCGGCGATGGCGACGTTGGGTAGCACCAGGTGACGATCGGCCAGGGGCAGCAACAGGCCGGTGAGTTGGCGGGTGCGGTGGTCAAGCATGGGACTTGCTCCAATAGGCGATGCTTTCCAGCAGCACCGACTCTTGATACGGCTTGCCGAGGTAGTCATTCACGCCGATGGCCATGGCGCGGTCGCGGTGTTTCTGGCCGGTGCGCGAGGTGATCATGATGATCGGCAGGCGCATCAGCCGCGGGTCGGCGCGCACCTGGGTCGCCACTTCGAAGCCGTCCATGCGCGGCATTTCGATGTCGAGCAGCATCAGGTCCGGGGTGTGTTCTTCAAGCACAGCGAGCGCGTCGATGCCGTCTTTGGCGGTGAGCACGTTGATGCCGTTGCGCTCCAGCAGGCGACTGGTGACTTTGCGCACGGTGACCGAATCGTCCACCACCAACACCAGCAGCGGGCGCTTTTTCAGGGGATCGTTGAGAATCAGCGGCACATCAGCCGCTTGAGCCGGCAAAGCGGGCTGGCGGGCGCGGATAGGTGCCAGCAAGTCGATGATCAGTACCACACGCCCATCGCCCAGAATCGTCGCGCCGGACAAGCCCTGCACACCCGCAAACTGCGGGCCCAGGCCCTTGACCACGATTTCCCGCGTACCGGCCATGGCGTCCACATGGATGGCAACGCGCCGCTCATTGCACTGCACCAACAGCACCGGCACGGGCTGGTACTGGCCCAGCAGTTTCGGGCGGCTGACGGTCTGCAACAAGTCACCGAGATAGAACAGCTCGTGGCGCTGGCCGGCGTACTCATAACACGGCGGATCCTGCTGATAGTGCCCGGCCAACTCATGCGGCAGCACGCGCACCAGGCCTTCGATGGTGTTGAGCGGAATCGCGTATTGATCGTCCGCACACTGCACCATCAGCGCGCGGTTGACCGACACGGTAAACGGCAAGCGAATGCGGAAATGCACACCCTCGCCCGGCGTCGAGTCAATGAACATTGAGCCACCTAACTGACGCACCTCCTCATGCACCACGTCCATGCCCACGCCGCGTCCGGAAATCTGGGTGATCTTCTCCGCCGTGGAGAACCCAGGTTGCAGGATGAACTGCAACACGTCGCGGTCGCTGATCTCTTGATTGGGGTCGAGCAAGCCACGCTTGATCGCCTTGCGCCGCACCGCTTCCAGCGGCACACCGGCACCGTCGTCACGCATGTCGAAGACAATGTCGCCGCCTTCATGGGTCAGGTCCAGGGTGATGCGCCCCTTTTCCGGCTTACCGGCCAGCAGCCGTACATCGCGGGATTCCAGGCCATGGTCGACGGCGTTGCGCAGCATGTGTTCCAGCGGCGCCGCCATGCGCTCCAGCACGTTGCGGTCCATCTCGCCCTCGGCATTGCCGACGATGAACTCCACGTCTTTGCCCAACTCGCCCGCTACCTGGCGCACGATGCGCTTGAGGCGCGGCAGCATGCGTTCGAACGGCACCATGCGCGTGCGCATCAGGCCTTCTTGCAACTCGGTGTTAATGCGTGCCTGTTGCTGCAACAGGTCGTGCGCATCCTCGTTGCGGCGCTCAAGGGTGTCCTTGAGGTCCAGCAGGTCGGAGGCGGATTCGGACAGCGCACGGGACAGCTGCTGCAACTGCGAATGGCGGTCCATTTCCAGCGGGTCGAATTCTTCGTAGCCCAGGCGTTCGGCCTCGGCCTGTTGGCGGCTGAGGATGCGGCCCTGGGTTTCGGTGTCGAGACGGCGCAGTTGGTCGCGCATGCGTTCGATGGTGGTTTCCACTTCCGTCAGGGCGATGCGTGCGTCGTTGACTTGCTGCTCGATTCGGCCACGGAAGATCGAGGTTTCACCGGCCAGATTGACCAGGTCGTCGAGCAGCTCGGCGGAGATTTTCACCATGTCGGCAGCCGGGTCGACGACTGCTTCCGTCTTGCCGACTGGCAACGCCACTGGTGTTACCGGCTCTACGCTTGGGTGCAACAGGCTTTTGATGCGCTCGATGAGTTTGTCCACCGAGCCTACAGGCAGGCCATCCGCCACAGCGTCGATCATCTGCGCCAGGCGGTCATGGCAACCTTGCAGCAACGCGAACAGCTCCGCAGAGGGCGCGATCAAGCCGGCGGACAGGCCCTCGTAGAGAAATTCCAGCTCGTGGGCCAAATCGCCAATGGGCGCAATTTCGACCATGCGCGCGCCGCCCTTGAGGGTGTGCAAGTCGCGCAGCAGGGTTTCCACTTCCTGTCGATTGCCGGGCTCGGCCTGCCAGCGCAGCAATGCGCTGCCTGAGCTGTCGAGAATGTCAGCGGCTTCTTCGAGGAAAATATCCAGTAATTCAGGATCAGCGCCCGACGCTTGGGGCGCCTCGGCCGGTGCGGAAGGCGTGCTGTTCTGACGGAATTCACGTAACGCGGCGATCAGCTCATTGGCATCGCTCAGGGGTTGGTGCTGTTGCAGTTCTTCAAGCTGCAAGGCCAGCCGCTCATGACTGGCCATCAGCAACAGGGACAGCTCGGTGGAGTAACTGTAGCGGCGGTCCACCAGCCCTTCGTACAGGCATTCCAACTCAGTGGCCAAGTCGCCCACGGGCCCGATTTCGGCCATGCGCGCACCGCCCTTGAGGGTGTGCAAATCACGCTGCAACGACGACAACGGTGCGGCGCTGTCGGGCGCCAGCAACCAGCGTTTGAGCGACTGCCCGGCGCTGTCGAGGATGTCCACGGCTTCTTCGAGGAATATTTCGACAATCTCGTCGTCTATCGCCGTTTCATGTTCCAACTGCTGTGTGGCGGCGCCCAGCTCGGAAATGCTCAGCGTGCGGCTGCCGTCGCTTTTGATCAGGCCGGTGGCGGACGGATCGAGGGCGTCGTCCAGCAGACCGCGCAGGGCGTGGACCCGTGCCGGCGCCGGGCTGACTTCCTGGCCGGCGGCCAATTGGTCGAGCATGCTGATCAGCGCTTCGTGGGCTTGCTCAGCTTCGTGGAAAAACCGCTCACTGACGGCCAGACTGCTCTCTTCCACGGCGCCATACAGGTCGAGCAGGGCTTCGCAGAGTTCGTCGATGGCGTGCAGGTCGGCAACGTGAGCGCCCTCTCCCAACGTGGTCAATTCGTCCAGCAGCGCGGTGAGCTCCTGGCGCTCGCCGGGGTGTTGTTGCCAGCGGCGCAGCAGGCTTTCGGCGTCGAGCAGGATGTCCATGCCCTGGGCCAGAAAGTTGGCGATCAGTTGCGTGTCACGCTTGATGTGCAGGCCAGTACTCGGCGCGTCGAGCAGTGCTTCGAGCTGGTGATCCAGCAGGCGTTGGGTGCGGCTGATCAGGGCCTCTGCGCCTTTGATAGGCGCCAGGGGATAACTGTTCAAATCACGCAGCCCGCGTTGGAACAGGTCTTCGGCCTCCAGCAATAACTCCACTTCGTCCAGGTCCAGCGGCAGGCGGTGAGCTTTATATTCGCGGGTCAGGTGGTCGAGAGGGCGCGCCAGTTCGGCGATGGGCAACACGCCGGCCATGTAGGCGCTGCCCTTAAGGGTGTGCAAGGCGCGTTGCAGCTCATCGCTGACTTGCAGCGGCACATGCTCGGCAGCCTGTTGCAGGAAGTGGTTGAGGCTGTCCAGATGACTTTGGGCTTCGTTGCGGAAGATCTCCAGCAACATCGGGTCGTGGGACTCTGCGACCGGCGCTTGCGTACCGCTGGCCAAGGCGTGGGCACGCGCAGCCAGGGCGTCGACTTCATCGCGCTGGCGTTGGTCGTCGGTGGCGAAGTCGGCGATCAGCTCCGGCAGCAGGGCCACCGCTTCATCCAGCACCTGTTGCACCTCGGGGCCCAGGACAACACTGCGTTCCAGCACGCGGTTGAGCAAGTTTTCCACGGCCCAGGCCAGCTCGGCCAAGACCAGGGCGCGCACCATGCGGCCACTGCCTTTGAGGGTATGGAAAGCACGGCGCATTTCGCCCTGGGCGGTTTTGTTGGTGCTGTTGGGCAGAGAGCGGTGCAGCGCCTCGAGGACTTCGTCGGTTTCTTCGAGGAAGACTTCGCGCAGTTCATCGTCGATGGGTTCTTCATCGGCCGGTGGCGGCAACAGGCTGCCGGGGCGTTGCAGGGCCGGCGGGTTCAGGCGCGACGTTGGACTGGCCAGTGCATCGAACTGGGACTGGCTCGGCGCGATCTCACCCGAGAGTGCCCCATCCGGTGCAGCCAAGGCTTGGCGCCAGGGCTTCTCGACGGGCAGGTAACCCAGTGCGGCCAGGCCTTGGGTGGCCAGTTCCAGCACCCGTTCGCCGGCGGCGTCCGGGTCTTCGAGCATACGTTCGAGGTAGTACTCCAGGCTGCTGATCACGTCAGCAAAATGCGCAAGCTGCATCTCGGACGGCGGCGCATCGGTGTCCATCAATTGCTCGTCGACGTAATCGGTGCATCCGCGCATCAGGCTCGCCGCGCGGGGCAGCGGGATCATCGCAAGGGCGCCGCGCACCTGACTCAGCAGTTCCGGCAGGGACTCAAGGCGCTGGCGGTCCCAATCGGCTTCGATGCAGTCGATCACCAGTTCCTTGGCTTGCTTGAGGCACTGGCAGGATTCGCGGATCACCAGTTGGTGGATCTGGGTCAGGTCGGTGGTGGGCAGGCGGCTTTCTTCGCGGCTTTCCGGCTCGACGGTACCGACCATGCCGGCCAGCGTGGCTTCGACGTAGAGCAACGCGCCGGCAACGTCCATCAATACGGCATCGTTGGGGTCGCGTTGACCTTGAGCCAGGCTCAGCACCACCGCAAGCTGGTCGATGATGACTTTGCGCGGTTGGCCAAAGCCCAGCACGGCCAAGGTGTCGGCGATCTGCCGCAGCGGCGCGAGCAGCGCATCCAAGTCATTGGTGTGCTGGCGGTCGCTGCGTACGAACAAGTCGAGGCGCTCTTTTACCCGTACCAACTCCTCACACAACGCGCCGAGTACCGAGCCCATCGCATTGCGATCCGGACCGGCCAGGCGGGCGCGCTCGGCGTCGACCACCGCGCTGTCAGGCAAGGCCTCATCCAAACCGTAGCGTTCCTTGAGGCTTTGCATGCGCGGCGTCGGTCGGGTGACCTTGGCGACATAGAACAGCAAGCTCTTGAGTAATTCATCCGGCGCCGGCTGGTTGATCCCACCGATACCCTGGGCCAGCAGGCGTTTGAGCTGTTTGTCGCTGGCCTTGAGCAAGCTGCGCAGGGCCGGGCTGTTGGCGATCACACCGATGAGCATCCCTTCGACCAATGCCGAGGCGACTTGCCACAGCGGCAACAGCGGCGCGCCCTGGCACAACGCTTCAAGACGCGCGAACACTCGCGCCATGTCTTCCAGGTTGCTTGGGCCGTGGTCTTCGCGCAACAAACCCGCCAAGGCGTGTTGCAGCAGTGGGTGCCACTGGCGCAGTTGCTCTTTCAGGTCAGGCGTCGCGCGTTGCGCCAGCGCTTCGTCGGGCAGCGGCGCAATCGACAGCAGTTGCGGACTGAACAGGCTGGTCTCCGACAGCAGGCTTTCGCCGCGTGCGCTGCGCAGGTCGTTGAGCAGCGGCAACACCACCAGCGGCAGATCGCGTCGGGCGCTGTGTACACGCTCCAGATACAGCGGCAATTGGTTGAGGGCCTGTTGCAGCAGGCGGATGCTTTCATCGCGCTGGCTGACGCGCCCGGCTTGCAGGGCCAGGGCAAGTGCTTCGATTTCCTCGGCCAACAGCGCGGCGCCGTAGAACTCGACCATTAGCAACGCGCCATGCACCTGGTGGATGCCAGCCAGGCACTCGCTTATTGCGTCGCCGTCAGTGGTTTCGACATACGCGTCCAGCGCCGAACGGGCCTGTTTCAGGGTTTCGGCAATGTCGCCCTTGACCCATTCGAGGGCCACGTAGTCGTGCCGATCAACCATAACTGCTCCGCTTAGAATTCGTGGGTTGCTTGTCTTGCAGATATCTCAAACCAATGGATACCTAATCTGGGAGCGGGCAAGCCCGCTCCCAGATTTTGACGGCATTTCAATCGTCGACCTGCTTGGGGGCCGGGAGGGTGAAACCCGACACCGACCGGCGCAACTGGCTG
This sequence comes from Pseudomonas sp. RA_5y_Pfl1_P24, assembly GCF_963970945.1. Classification (NCBI taxonomy): domain Bacteria; kingdom Pseudomonadati; phylum Pseudomonadota; class Gammaproteobacteria; order Pseudomonadales; family Pseudomonadaceae; genus Pseudomonas; species Pseudomonas sp. RA_5y_Pfl1_P24. The sequence continues at coordinate 371,749 of NZ_CAXAOJ010000005.1, read as the reverse complement.
GCCATTTTTGCCAGGTTACCGATACTTTCGGCCGTGGCCGTGGAGCCCGACGAGGTCTGCGTAGTGATCTGCTGAATCACATTCATCGTCAGGGAAATCTGCCCCGCCGACGAGGTCTGTTGCTGCGCCGCGTTGGATATGCTCTGGATCAGCGCCGCCAGGGTCTTCGACACGCCTTCGATTTCTTCCAGCGCCACCCCGGCGTCTTGCGCCAGCCGCGCGCCGCGCACCACTTCGGTGGTGGTCTGCTCCATGGAGATCACCGCTTCGTTGGTGTCGGCCTGGATCGCGCGCACCAGAGTTTCGATCTGCCGGGTCGCGGCCGACGAACGTTCGGCCAGGCGCTGAACTTCATCCGCCACCACGGCAAAGCCGCGCCCTGCATCCCCAGCCATGCTCGCCTGGATTGCGGCATTGAGGGCGAGGATGTTGGTTTGGTCGGCAATGTCGTCGATCAGGCTGACGATGTCGCCAATCTCCTGGGACGACTCGCCCAAGCGTTTGATGCGCTTGGCGGTGTCCTGGATCTGCTCGCGAATGTTGTCCATGCCGTGGATGGTGTTGTGCACCACCTCGTTGCCTTTGTTGGCAATTTCCACAGAACGCTCTGCCACTGCCGAAGATTCGGCGGCGTTGGCCGAGACCTGATCGATGGACTGGGCCATCTGGTTGATCGCGGTGGAGGCTTCGGCGATCTGCTGGGCCTGATGCTCCGACGCCTGAGCCAGGTGCATGGCGGTGGCCTGGGTATCCTGCACCGCTCCGGCGACTTGCCCGGCGGTGAGGTTGATGGTGGCGACGAGGTCGCGCAGCTGATCCACGGAATAGTTGATGGAGTCGGCGATGGTACCGGTGAAGTCTTCGGTCACCGACGCGGTCACGGTGAGATCGCCGTCGGCCAAGTCTTCGATTTCATCCAGCAGACGCATGATCGCGTTCTGGTTGCGCTCGTTCTTCTCGGCAGTTTCATGCAGTTGGCGGTTGGTCTCACGCACCATCACCAGGCCGATCAGGATGATCGAGGTCAGCGCCAGCAAGCCGAGCACGTAGCCACCGATGGTGTCCAAGCTGCGCCCATCGGCAAGATTTTCAAACCCGGTGGCCAGGTGTGAGGCTTCATCGAGCAGGGTTTGCGACAAGTTGAAGATGTTGCTCGCCGATGCGCGCACTTGGAACAGTTGCGGCGAGGTCTCAAGAATTTCATCCACGGAGCCGGAGACAAACTCAAACAGCTCGGCAATTTCCGCCAGCCGCGCGCGGGCGTCGCGGTCTTCGACCTGGGTGATGCGCAGGCCGGGGTTGCCCTGGAGCATGCCGTTGAGCACCAGCCCAAATCGGTTGGCATCGCGGCCAAAGGCGTCGGCGGCCTGCGCGGCGGTTTCGTCGCCGGCGAGCACGGTGTTCACCGCACCCAGGATACGTTCAGCCAGCAGTGACTGGCGCTGGGCCAACGCCACTTGGCTGGCCGGGGCGCCACGTTGCAGCAGGATGTCGACGACCTTTTCCGACTCGATCTGCAATTGCGGCACAGTCTCGGCCAGCGTCGCGGCAACTTGATGCAACGACAGCACGGTCTGCTCGCTGGCAAGAATCGCATCGGTATTTTTCAGCAGCGCCTCCCAGTCGGTCTGTACGGCGCGCATTTCGGCGCGTACCGCACTGGGCGCGGCGGGCAGCCCGGTTTGTGGGTCGCCTTTTTTCAGGTAGCCCCAGCGCTGGGCGAAATCGTTGCGCGCCTCGCCCAACAGCTTGAACGCAGCCGCCTTGCCGGCGGCAGCTTCGGTGGCGTTTTTGGCGATGCGCTGGGACAGCACGCGTAATTCACCGGCGTGGCCGATGTACTGTTTGTCATAGGTCGACTGGGTGTTGAGGTACGCAAAGTTGGCGAACAGCAACATGATGAACACGATCAGTGCGATAAACAGCACGATGATCTGCGAGCGGCTGCGCGAGCCGGCCTGGGGTTTGGACGTGGTGGCGGTGGTCATGCGGCAACATCCATGAAACCTGGGGCCTGGGCCAGGGCGAAGGGGCTGAAGACCTGCCACCGCTGGTCGCCGTCGAACCAGCCTTGGATATACGGTGCGTCGGGTGCGGCGTTCGCCAGCCACGCGTCTTGTGCAAAATGCTGCATCCCCACCACCTCGTCCACCAGCAGCCCGACAAACAGGTCGTTACATTCCACCACCAACACCCGCCGCTGTTTACGCGCCTTGGACAGTTCAAGGCTGAGGAAACCACCCAGGTCCATCACCGGCAACAAGCGCCCACGCAGATTAGCCACGCCTTTGACCCAGGCCTTGACCCCGGGCATTAAAGTGCAACGCGGCTCATGCAGGACTTCGGCGACTTCACCCATGGGCGCCACATACCAGTGCTGCCCCAGGCGAAAACCAATGCCGCTCCAACGTTGCAGGCGGGTTTCCTGGGACGGCAGGTCGGCGGCCAACAGGCGGCAGCGGCGGTCGATGTCCAGCAACAGCTCAAAGGCGGTTTGCGACTCGGTCATGATCGCGTACCGTCAGCCGGCCAGCACCTTGTTCAGGGTGGCGATCAGGGTTTCTTCATCGACCGGCTTGGTCAGGTAGTCCTTGGCGCCCTGGCGTGCCCCCCAGATCTTGTCGGTTTCCTGGTCCTTGGTGGTGATGATGATGATCGGGATGCCGTTGGTTTCCGGCTCCTTGGACAGCTGGCGCGTGGCCTGGAAGCCATTGAGGCCCGGCATCACGATGTCCATCAGCACGGCGTCGGGTTTTTCCTGGCGGGCCAGGGCCACGCCGTCCGCACCGTTCTCAGCCTTGAGGACCTGGTGGCCGTGCTTTTCCAGCATGCCGGTGAGTTTGTACATTTCGGTCGGCGAATCGTCGACGATCAGAACACGTGCCATGGTTTTCCCCACTACATAGGTGGACACCGGCCCTTGTGAGGCGGCGTCAGTGTGCTTGTTCTACTGCGGCGAAGGCAGGCACGTAGGCCTTGATCACGCCCAGCAGTTCTTCCTTGCTGAAAGGCTTGGTCAAAAACTGATCGACACCCACGGTACGGCCCTTGGCCTTGTCGAACAGGCCATCCTTGGAGGACAACATGATCACCGGGATCGACTTGAACGCCGGGTTGTTCTTCACCAGCGCGCAAGTCTGATAGCCATCCAGGCGCGGCATCATGATGTCGACAAAAATAATGTGCGGGTGATGATCAACAATCCGGGCCAGGGCATCAAAACCGTCGATGGCCGTGATGACATCGCACCCCACGTTCTTCAACAGGGTCTCGGCGGTGCGGCGGATCGTCTTCGAATCGTCGATCACCATCACTCTCAAGGCGTTGGATTGCTGTTCCATATCTGCTCTGCCATCGCCACAGCGAATCGGTTTTCGGTGTGTACTGTCTGATGTTGCACAGGATGAACGCCGCAAGCCTTGGAATTCAAGGGCTGCTGCGCTGTGGCAGTCTTTTTAGCACAGTCTCCGGGCGCAATCTATCGAGCAACCGGCCGGGTGGTTTTTCCTTGACCCACAACAGCCGCAGCGCCACTCTGACGCCACTTTTGTGTGCCCTTATTTGTTAGAGGAAATCCCCCATGAGCGTTCGCGTCGGCATTGTCATGGACCCTATCGCCAGCATTTCCTATAAAAAGGACAGCTCGCTGGCCATGCTCCTGGCCGCTCAGGCCCGCGGCTGGACGTTGTTCTATATGGAGCAGCGCGATCTTTACCAAGGCGACGGCGAAGCCCGCGCGCGCATGCGCCCGCTGCAGGTGTTTGCCAACCCGCAGAAGTGGTTCGAGTTGCAAGATGAAATCGACAGCCCGTTGAGCGATCTGGACGTGATCCTGATGCGCAAGGACCCGCCGTTCGACATGGAATTCGTGTACTCCACCTACCTGCTGGAGCAGGCCGAACGCGCTGGCGTGCTGATCGTCAACAAGCCGCAGAGCCTGCGCGACTGCAATGAAAAGCTGTTCGCCACGCTGTTCCCGCAGTGCACGCCGCCGACCGTGGTCAGCCGCCGCGCCGATGTGCTGCGTGAATTTGCCGCTAAACATGGCGATGTGATTCTCAAGCCGTTGGACGGCATGGGTGGCACCTCGATCTTCCGTCACCGCGCGGGCGACCCGAACCTGTCGGTGATCCTGGAAACCCTGACCGCCCTGGGCACCCAGCAGATCATGGGCCAGGCCTATATTCCGGCGATCAAGGACGGCGACAAGCGCATCCTGATGATCGACGGCGAGCCGGTGGATTACTGTCTGGCGCGCATCCCGGCAGCCGGCGAGACCCGTGGCAACCTGGCGGCCGGTGGCCGTGGTGAAGCACGGCCTTTGTCGGACAAGGACCGTTGGATCGCCTCCCAAGTCGGTCCAACACTGCGTGAAAAGGGCTTGCTGTTTGTGGGCCTGGACGTGATCGGTGAGAACCTGACTGAAATCAACGTCACCAGCCCGACCTGTATCCGCGAGATCGACAATGCTTTCGGCACCAACATCGGGGAAATGCTTATGGCCGTGATTGCCGAAAAGTTGCAAGTTGCAAGCTCCAAACCGCACGTTTAAAGCAGGCCGCTTTTAGACTTGCAGCTTGTGGCTTGCCGCTTGAAGCTAAAAACCAACATTGCGCTATCATGCCGAACCTCGAAACCCGCGATGTTGGTTTTTATGCCCCTGCCGTCCGAACTGCCCCCCGAACTCTCCCACAGCGGCGTGCGCCCGGCTGATCGGCTCGGATTTACCCTGTTCCTGGCGGCATTGATTCACCTGGCCCTGATCCTCGGCGTGGGGTTCACGATGGTCGAACCCAAGCAGATCAGCAAAACCCTGGAAATCACCCTCGCCACGTTCAAGAGCGAAAAGACGCCCGAGAAGGCCGACTTTCTCGCCCAGGACAACCAGCAAGGCAGCGGCACCCTGGACAAGAAAGCCGTGCCCAAGACCACCGAAGTGGCGCCGTTCCAGGACAACAAGGTGAATAAAGTCGGTCCGCCGCCGACGCCTAAGCCCGAGGTCAAGCAAGCCTCACCCAAGCCTGCGGTGACTACCGTCGCACCCAAACCGCAAAAAGCCCCGACCCAGCGCGAAAAGATCAAGACCGAACCGAAACCCGAGCCCGTCAAGCCGGCGCCGACGTTCGACAGCTCGACGCTGACCGATGAAATTTCCAGCCTGGAAGCGGAGCTGGCCAACGAGCAGCAGTTGTACGCCAAGCGCCCGCGTATCTACCGGTTGAACGCCGCCTCGACCAGGCGCGACAAAGGTGCCTGGTATAAGGACGAGTGGCGCAGGAAGGTTGAGCGTATCGGTAACCTCAACTACCCGGATGAGGCAAGGCGCCAGCAGATATATGGCAATTTGCGCTTACTGGTGTCGATCAACCGTGACGGTACGTTATATGAAGTGCAGGTTCTGGAGTCCTCCGGCCAGCCATTGCTGGACCAGGCTGCCCAGCGCATCGTGCGCCTGGCTGCACCGTTTGCCCCGTTCAGCGGGGATTTGAACGACGTTGACCGCCTGGAAATCATCCGCACCTGGAAGTTCGCCAAGGGCGATCGGCTTTCCAGCAATTGATGACAATTGCCGGATCCGGCACATCGCCAGCTTGTCAGTTCGCCCCTCCAACGCCACACTAGCGGACATGAAAAACGTAAGCCCGACCTACCTAAAGCACCAATTCCTGATCGCCATGCCTCATATGGCCGACGCGAACTTTGCGCAAACCTTGACCTACATTGTCGAGCACACGGCCAATGGTGCTATGGGACTCGTGGTAAACCGCCCGCAAGAGCTGAACCTGGCGGACATCCTCGAACAACTGCGACCGGACGTCGACCCGCCGGCCCGTTGCCAGGACGTGCCGATCTACATCGGTGGGCCGGTGCAGACCGACCGCGGTTTTGTACTGCACCCCACCGGGCCGAAGTTCCAGGCCACGGTCGACCTGGAAGGCGTGTCGCTGTCGACCTCTCAGGACGTGTTGTTCGCCATCGCTGACGGCGCTGGCCCCGAGCAAAACGTGATCACCCTGGGCTATGCGGGCTGGGAAGCCGGACAACTGGAAGCTGAGTTGGCGAGCAATGCCTGGCTGACCTGCCCCTTTGACGCCGATATCCTCTTCAACACCCCCAGCGAACTGCGCCTGGAAGCTGCGGCGGCGAAGCTGCGGGTCAACCTCAGCCTGCTGACCAGCCAGGCGGGGCACGCCTGATGGCCTTGCGTCTGATCCTCGGCTTTGACTACGGCACCAAACAGATCGGCGTAGCAGTCGGCCAGGTGATTACCGGGCAGGCCCGCGAGCTGTGCACCCTCAAGGCCCAGAACGGCATCCCGGACTGGAACCAGGTCGAGGCCCTCATTGAAGAGTGGAAGCCCGACGCAGTGGTGGTCGGCTTGCCTTTGAATATGGATGGCACGCCCAGCGACATGTGCCTGCGCGCCGAAAAGTTCGCACGCCGCCTCAATGGCCGCTACAACATCCCGTTCTATACCCACGACGAGCGCCTGACCACCTTTGAAGCCAAGGGCGAGCGACGCGACCGTGGCGGGCAGAAAGGCAGCTACCGCGACAACCCCGTGGACGCCATCGCCGCCGCCCTGCTGCTGCAGGGTTGGCTGGACGAAAACACAGCTTTATTTGAATCCTGACTGACGCGGCTTGCCGCGTCTTTTTACGTTTACGCCCGGACCTTGCCCCCGCCAGGCCTTGAAGGAGCCACCATGAGCTTGCCGAACCCCGCCGAACTGATCAGCCAGATGGCCAAAAGCCTCACGGCCCATCTGCAACACCGCGCCATCAGCGAACCGCGTTTCATCGGTATTCGCACTGGCGGTGTGTGGGTGGCCCAGGCACTGCTGGAAGAGCTCGGCAGCGATTCGCCCCTGGGCACTCTGGACGTGTCCTTCTACCGCGATGACTTCAGCCAGAACGGCCTGCACCCGCAAGTGCGCCCGTCGGCCCTGCCCTTCGAGATCGAAGGCCAGCATCTGGTGCTGATCGATGACGTGCTGATGAGCGGCCGCACCATTCGCGCCGCCCTGAACGAACTGTTCGACTACGGTCGCCCGGCCAGCGTGACACTGGTGTGCCTGTTGGACCTGGAAGCCGGCGAATTGCCGATCAGCCCGGATGTGGTCGGCGCCACACTGTCGCTGGAAGCCCACCAGCGGGTAAAATTGTCCGGTCCCACGCCGCTCGAACTCGAACTGCAAGACCTTGCCCTTTAAACCGCCTTGTACAGAGTCCCCGCGATGACGCCTCTAGATGCCAAGCGCCCGCTGCAGCTCAATGCTCAGGGCCAGCTGCAACATTTCTTGTCCCTCGACGGTTTGCCCCGCGAACTGCTCACCGAAATCCTCGACACCGCCGACTCGTTCCTCGAAGTCGGCGGCCGCGCGGTGAAGAAGGTCCCGCTGCTGCGCGGCAAGACCATCTGCAATGTGTTCTTCGAGAACTCTACGCGCACCCGTACCACCTTTGAGCTGGCGGCCCAGCGACTGTCGGCCGACGTGATCACGCTGAACGTGTCGACCTCGTCGGCGAGCAAGGGCGAGACCCTGCTCGACACCCTGCGCAACCTGGAAGCCATGGCCGCTGACATGTTCGTGGTGCGCCACGGCGATTCCGGCGCCGCGCATTTCATCGCCGAGCACGTGTGCCCGCAGGTAGCGATCATCAACGGCGGCGACGGCCGTCACGCCCACCCGACCCAGGGCATGCTCGACATGCTCACCATTCGTCGGCACAAGGGCAGCTTTGAAAACCTCTCGGTGGCCATCGTCGGCGACATCCTGCATTCGCGGGTGGCGCGCTCGAACATGCTGGCCCTGAAAACCCTGGGTTGCCCGGACATCCGCGTGATCGCACCGAAAACCCTGCTGCCGATCGGTATCGAGCAGTACGGCGTGAAGGTCTACACCGACATGACCGAAGGCCTCAAGGAGGTCGACGTGGTGATCATGCTGCGCCTGCAACGCGAACGCATGTCCGGCGGCCTGCTCCCAAGCGAAGGCGAGTTCTACCGCCTGTTCGGCCTGACCACTGCACGCCTGGCCGGCGCCAAGCCGGATGCCATCGTGATGCACCCCGGCCCGATCAACCGCGGCGTAGAGATTGAGTCGGCGGTGGCCGACGGCAACCAGTCGGTGATTCTCAACCAAGTGACCTACGGCATCGCCGTGCGCATGGCGGTGTTGTCCATGGCCATGAGCGGGCAAACCGCGCAACGTCAATTCGAGCAGGAGAACGCCCAGTGAAGCTCAGCATTCTCGGCGCCCGCGTTATCGATCCGGCCAGTGGCCTGGATCAAGTTACCGATCTGCACCTGGAAGCCGGCAAGATCATCGCCATTGGCGCGGCCCCTGCTGGTTTCAGCGCGGTTGAAACCATCGATGCCAAAGGCCTGGTGGCCGCGCCTGGCCTGGTGGACCTGAACGTCGCCCTGCGCGAGCCGGGTTACAGTCGCAAGGGCAACATCATCAGCGAAACCCGCGCCGCTGCGGCCGGTGGCGTGACCAGCCTGTGCTGCCCGCCGCACACCAAGCCAGTCTTGGACACCTCGGCGGTGACCGAGCTGATCCTGGACCGCGCCCGTGAAGCCGGCAATTGCAAAGTGTTCCCCATTGGCGCCCTGAGCAAAGGCCTGGAAGGCGAACAACTGGCCGAGCTGATCGCCCTGCGCGATGCCGGTTGCGTGGCCTTTGGCAACGGTTTGGAGAGCTTTCGCAGTGCCCGCACCCTGTGCCGCGCCCTGGAATACGCAGCCACCTTCGACCTGACGGTGATCTTCCACTCCCAGGACCGCGACTTGGCCGAAGGCGGCCTGGCCCATGAAGGCGCCGTGGCCAGCTTCCTCGGTTTGCCGGGCATTCCGGAAACCGCCGAAACCGTGGCCCTGGCCCGCGACCTGCTGCTGGTGGAACAAAGCGGTGTGCGTGCGCACTTCAGCCAACTGACCAGCGCACGCGGTGTGGCCCTGATTGCGCAGGCCCAGGCCCGTGGCTTGCCGGTGACGGCGGATGTGGCGTTGTATCAGCTGATTTTGACCGATGAGGCGCTGATCGACTTCTCCAGCCTCTACCACGTGCAACCGCCGCTGCGCACCCGTGCCGACCGTGATGGTTTGCGCGCGGCGGTGAAGTCGGGTGTGATCTCGGCGATTTCCAGCCACCACCAGCCCCACGAGCGCGATGCCAAGCTGGCACCGTTCGGCGCGACAGAGCCGGGTATCAGCAGCGTTGAGCTGTTGCTGCCGTTGGCGATGACGCTGGTGGAAGAGGGTTTGCTGGACTTGCCGACGTTGCTCACGCGACTGAGCGCCGGCCCGGCCGAGGCATTGCGTTTACCGGCGGGTAAGTTGGCGGTGGGTTCGGCGGCGGACTTGGTGCTGTTTGATCCGGCCAGCTCCACGGTAGCTGGGGAGCACTGGCTGTCCAAAGGTGAGAATTGCCCGTTTATCGGGCATAGCTTGCCGGCGACGGTGCGTTACACCTTGGTGGATGGGCGGATCAGCTATCAGGCCTAAAGCCGGTCTAGAGTGGGCACAGTAACTGTGGGAGCAAGCCCGCTCCCACCGTTAGTGTGTATCGGCCTCTAGAGACTCAACGTCCGCCGTTGCGCTCGGCATTACGAATCGAAATCTGCGTATTCAGCGTCCAGAAGTCATACAGCACGCCCACCAGGAACAAGCCGCCGGTCAGCAGGTAGATCAGGCCGGAGATCCATTTGCCCTGATACATACGGTGCACGCCAAATACGCCCAGGAACGCCAACAGAATCCACGCCACGTTGTATTCGATAGGCCCGGCGGTAAAACGCAGGTCCGCTTCACGATCCATGGCCGGGATCAGGAACAGGTCGATCAGCCAGCCAATCCCCAGCAAGCCCAAGGTGAAAAACCAGATCGTACCGGTCACCGGCTTGCCGTAATAGAAGCGATGCGCGCCGGTAAAACCGAAAATCCACAACAGGTAACCGATCACCTTGCTGTGGGTGTCTTGTTGCTGGCCAATCTGTTGATAGGTGTTCATCGCTTACCTCTTTTGCCTCGATAGAAAAATTTTTTCACTTTCTTTGTGACTTTTTTACAGGCGCCCGACGTACGGCAAATGGTATCTTCCCTGCCCTGAAAGCCTTATGCCACCTGCCTTGTGTAGGACAATTGCGGCGAATCGTCGCGTTTTTCCTGATTTTGACGTCAAGGTTCAGTCGACAAACGGCCTGAGAACGACACTAAAACCTGTTATAAAGTTGCGCGCAAACCCATAAGAGCCACGCCTAATGCGACCATTTTTCAAGACATGGCTAACCATTTGCCTATTAATGCCACTGGCCGCCCACGCCACCAATCGTGAGCAACGACTTCCTAACGTTAACGGTTTCACCCCTAAAGTCCACAGCACGCCAGGCACTACCAAGTCGGTGAAGCTGACTGTCAGCCGCCCAACTCAACTGAGCAAGGCCCACAACGGCAAAGCAGTACCGGGCCTGGTAGGCGTCAACACCAAGCAGAGCAGCAGCGTTCTCAGCCGCGCCGTCAACGTGCTCGGTACTCCTTATCGTTGGGGCGGTAGCAGCCCAAGTAAAGGGTTCGACTGCAGTGGTTTGGTGAAATATGCGTTTAATGATGTTGCAGCAGTAGACTTGCCGCGCACGTCCAATGCCATGGCCGCAGGCCACGGGCAGAAGGTTGATCGCAAGGACCTGAAACCGGGTGACCTGTTGTTCTTCAAACTGAAGAGCCGTAAGGTGAACCACGTTGCTATCTACCTGGGCAATGACCGTTTTATCCACGCACCGCGCCGTGGCAAATCGGTCAGCATCGACACGCTGAAAAAGCCGTTCTGGAATAAGAACTACGTGATTGCCAAGCGGGTTCTGCCTAAAGAGCAAAACAACTTGCGGATCGTTCAGCGCTGATTTCAGGCTGAAATACAGTAAAAATGTGGGAGCGAGCTTGCTCGCTCCCACATTTTATTTACATCGTTTTCAAGACCTCATATGTCTGCAGGCACCCGCGCCTTGCCCTGCGCCTCTTCCCGACTGATCACGCCCTCCCCGACCAACGCCTTCAAACTCATATCCAGCGTCTTCATCCCCAACGCTCCACCCGTCTGGATCGCCGAGACCATCTGCGCCACCTTGTCCTCGCGGATCAAATTCCGAATCGCCGGCGTGCCCAGCATGATCTCGTGAGCCGCCACCCGCCCGCCGCCCATCTTCTTCACCAGCACTTGGGACACCACCGCCTGCAACGACTCTGACAGCATCGCGCGGACCATGGCTTTTTCCCCGGACGGGAACACATCCACCAGCCGGTCTACAGACTTCGCCGCCGAGCTGGTGTGCAGTGTGCCAAAGACCAGGTGTCCGGTCTCCGCCGCCGTCAGCGCCAGGCGGATGGTTTCCAGGTCGCGCAGTTCACCCACGAGGATCACGTCAGGATCTTCCCGTAGCGCCGAGCGCAGTGCGGTGGAAAAGCTATGGGTGTCGCGGTGCACCTGGCGTTGGTTGATCAACGCCGTTTTCGGTGTGTGGATAAACTCGATGGGGTCTTCGAGCGTGAGGATGTGCTGACGCCGATGCTGATTGAGAAAATCGATCATCGCCGCCAAGGTTGTGGACTTGCCCGAGCCAGTGGGGCCAGTCACCAACACCAAGCCGCGCGGTAGCTGGGCGATACGCTGAAACACATCCCCCAGGCCCAGGTTTTCCAGGCTCTGCACCTCAGAGGGGATGGTGCGAAACACGGCGCCCATGCCGCGGTCCTGCTGGAACACATTCGCCCGGAACCGCGCTACGTCGGGTAGCTCGAAAGCAAAATCCGTTTCAAGAGATGTTTCGAAATCCTTTTGTTGGTGCTGATTCAGTAAGGGTCTCAATAAGTCCGCTACTTGCGTAGGTGAGAGCACCGGCCAATCCAGCGGCCACACCTCGCCATCCACCCGCAACATCGGCGCCAGGCCAGCTGACAAATGCAGGTCGGAGGCGCCACGGCGCACGCTGGCCCTGAGTAATTCAGTGATATCCATAGGGCTTTCCATTTCCAGTAGAATGCCGCGGACTCCATATCCACGGGCGCATCTTGAATGTCGACGATAGCAGACAACATCGGCCTGGTTAGCCAGCGCATCCGCGCCGCAGCCGACGCCGTGCAACGTGACGCAAGCAGCATCCACCTGCTGGCCGTGAGCAAGACCAAACCCGCACTCGCAGTGCGCGAAGCCTATGCCGCCGGGATGCGCGATTTTGGCGAGAACTATCTACAGGAAGCGTTGGGCAAACAGGAGGAATTGACCGACTTGCCCTTGAGTTGGCACTTCATCGGCCCCATTCAATCGAACAAGACTCGTGCGATCGCCGAGAACTTCGCTTGGGTGCATTCCGTGGACCGTTTGAAAATTGCTCAACGTTTGTCCGAACAGCGCCCGGCCAACCTGCCGCAGCTGAATATCTGCATTCAGGTCAACGTCAGTGGCGAAGCCAGCAAGTCCGGCTGTACACCCGCCGACCTGCCGGCCCTGGCCAATGCGATCAGCGCCTTGCCGCGCCTGAAGCTGCGTGGCTTGATGGCGATCCCCGAGCCGACTGAAGATCGGACGGCCCAAGATGCGGCGTTCGCCACCGTACGCGAGCTGCAAGCCCGTTTGAACCTGCCGTTGGACACACTTTCCATGGGCATGAGCCACGACCTCGAGTCGGCCATTGCCCAAGGCGCCACCTGGGTGCGGATCGGTACCGCCCTGTTCGGCGCCCGCGACTACGGCCAGCCTTGAAAATGGCTGACTTCTATTTAACCAAGGACCTGTCATGACAGACACGCGTATAGCTTTTATCGGCGCCGGCAACATGGCGGCCAGCCTGATCGGTGGCCTACGGGCCCAAGGCCTGGGCAGCGCGCAAATTCGCGCCAGCGACCCGGGCGCCGACACCCGTGCCCGCGTCAGCGCCGAGCACGGCATTGAAACCTTTGCCGACAACGCTGAGGCCATCCAGGGCGTCGACGTGATCGTGCTGGCAGTCAAGCCGCAAGCCATGAAGGCCGTGTGCGAAAGCCTGCGCCCGAGCCTGCAACCACAGCAACTGGTGGTGTCCATCGCCGCCGGGATCAACTGCGCCAGCCTGAAGCAATGGCTCGGCGACCAGCCGATCGTGCGTTGTATGCCGAATACGCCATCCCTGCTGCGCCAGGGCGTGAGCGGTTTGTACGCAACGGCTGACGTCACCGCCGAACAACGTGACCAGGCCCAAGAGCTGCTGTCCGCCGTGGGCATCGCCCTGTGGCTGGAACAGGAGCAGCAACTGGACGCGGTCACCGCCGTGTCCGGCAGCGGCCCGGCGTATTTCTTCCTGCTGATCGAAGCCATGACCGCCGCCGGCGTGAAACTGGGCCTGTCCAAGGACGTTGCCGAGCAGCTGGCTGAACAAACCGCCCTGGGCGCCGCACATATGGCGGTGTCCAGCGACGTGGACGCAGCCGAGTTGCGCCGTCGCGTGACCTCCCCCGGCGGCACCACACAAGCGGCTATCGAATCGTTCCAGGCCGGGGGCTTTGAAGCCCTGGTCGAAAAAGCATTGGGCGCCGCTGCGCACCGCTCGGCCGAACTCGCCGAACAACTTGGCAAATAAGGAGCCAACATGATTGGTTTGAACACCGCAGCCGTCTACGTGCTGCAAACCATCGGCAGTCTGTATTTGCTGATCGTGCTGATGCGCTTCGTGCTGCAACTGGTGCGCGCGAACTTCTACAACCCGCTCTGCCAGTTCATCGTCAAGGCCACCCAGCCACTGCTCAAGCCGTTGCGCCGGATCATCCCGAGCCTTTTCGGCCTGGACATGTCGTCGTTGGTACTGGCGATCCTGGTGCAGTTGGCCTTGATGGCTCTCACCCTGCTGCTGACCTACGGCACCACCGGCAATTTCGTCCAGTTGCTGGTCTGGGCAATCATCGGCGTGACCGCGCTGTTCCTGAAGATCTTCTTCTTTGCTTTGATCATCAGCGTGATCCTGTCCTGGGTCGCTCCGGGTAGCCATAACCCTGGCGCTGAGCTGGTGAACCAGATCTGCGAGCCGGCCCTGGCGCCGTTCCGCAGGCTGCTGCCGAACCTGGGCGGCCTGGATATCTCGCCGATCCTGGCGTTCATGGTGCTCAAGTTGCTGGATATGCTGGTGATCAACAACCTGGCGGCCATGACCTCAATGCCGGACATCCTGCGAGTGCTGATCTAACACTTGGCGCAGTAAAGTGTGGGAGCTGGCTTACCTGCGATAGCGGTGTATCAGTCAACGGATTGGCTGACTGGCACGCCGGTATCGCAGGCAAGCCAGCTCCCACATTTTGTATCTGCCTATTGAATTGAATCCGCACAGGCCTTTGCTTGCCGCTAGGTGCAGCGGTCTTTAGACTTACGCCTCATTTAAACGAGAGCAGGGTCGATGCCAACTGCCTTCCCCCCCGATTCTGTTGGACTGGTCGTGCCCCAAGTGGCGCACTTCAGCGAACCGCTGGCCCTGGCCTGCGGACGTTCGCTGCCTGCCTATGACCTGATCTACGAAACCTACGGCCAACTGAACGCCACGGCGAGCAATGCCGTGCTGATCTGCCACGCCCTGTCCGGCCATCATCACGCTGCCGGTTTCCACTCCGCCGACGAGCGCAAGCCTGGCTGGTGGGACAGTTGCATCGGCCCTGGCAAACCCATCGACACAAACACGTTCTTCGTGGTCAGCCTGAACAACCTCGGCGGCTGCAACGGATCCACTGGCCCGAGCAGTATCAACCCGGAAACCGGCAAGCCGTTCGGCGCCGACTTCCCGGTGCTCACCGTGGAAGACTGGGTGCACAGCCAGGCGCGTCTTGCCGACCTGCTGGGCGTCGATCAATGGGCAGCGGTGATCGGCGGCAGCCTGGGCGGCATGCAGGCGCTGCAATGGACCATTACCTACCCGGATCGCGTGCGCCATTGCCTGGCTATCGCCTCGGCCCCCAAGTTGTCGGCACAGAACATCGCCTTCAACGAAGTGGCGCGCCAGGCCATCCTTACCGACCCCGAGTTCCACGGCGGTTCGTTCCAGGAAGCGGGGGTGATTCCAAAGCGTGGCTTGATGCTGGCGCGCATGGTCGGGCACATCACCTACCTGTCCGATGATTCCATGGGCGAAAAATTCGGCCGTGGCCTCAAGAGCGAAAAGCTCAACTACGACTTCCATAGCGTTGAGTTCCAGGTGGAGAGCTACCTGCGTTATCAGGGCGAGGAATTCTCGGGGCGTTTCGACGCCAATACGTACTTGCTGATGACCAAGGCCCTGGACTACTTCGACCCGGCCGCCAACCACGACGACGACCTGGCGAAAACCTTCGAGGGCGCTACGGCCAAGTTTTGCGTGATGTCCTTCACCACCGACTGGCGTTTCTCGCCGGCACGCTCGCGTGAGCTGGTGGATGCGCTGATGGCTGCGCGCAAAGACGTCTGCTACCTGGAGATCGATGCTCCGCAAGGCCATGACGCCTTCCTGATTCCGATCCCGCGGTACCTGCAAGCCTTCAGCAACTACATGAACCGCATAACTTTGTGAGAGCACCATGAGAGCCGACCTGGAAATCATCCAAGACTGGATCCCCGCTGGCAGCCGCGTGCTCGACTTGGGTTGCGGCGATGGGGAACTGCTGAGTTGGCTGCGGGACAACAAGCAAGTCACCGGCTACGGCCTGGAAAACGACCCGGACAACATCGCCCAGTGCGTAGCCAAGGGCATTAACGTGATCGAACAGGACCTGGACAAGGGCCTGGGCAACTTTGCCAGCAACAGTTTCGACATCGTGGTGATGACCCAGGCGCTACAGGCGGTGCACTACCCGGATCGCATCCTCGACGAAATGCTGCGCGTCGGCCGCCAGTGCATCATCACCTTTCCCAACTTCGGTCACTGGCGCTGCCGCTGGTACCTGGCCACAAAGGGCCGCATGCCGGTATCGGATTTCCTGCCCTACACCTGGTACAACACGCCGAACATCCACTTCTGCACTTTCGAAGACTTCGAAGCCTTGTGTAGCGAGCGTGAAGCCAAAGTGATCAACCGCCTTGCCGTCGATCAACAGCACCGCCACGGCTGGGCGAGTAAGCTATGGCCCAACCTGTTGGGCGAAATTGGTATTTACCGGGTCAGCAGCCCTGGCCTGATCGACCACAAGATTGCCGTCTAATCATCTTTCAAGAGGGACGTTCATGAGTCGTTTGGCTGTTTTTCTATTGACCGCTTGCCTGGGCGCCAGCGCCATGGCCGCGGACGCTATCGACGCAAATCGCAAGAAAGACTTCGGCGATATCACCGTCCACTACAACACCTTCACTTCCAGCTTCCTGCAGCCGGAAACCGCCCAGAAGATCGGCGTGGTGCGCAGCAAGGAGAAGGGCTTGATCAACGTAACCGTGATCAAAGGCGTGACGCCAGTGGCGGCGCAAGTCACCGGCACCATCAAGGATCTGAGCGGCAAGAGCGAGATACTGACGTTCAAGCAAATCGAAGAAAAAGGCGGGATTAACTACCTCGCCCCTTACGCCGTGACGCAGCGGGAATACAAGACGTTTACCATCAATGTTGAAACCGGTGGCAAAGCCCATAGCTTCCAATTCAACCAGGAACTGTTTCCGGCGCAATGATAAACCTTACCCAACTCGTACTCGCCAGCCACAACGCCGGCAAGCTTAAAGAACTTCAGGCGATGCTCGGCGAATCCGTGCAATTGCGCTCGATTGGCGAGTTCAGCCAGGTGGAGCCGGAAGAGACCGGCCTGTCGTTCGTCGAGAACGCCATTCTCAAGGCACGCAATGCGGCACGTATTTCCGGCCTGCCGGCGCTGGCGGATGACTCGGGCCTGGCGGTGGACTTCCTCGGCGGCGCTCCTGGCATTTACTCGGCACGTTACGCCGACGGCAAAGGCGACGCGGCCAACAACGCCAAGTTGCTCGACGCCCTCAAGGATGTACCGGACGCGATGCGCGGCGCGCAGTTCGTGTGTGTGCTGGCCCTGGTACGACATGCCGATGATCCATTGCCGATCCTGTGCGAAGGCCTGTGGCACGGGCGCATTCTGCATGCAGCCAGCGGTGAGCATGGTTTTGGCTATGATCCGCTGTTCTGGGTGCCGGAACGTAATGTCTCGAGCGCCGAGTTGAGCCCGGCCGACAAGAACCAGATCAGCCATCGCGCTCGCGCAATGGATTTGCTGCGCCAACGCCTGAGCCTGAAATGACCCAGAACACCTCCGCGCAGCCGCTGATCCACGGCGGCGCGCAAACACCCCGGGCGGCCCTGCCTGTGCTGCCGCCCCTGGCGCTGTATATCCACATCCCGTGGTGCGTACGCAAATGCCCCTATTGCGACTTCAACTCCCACACCGCCAGCAAGGTGCTGCCGGAGGAAGACTATGTGGACGCCTTGCTGGCCGATCTCGATCAGGACCTGTATGCGGTTTACGGTCGCGAACTGAGTTCGATCTTCTTCGGTGGTGGTACGCCCAGTCTGTTCAGCGCCGCAGCGCTGGGCCGCTTGCTTGAGGGCGTGGAAGCACGCATCCGGTTTGCCAGCGATATAGAGATCACCCTGGAAGCCAACCCAGGGACGTTCGAGCAAGAGAAATTCGTGGCTTATCGCAAGCTGGGGATCAATCGCCTGTCCATCGGCATCCAGAGTTTCCAGCAGGAAAAGCTCCAGGCCCTGGGACGTATCCACAATGGTGATGAAGCCGTGCGTGCAGCGGGCATGGCGCGCCTGGCCGGGTTTGATAACTTCAACCTGGATTTGATGCACGGTTTGCCCGATCAGTCCCTGGACGACGCGTTGAGCGATTTGCGCCAAGCCATCGCACTCAAACCCACGCACTTGTCGTGGTACCAACTGACCCTGGAGCCCAACACCGTATTCTGGAACCAGCCGCCCGCGCTGCCGGAAGACGATACGCTGTGGGATATCCAGGAAGCGGGCCAGGCGCTGCTTGCTGAACACGGTTACGCGCAATATGAAGTCTCGGCCTATGCCCAGCCAGGTCGCCCGGCGCGGCATAACCTGAACTACTGGAGCTTCGGTGACTTTATCGGCATCGGCGCCGGCGCCCACGGCAAACTCAGCCATCCGGACGGGCGCATCGTGCGCACCTGGAAGACGCGAGCGCCGAAGGGCTACCTCAACCCGGCCAAAAGCTTTCAGGCTGGGGCGAAAGAGCTGACTAACGAGGAACTGCCGTTTGAGTTCCTGATGAACGCTTTGCGCCTGACCGAAGGTGTCGAAGCCAAGCTCTACGCCGAGCGCACCGGCCTCGATCTGGCAAGCCTGGATGACGCACGCACGGATGCAGAACAAAGCGGCTTAATGCAGGTCGAACCGTCACGCCTGGCGGCGACCGACCGCGGGCAACTCTTTCTCAATGACCTGCTGCAGACGTTTTTGAGCTGACGCTCTAAGGAAATCGAATGGATTTGGTACTCGACCTGCTCGCCACCGTATCCCGCTGGAGCCGCAGCAACCTGTCGGAAATATCCCTGGCCCTTGTGGGCTGTTTGCTGGTGCTGTTTGGCGCTGATATCAAAGGCTGGGTAGAAGCCCGCCTGGGCAGCGTCGCCGGCGCATTGCGCGTACCGTTGATGGCGCTGCTGTGCATGATCGGCAGCGGCGCGGCGTTGATCTATGCCACACCGTGGATTGTGCGAGGGTTGAGCCAGTTCAATAACTACAGCCTGGCACCGGTGCTGGTGGTGGTGCTGGTGTTGATTGGGGTTGTGGCAGATCGCCGCTGACCTAAAGCCCAACACAAAACAAATGTGGGAGCTGGCTTGCCGGATCGCCGCACCGCTGCGATAGCATCACCTGGGTATCACTGATACACCGAGGTGCCTGCATCGCAGCGGTGCGGCGATCCGACAAGCCAGCTCCCACAGTTTTGACCGTGTGCTACTCAGTCGATTTTTTCGAACTTCAAATCCCACACACCATGCCCGAGTCGCTCGCCGCGGCGTTCGAACTTGGTGATCGGGCGCTCAGCCGGGCGTGGCACGCATTTGCCGTCTTCGGCCAGGTTGCGGTAGCCGGGGGCCACGTTCATGACTTCCAGCATGTATTCCGCGTACGGTTCCCAGTCGGTGGCCATGTGCAAGATGCCGCCGACCTTGAGCTTGCTGCGTACCAGCTCCGCGAAGGAAGCCTGGACGATACGGCGCTTGTGGTGACGGGATTTATGCCAAGGATCCGGGAAGAACAGCATCAGCCGATCAAGGCTGTTGTCGGCGATGCAGCGGTTGAGCACTTCGATCGCGTCGCAGTCGTAGACCCGCAGGTTGGTCAACCCTTGGGTCAATACGCCGTTGAGCAACGCGCCAACACCTGGGCGATGCACTTCAACACCGATGAAATCCTGTTCTGGCGAGGCTGCCGCCATTTCCAGCAGGGAGTGGCCCATGCCGAAGCCGATTTCCAGGGAACGCGGGGCCGAACGGCCGAACACCTGGTCGTAATCCACCGGTGCGTCGGCCAGGGGCAGCACAAACAAGGGTGCGCCTTGCTCCAGGCCCTTTTGCTGGCCTTCGGTCATGCGACCGGCGCGCATCACAAAACTCTTGATGCGGCGGTGCTTGGACTCGTCGGCGTCGTCCAGAGTGTTCGGCGTTTCGTTTGATTCAGTCATCAATGGCTCTTACTTGATCAGACCATCCAGCGGCGAGGAGGCGCTGGCGTAGAGTTTTTTCGGCATGCGACCGGCGAGGTACGCCAGGCGGCCCGCGACGATGGCGTGTTTCATGGCTTCAGCCATCATGATTGGCTGTTGGGCATGGGCGATGGCCGAGTTCATCAGCACTGCGTCGCAGCCCAGTTCCATGGCGATGGTAGCGTCGGAGGCAGTGCCAACGCCCGCGTCCACCAGTACGGGAATCTTGGCTTCTTCAAGGATGATCTGCAGGTTGTACGGATTGCAGATACCCAGACCGGAACCGATCAGACCGGCCAGCGGCATTACGGCGATACAACCGATTTCGGCCAGTTGGCGCGCGATGATCGGGTCATCGCTGGTGTAGACCATCACGTCGAAGCCTTCCTTGACCAGCGTTTCAGCGGCCTTGAGGGTCTCGATCACGTTGGGAAACAGGGTTTTCTGGTCGGCCAGCACTTCCAGCTTCACCAGATTATGGCCGTCGAGCAGCTCACGGGCCAGGCGGCAGGTGCGCACGGCTTCGATGGCGTCATAGCACCCGGCGGTGTTCGGCAAGAAGGTGTAGCGATCCGGCGACAGCACTTCGAGCAGGTTCGGCTCGCCTTCGATCTGGCCGAGGTTGGTGCGGCGCACGGCGAAGGTGACGATCTCGGCGCCCGAGGCTTCGATGGCCAGGCGGGTCTCTTCCATGTCGCGGTACTTGCCGGTACCCACTAACAGGCGGGACTGGTAGGTACGACCGGCCAGGACGAAGGGCTTGTCGCTACGAACGATGCTCATGGGAAATCCTCGAAATGGGGTGAGGTTCTGCAGAATTCAGCAAGCTGCGCGACTAGCCGCCGCCGATGGCGTGGACCACTTCGACCTGGTCACCGTCGGTGAGCGCGGTCTCGGCGTGCTGGCTACGCGGGACGATATCCAGGTTGAGCTCCACTGCGACGCGGCGCCCGGTCAGGTCCAGACGGGTCAGTAGGGCCGCAACGGTTTCACCGTCGGGCAGTTCAAGGGACTCGCCGTTCAACTGAATGCGCATGCCAAGGGCCGCCATCGTTTTTAGGGGCCAGCATTCTAGCGCGATTGGGACCTGAAGGTCAGCTTCAAGCGTCAAGCGGTCTAAAGCTGCAAGCGCCACGCCGCCAGGCCCAGAAAGAACCAGCCGAGCAGAAAAGCCAGGCCACCAAATGGCGTGATGATGCCGAGCTTGCTGATACCGGTCATCGTCAGCACATACAGGCTGCCGGAGAACAGCAGGATGCCGACGGCAAAGGAGATGCCCGCCCAGGTGACCAGCCGGCCAGGAATGTGTGCGGCCAACAGTGCCACGCCAAACAGGGCCAGGGTGTGCACCAGTTGGTAGGTCACACCGGTATGGAAGATCGCCAGGTATTCGGCACTCAGGCGGTTCTTCAGGCCGTGGGCGGCGAAGGCGCCAAGGGCGACACCGGTGAAGCCGAAAAAGGCAGCCAGCATCAGAAAGCTACGCAGCATGAGGAACTCCAGTCAGACTCATCGGGCAGGGTCTGTATAATGGCCCGCTCAACGGGTTCGGCCAAGCCATCTCTATGCTGCGTGTCCTCTTCAAACGCTTTCTCAATGTCGTCAAATGGCTCGCCATCGGCAGTGTGCTGTTGGTCCTGCTGTTTCGCTTCGTCCCGCCGCCCTTCACTGCGCTGATGGTGGAGCGCAAGGTCGAATCGTGGCTTGACGGCGAGCCCATCGACCTGCAGCGCAGCTGGGTGCCGTGGGACGATATCTCCGATGACCTCAAAATGGCGGTGATTGCCGGTGAAGACCAGCACTTCCCGCAGCACTGGGGTTTTGATTTCGGCGCAATCCAGGCGGCGATTCAGCACAACGAGCGCGGCGGTTCGATACGCGGCGCCAGCACGCTGAGCCAGCAGGTGTCGAAAAACCTGTTCCTGTGGGCCGGCCGCAGTTATTTGCGCAAAGGCCTGGAGGTTTGGTTTACCGGGCTGATCGAGGTGTTGTGGCCCAAGCAGCGGATTCTTGAGGTGTACCTCAACAGCGTTGAGTGGGATGAAGGGGTGTTTGGCGCAGAAGCGGCAGCGCGGCATCACTTTGGGGTAAGTGCCAAGGGGCTTTCTCGGCAACAGGCCAGCTATTTGGCCGCCGTACTGCCTAACCCGCGGGTCTGGAGTGCCAGCCATCCGACGGCGTATGTGGCAAGGCGCGCGGCGTGGATTCGGCAGCAGATGGGCCAGTTGGGTGGGGATGGTTATCTGGTTGAGCTGAATAACTCCCGCAAGGCCCCTTGGTCCGAATGACCCAACCTCTCTCGACAGCTGCTACGGTCAGTTAATAGATGCAAACAAAAATGCCCCGATCTCTCGATCGGGGCATTTTTTTGGTTTTTCGCAGCGCTTTAGGCGGCGATCGACAACTTCAGCTTATTCATCGCGCTTTTCTCAAGCTGACGAATCCGCTCGGCCGACACGTTGTACTTCTGTGCCAGGTCGTGCAGCGTGGCTTTTTCTTCCGCCAGCCAGCGCTGGTAGAGGATGTCACGGCTGCGGTCGTCCAGCACTTCCAACGCTTCGTGCAGGTTGTGGTTGGAGTTGTCGCTCCAGTCCGCATCCTCCAACTGACGCGCCGGGTCGTACCGGTGATCTTCCAGGTAGTTGGCCGGCGATTGGAAGGCGCTGTCGTCGTCCGCTTCGGCGGCCGGGTCGAAGGCCATGTCATGGCCGGTCAGGCGGCTTTCCATCTCGCGCACTTCACGCGGCTCCACGCCGAGGCTTTCGGCCACACGGTGGACTTCCTCGTTATTCAGCCACGCCAGGCGTTTCTTCTGGCTGCGCAGGTTGAAGAACAGCTTGCGCTGGGCCTTGGTGGTCGCGACTTTCACAATGCGCCAGTTGCGCAGGATGAACTCGTGGATTTCCGCCTTGATCCAGTGCACGGCAAACGACACCAGGCGCACACCCATTTCAGGGTTGAAGCGCTTGACCGCCTTCATCAGGCCAACGTTGCCTTCCTGGATCAGGTCAGCCTGGGCCAGGCCGTAGCCGCTATAGCTACGGGCGATATGTACGACAAAACGCAGGTGGGCGAGCACCATCTGCCGAGCCGCCCCCAAATCCTGCTCATAGTAGAGACTCTCGGCCAGTTCACGCTCCTGCTCAGGCGTCAGCAATGGAATGCTGTTCACCGTGTGCACATAGGCTTCCAGGTTCCCACCTGGCACCAAGGCATAAGCAGGTTGCAAAGAAGTGGTCATACGAAAAAACCTCCGACTCACATAACTCGTGCAGTTCAGCACTGCGAAAATTGACCGGGAACCGTAGGACAAGTTCCCTAAACCACTGATACGGTCAATACAACGTAACCACATTAATCTGGCATTAACTACTTCGGTGCCAACTCACGTAAATGCCGTGCAACCGCAATCCAGGCACCGATATACCCCAACAGTACTGCGCCAAGCAAGAGGCTCAGACCATCGGCGACCGGCACACCGGCCAAGGCGAAATCACTGCCATAAAGCCCGGCAAGCCCGACAACCGCGTCGTTCAGCCAGTCAAGGCCAAAAGCCAGCACCCCCCAGGACAAAATCCCGGCACCGAAGCCATAAAGCGCGCCCATGTACAGAAAAGGACGACGCACATAGCTGTCCGTGCCGCCGACCAGTTTAATCACTTCTATCTCGATGCGACGGTTTTCAATATGAAGACGAATGGTATTACCTATCACCAAAAGTAATGCAGACACCAACAGCACCGTCAGCCCGAACACAAACCGGTCGCCCAGCTTCAGAATCGCCGCCAGCCGCTCAACCCAGACTAGATCAAGTTGCGCCTGTTGCACCTTGGGCATCTCTGCGAGTTTTTGTCGCAGGGCTTCCAGCGTCGGCTTATCGACTTCGTTCGGCGTTACCAGAACCACGCCCGGCAGTGGGTTCTGCGGCAGCTCCTTGAGCGCCTCGCCCAGGCCGGATTGTTGCTGGAACTCTTCAAGAGCCTGATCACGGCTGATGTACTCAGCCTCCGCCACGCCGGGCATATTCTTGATGTCATCGCGCAGGGACTCGCCGTCTTTGGCGCTGGCGTCGATGTTCAAGTACAGGGAAATTTGCGCCGCGCGCTGCCAGGAACCGCCCAGGCGCTCGACATTATTGAGCAGCAACGACAAACCCATCGGCAGGCTCAACGCCACAGCCATCACCAGGCAGGTGAAAAAACTGCCGATCGGCTGCTTGCCCAGGCGACGCAGGCTGTCGAGCAGGCTGGCGCGATGGTTTTCAATCCAGGCGCGCAGCAAGGTGCTGAAGTCCGGGCCGTCGTCTTCGTTGTGTTTTTTCTTCTTCTGCGGTTGCGGGTCGGCCGGTTTCGGCGCCACGCGCTCGGAGACTTTAGGGCTGCGTGTTGCACTCATACGCCGGCCTCCCCGTCACCGATCAGGCGGCCGCGTTGCAGGGTCAGCATGCGATGGCGCATGCGCGCGATCAGCGCGAGGTCGTGGCTGGCGATCAGCACGCTGGTGCCCAGGCGGTTGATGTCTTCGAATACCCCCATGATCTCGGCCGCCAGTCGCGGGTCGAGGTTACCGGTGGGTTCATCAGCCAGCAGCAAGGCCGGGCGATGCACGATGGCGCGGGCGATGCCGACACGCTGTTGCTGGCCGGTGGACAGGTCGCCGGGGTAGAGATCGGTCTTGTCAGACAGCGCCACGCGCTCAAGGGCCGAGTCCACGCGCTTGACGATCTCGGCCTTGGACAGCCCGAGGATCTGCAACGGCAGCGCGATGTTATTGAACACCGTGCGATCGAACAGTAACTGGTGGTTCTGGAACACCACGCCGATCTGGCGGCGCAGGAAGGGAATCTGCGCATTGCTGATAGTTGCCAGATCCTGACCCGCCAGCAGCAGTTTGCCGGTGGTTGGGCGCTCCATGGCCAGCAGCAGGCGCAGCAAGGTACTTTTGCCTGCACCGGAATGGCCGGTGACAAACAAGAATTCGCCGCGACGCACTCGAAAGCTCAGCTCATGCAAGCCGACATGCCCGTTGGCATAGCGTTTACCGACCTGTTCGAATCGAATCATGAACGCTCCCGCTCGGCAAACAGCGCCTGTACAAAGGGTTCGGCTTCAAAGGTGCGCAGGTCGTCGATGCCTTCACCAACGCCGATGTAACGAATCGGCAGCCCGAACTGTTTAGCCAGGGCGAAAATCACACCGCCCTTGGCCGTGCCGTCGAGCTTAGTCAATGCCAGGCCGGTCAGTTGCACCGTCTGGTTGAATTGTTTGGCCTGGCTGATGGCGTTCTGGCCGGTACCGGCGTCGAGCACCAGCAGCACTTCGTGCGGCGCGTCTGCATCCAGCTTGCCGATCACGCGGCGCACTTTCTTCAGTTCTTCCATCAAATTGTCTTTGGTGTGCAGGCGACCGGCGGTATCGGCGATCAGCACGTCGATGTTGCGCGCCTTGGCGGCTTGCACGGCATCGAAGATAACCGAGGCGGAATCGGCGCCGGTGTGCTGGGCGATGACCGGGATCTTGTTGCGCTCGCCCCAGACCTGCAACTGCTCAACCGCTGCGGCACGGAAGGTATCGCCCGCGGCCAGCATGACTTTCTTGCCTTCCGACTGCAGTTTCTTGGCCAATTTACCAATGGTGGTGGTCTTGCCGGCGCCGTTGACGCCCACCACCAAGATCACGAACGGCTTGTTCGGGGTGATCACCAGCGGCGCTTCCACCGGCTTGAGCATGGCGGCCAGCTCTGCCTGCAGGGATTTGTAGAGCGCGTCGGCGTCGGTCAGCTGCTTGCGCGCTACCTTCTGGGTCAGGCTCTGGATGATTACGGCAGTAGCTTCGACGCCCACGTCAGCGGTGAGCAGACGGGTTTCGATGTCTTCCAGCAGTTCGTCATCAATGACTTTTTTGCCGAGGAACAGGCTGGCCATGCCTTCGCCGATGCTGGCGCTGGTTTTGCTCAGGCCTTGCTTGAGGCGGGTGAAGAAGCCAGCTTTGCTGGTTTGCGCAGTGTCAGCGACAGGCTCGGGCTCGACGGCGGCAGGCGGGGATTCGACGACCGCTGGCGCAGGCACTTCAACGACGGGCGGCGCTTCGACCACGATGTCAACCGGCGCAGCCACAGCCGGAATCGGCGGTGCCACATGCTCGGTCTGCACATCTTCAACCAACGCCACAGGCTCTTCGGCCACCGGCAACTCAGGCCACGGTTTGTGCTCTGGCTCTGGCTCTGGCTCTGGCTCAACCTCTGCCACCGGCTGCAACACCGGCTCAGCCATCGGCAACACCACCGGCGCTGGCGTTTCGGCGACCGGTTCGGCTTCTACTATAGGGTCAGGGATCGGTTCAGCTTGAACCTGCGGCTGTTCGACGACGGTTTCCTGCGGCTTTTTGCGCAGCCATCCGAACAGGCCTTTCTTCTCGCCAGCCGCAGCTGGGGTCTTCTTGTCGTCGTTGGAACCAAACATGGAGACGGCTATCTCAAGGTAGCGACGCGCCAAGGGGCGCTTCGGTAAATAAAATTTGATGCGTAACAGACTGTTTTTTAGCCAGCTCGTTCATGCGCAACATTTTGTAAGGCCTAAATAGGACCTCAACAGGACCGCCGCAGTGGCCGTCCTTAAGTCGGATCAGTATCCTAGGGCGTGTCATTCATCATTACCAGTGCCACTGGTAATGATGAATGACACGCCCTAACCTCCTCGCCCGCCGACGCTAAGACCAAGCGGTCAGCCCAACAGGTTTAAAAACGAATGAATGCTCTAGCCCGCCGCGCCGCAGGCCTGCTGTTCGGTACAGTTTGTCTGCCTCTGTCAGCCTTGGCTGCCGATCCACAACCCACCCATGAGTTCACCCTGGATAACGGCCTCAAGGTGGTCGTGCGCGAAGATCATCGCGCGCCAGTGGTGGTTTCCCAGGTGTGGTACAAGGTCGGTTCGAGCTACGAAACCCCGGGCCAGACCGGTTTGTCCCACGCCCTGGAGCACATGATGTTCAAGGGCAGCGCCAAAGTCGGCCCCGGCGAAGCCTCGCTGATCCTGCGCGACCTCGGCGCCGAAGAAAATGCGTTCACCAGCGATGACTACACCGCCTATTACCAAGTGCTGGCGCGTGACCGCCTGGGTGTGGCCTTCGAGCTGGAGGCCGACCGCATGGCCAGCCTGCGCCTGCCGGCCGACGAGTTCAGCCGCGAGATCGAGGTGATCAAGGAAGAGCGCCGTCTGCGCACCGATGATAATCCGATGTCCAAGGCCTATGAGCGCTTCAAGGCCATGGCCTTCCCGGCCAGCGGTTATCACACGCCGACCATCGGCTGGATGGCCGACCTGGACCGCATGAAGGTCGAAGAGCTGCGCCACTGGTACCAATCCTGGTACGTGCCGAACAACGCGACCCTGGTGGTGGTCGGCGACGTCACCCCGGACGAGGTAAAAAACCTTGCCAAGCGCTACTTTGGCCCGATCCCCAAGCGTGACGTACCACCGGCCAAGATCCCGATGGAACTGGCCGAGCCGGGCGAACGCCTGCTGACCCTGCATGTGCAGACTCAACTGCCGAGCGTGATCCTGGGTTTCAACGTACCTGGGCTGGCCACCGCCGAAGACAAACGCTCGGTACAAGCCCTGCGCCTGATCTCGGCCTTGCTGGACGGCGGCTACAGCGCGCGTATCTCCGAGCAGTTGGAACGCGGTGAGGAACTGGTCTCCGCCGCCTCTACCCACTACGACGCCTACACCCGTGGCGATACCCTGTTCATGCTGACCGCCACTCCCAACCAGCAGAAAAAGAAAACCGTGGCCCAAGCCGAGGCCGGCCTGTGGCGCCTGCTGGAAGAGCTGAAAGCCAAACCACCGACCGCCGAAGAACTGGAACGCATCCGCGCCCAAGTCATTGCCGGCCTGGTCTACCAGCGTGATTCCATCACCAGCCAGGCTACGGCCATTGGCGCGCTGGAAACCGTTGGTTTGTCCTGGAAGCTGATGGACACCGAACTGGCCGACCTGCAAAGCGTGACCCCGGAAGATATCCAGAAAGCCGCGCGCACCTATTTCACCCGCGAACGTCTCAGCGTCGCCCATGTCCTGCCCCAGGAGACCGCTCATGAGTGATCGCAAAAACAGCCGCCTGATCTTTCCCGGCCTGATCGCTGTCACCTTGATCGCCGCCGGCGCCGTGTACTTCCTGCGTCCGACTGAATCGGTTGCGAGCCCAGCGCTGGAAAAAGCCCAATCGGGCAGTACACTGCAATCCCTGACGGAACTGGACCGCAAGGCGCCGACCAACCGCAAGCTCGACGTGCAAACCTGGAATACCGCCGAAGGCGCCAAAGTGCTGTTCGTCGAAGCCCACGAACTGCCGATGTTCGACGTGCGCATCCTGTTCGCCGCTGGCAGCAGCCAGGACGGCGACGTGCCTGGCCTGGCGCTGATGACCAACGCCATGCTCAACGAAGGCGTGCCGGGCAAGGACGTGAGCCAGATTGCCCGCGACTTTGAAGGCCTCGGCGCGGACTTTGGCAATGGCGCATTTCGCGACATGGCGCTGGTTTCCCTGCGCAGCCTGAGTGACAGCGCCAAACGCGACGCCGCCTTGACCCTGTTTGATCAAGTGATCGGCAAGCCAACTTTCCCGGCCGATTCCCTGGCGCGGATCAAGAACCAGATCCTGGCCGGCTTTGAGTACCAGAAGCAAAACCCCGGCAAGCTGGCGAGCCTAGAGCTGTTCAAGCGCTTGTACGGTGACCACCCTTACGCTCACCCAAGCGAAGGCACGCCGCAAAGCGTTCCGAAGATTACCCTGGCGCAGTTGCAGGCGTTCCACGCCAAGGCTTATGCAGCGGGCAACGCGGTGATTGCCGTAGTCGGCGACATGACCCGCGCCGAAGCTGAAGCCATGACGGCCAAGATTTCCTCATCGCTGCCCAAAGGCCCGGCCCTGGCAAAAATCGCCCAGCCCACCGAGCCCAAGCCCGGCCTGACCCGTATCGAGTTCCCGTCCAAGCAGACGCACCTGCTGTTCGCGCAACTGGGGATCGACCGCGCCGACCCGGACTACGCAGCCTTGTCCTTGGGCAACCAGATCCTCGGCGGCGGTGGTTTCGGCACCCGCTTGATGAGTGAAGTGCGTGAAAAGCGCGGCCTGACCTACGGCGTGTACTCCGGTTTCTCGCCGATGCAGGTGCGCGGACCGTTCATGATCAATCTGCAGACCCGCGCCGAAATGAGCGGCGGCACCCTGCGTCTGGTTGAGGATGTGGTAGCCGACTACCTCAAGACCGGCCCGACGCAAAAAGAACTGGATGACGCCAAGCGTGAGCTGGCTGGCAGCTTCCCGCTGTCTACCGCAAGCAACGCCGATATCGTCGGGCAGCTGGGCGCGATGGGTTTCTACAACCTGCCGCTGAGCTATCTGGAAGATTTCATGAAACAATCCCAGGCCCTGACCGTAGAACAGGTCAAGGCTGCAATGAACAAACACTTGAGCGCGGACAAGATGGTCATCGTGACCGCCGGCCCGACGATTGCGCAAAAGCCACTACCGCCCCCCACTGATAAACCCGCCGAGCAGCCGCTCGGGGTTCCGGAGCATTAATGGCCAGTTCATCTCGCCCGAAAAAACCTGTCCACAACGTGCATAACGGTGTGGGCCAGCTGCGCATCATTGGCGGCGAATGGGGCAGCCGCAAGCTGAGCTTCCCCGACGTCGTAGGCCTGCGCCCGACGCCGGATCGCGTGCGCGAAACCCTTTTCAACTGGCTCGCACCTTACATCGCAGGGGCCAAGGTGCTGGACCCGTTCGCGGGCAGCGGCGCGCTGTTCCTGGAGGCGCTGTCCCGTGGTGCCGCCCAGGCGCAGGCGCTGGACGCCAGCAATGTGGCCGTCTCCAGCCTCAAGGAACACTTGGGCACCCTGCGTTGCACCAACGGCCAGGTGCAAACCGCCGACGCGCTGCGCTACCTGGAAACCCAAGCCGCCAGCGAGTACGACGTGGTGTTCCTCGACCCGCCGTTCAACCAGAACCTGTTGCCGACCGTGTGTGCGCTGCTGGAAGAACGCCAATGGCTGGCGCCGGATGCGTGGGTCTACACCGAAAGTGAGACTGCGCCGTCGACACTGGGCTTGCCGGGCGCGTGGCGCCTGCACCGGGAGCAGAAGTCCGGGCGGGTGTATTACGCGTTGTGGCACCGTGTGGTCGAAACCGCCGCCTAAACCTGTGGTGAGCGGGACCCTCATGAAGCCTTTCGCTGAAAAATTCACCCCCGCCTTCGGCCTCGGCAACCCCCACTTGCAAACGCTATGGGGGCCGCTGTGCCGCCCCACCACTCATATCGAGCGCCAACGCGAACGCCTGTGGCTGGACGACGGCGACTTCCTCGACCTCGACTGGCACGGGCCTCATGACACGCACGCACCTCTGGTGCTGGTGCTGCACGGGCTGACCGGTTCGTCCAACTCACCCTACGTAGCGGGCTTGCAAAAAGCCCTCGCCGTCCAAGGCTGGGCCAGCGTGGCGCTGAATTGGCGCGGTTGCTCGGGTGAACCCAATCTGCTGGCACGCAGTTACCACTCCGGCGCCAGCGAAGACCTGGCCGCAGCGGTTGCTCATCTGCGCGCCAAGCGGCCTTTGGCGCCGTTGTACGCGGTGGGTTATTCCCTGGGCGGCAATGTGCTGCTCAAGCATTTGGGCGAAACCGGAAAGGCGTCGGGGCTACAAGGCGCGGCGGCGGTGTCGGTGCCGTTTCGCCTGGATCAGTGTGCGGACCGGATCGGCCTGGGCTTTTCGCGGATTTATCAAAAACACTTCATGCGTGAAATGCTCGCGTATATCCGCGTCAAGCAAAGCCGTTTTCTGCAGGATGGTCGGGCTGACGGGCTTAAAACCCTGGAGTCCCTCGGCTCACTGGAGAAGATGCGCACGTTCTGGGACTTCGACGGCCGCGTGACCGCGCCGCTGCACGGCTACCTGAGTGCGAAGGATTATTACCGCCGCGCATCGAGTCGTTATTACCTGGGCAGTATCCGCACGCCGACCCTGATTATCCAGGCGGCGGATGATCCGTTTGTGTTTGCCCATAGCCTGCCAGAGGCCAGCGAGCTGTCGGACTGCACTGAGTTTGAGCTGACGGACAAGGGTGGGCATGTTGGGTTTGTTGAGGGCTCGCTCAAACGCCCCGGTTACTACCTGGAGCGCCGGATTCCCCAGTGGTTACTGACACAACACGGTTAAACATGTGTGGGCTTGCTCGCCGGACAACTCAGTCGCCGGTAGCGACTTCCCGCTGCGGATCAGTAATCCACTCACTCCAAGACCCCGCATACAACTTACCCAAGGGATAACCCGCCAGGCTCAGCGCAAACAGGTTGTGACAGGCCGTCACGCCTGAACCGCAATACGCCACCAGCTCATCCGGCGAGCGCCCCCGGAGTTGGGCAGCAAAGCGCTGCTTAAGCTGATCTGCCGGCAGGAAGCGACCGTCGCTGCCCAGGTTTTCGTTAAACGCCGCGCATTGCGCGCCAGGGATATGCCCGGCAATCGGATCGATAGGCTCCACTTCGCCGCGAAAACGCGGTTGAGCGCGCGCATCGATCAGCGTCAATCCCGGCTGGCCCAGGCGTTTTTGCAGGTGTTCGGCATCGAGCAGCAGGCGATTGTCCGGCGTCCCCGCGAAAGTGCCAGCTTCAACGACCGGCGTATCCAGGCTCAACGGGAAACCCGCGGCATGCCATGCCTTGAGGCCGCCATTCAGAATAAACACGCCATCACGCTTGCCCAACCAAACCAACAGCCACCATGCCCGCGCGGCGTAGGCGCCAGGACCGTCGTCATACAGCACCACATCGGTGTCAGCGCTGATGCCCCAAGCCCGTAATTGCCGAGCGAACGTCTGCGCTGCCGGCAACGGATGACGCCCGGTCACACCCTGGGTCACCGGCCCGCTCATATGACGTTCCAAGTCAGCATACTGCGCGCCCTCGATATGCCCTTCGGCGTAGCTGCAGCGCCCGTAGTCCGGGTCTTCCAGGGCAAAGCGGCAATCCAGGATCACCAACCCGCCAGCCTTCTGGCGCTCGGCCAGTTGCTGGGGACTGATCAGTTGGGCAAGCGGCATGACGGCCTCCTATGAATAGATTCGAGAAAGGTCCTACTTCACTTCTTCCAATGCCTGATTCAACGGCACGTAAAACTCTTTGAATAAGGCGTCCACGGCCTCTTTCGCCTGGGGCGTGACAAACCCAGCCTCCAGCACCAACACCTGATACACCCCGCGCTTGATGGCCTCGGCGCTCAAATGGGCGGAATTTTCGTTGGTCGTGCACAAAAAACGCACCCAGGAGGTCAGGATAATCCACGCATTGAGGGTCAGCGCCTCGGTTTGCACCGGGTCCATATTCAGAATGCCGGCATCGACAAACCCCTGGTAAATCGCGCCGCCCTGGATCAGGCAGCGCTGGGAAAAACGCCGATAGCCGGTGGCCAGTTCTGGATCGCTTTCCAATAGGTGTTCGAGGTCGCGGTGCAGGAAACGATAACGCCACATGCCGGCCAATACGGCTTGCAGGTAGAAGCGCTTGTCCGCCACGGCCATGGCACGGCCTTGAGGCGGGCGCAGGAAACTGTCCACCAGGGCTTCGTATTCGCGAAACAGTACGGCGATGATCGCCTGCTTGTTGGGGAAGTGGTAGTACAGGTTGCCCGGCGAAATTTCCATATGGGCGGCGATGTGGTTGGTGCTCACACTGCGCTCGCCCTGCTGGTTAAAAAGCTCCAGGCTGGTTTGCACAATGCGCTCGCTGGTCTTTACTCGTGGTGCCATAGGGGATCAGCTTCTGTACACGTGATGGGGCATCTTACGGCCTATCCTTGCCAGGATAAATGTGCATGTTGCTGCAATGTTATTTGACAATTTAGAGTAATGACTCTAAAAACTCAGGCAGACCTATAACAATCGGGAACGCCGCCATGTCTGCCAACGTTGCCTACTTGCAAGATTCCCAGGTGCTGGATCAACTCCAGACCCTGTTCGATGCGCAACGCTGCGCCTACGCCGCCAACCCAATGCCACCGGCCGCACAGCGCCAACAATGGCTGAAGGCTCTGCGTGATTTGCTCAGCGACGAGCGCCAGGCGTTGATCAACGCGATCAGCCAGGACTTCAGCCACCGCAGCGCCGACGAAACCCTGTTCGCCGAACTGATGCCCAGCCTGCATGGCATTCACTATGCCAGCAAACACCTGAAGGGCTGGATGAAACCGTCCCGGCGGGCGGTAGGCATTGCCTTCCAACCGGCTTCGGCCAAAGTTATCTACCAGCCCTTGGGCGTTGTCGGGGTGATCGTGCCCTGGAATTACCCGCTGTACTTGGCCATCGGTCCGCTGGTCGGCGCGTTGGCGGCGGGCAACCGGGTGATGCTCAAGCTCAGCGAATCTACCCCCGCCACCGGCGAACTGCTCAAGACGCTGCTGGCAAAGGTCTTCCCGGAGGATTTGGTGTGCGTGGTGCTGGGTGAAGCCGAAGTAGGCATGGCGTTCTCCAAGCTGCCCTTCGACCACCTGTTGTTTACCGGCGCCACCAGCATCGGCAAGCATGTAATGCGTGCGGCGGCCGAACACCTCACGCCAGTCACGCTGGAGTTGGGCGGCAAGTCGCCGGCCATCGTGTCCGCTGATGTACCGCTCAAGGATGCTGCCGAGCGCATTGCCTTCGGTAAAGCGTTGAACGCCGGCCAGACCTGCGTGGCACCCGACTACGTGCTGGTGCCGGAAGATCGTGTCGACGGTTTTGTCGAGGCCTACACCCAGGCCATTCGCGGGTTTTATCCGACCCTGGCCAACAACCCGGACTACACCGCCATCATCAACGAGCGACAACTGGCCCGGCTCAATGCCTACGTGAAAGACGCCACCGACAAGGGCGCCACCCTGATCCCGCTGTACGACCAGGGCCAGGCGCGGCGCATGGCTCACAGCCTGTTGTTGAATGTCAGCGACGACATGACCGTGATGCAGGACGAAATCTTCGGCCCGGTGCTGCCGATCGTGCCGTATCGCGGCATCGACCAAGCCTTTGCCTACATCAACCAGCGGCCTCGCCCACTGGCCCTGTATTACTTCGGCTACAACAAAATCGAGCAAAACCGCGTGCTCCACGAAACCCATTCCGGTGGCGTGTGCCTGAACGACACCTTGCTGCACGTGGCCCAGGACGATATGCCGTTCGGCGGCATCGGCCCCTCGGGCATGGGCCATTACCACGGTCACGAAGGTTTTCTTACCTTCAGCAAAGCCAAGGGTGTGTTGGTGAAACAACGCCTGAACGCGGCGAAGTTGATCTACCCGCCCTACGGCAAATCCATCCAGACGTTGATCCAGAAGCTGTTCGTTCGCTGATACCGCCACCCACGGGATAACAACAACAATGAACCCTAGCCTGACTGATTCACCTGCGCTTTCACGGCGCGGCGTCTTGAAAATCGGCTTGTGCGCCAGTGCCTTCCTGGCCACCGCCGGGCTCGGCGCCAGCCTCAGCGGTTGCTCCAGCAGCACGCCGGCCAGCGGCTTTGCCATGTTGCGCAGCAGTGACTTGCCCTTCTTGCGCGCAGTCATCCCAGTGCTGCTCGAAGGCGTCGCCAGCGCCCAGGAAGTCACCCGCGGGATTGAAGACACGCTTAAGAAGCTCGACTTCAGCCTGCAGCGCCTGTCGCCGGAGATGTTCAAGCTCACCCAACAACTGTTCGACGTGCTGGGCATGGGCATTACCCGTGGGCCGTTGACCGGGATCTGGGGCAGCTGGGAGAACGCCAGCGGCGAACAGATTCGCAACTTTTTGCACCGCTGGGAAAACAGCTACCTGAACCTGCTGCGCATGGGCCAGGGCTCGCTGCTCAAGCTGGTGATCATGGCCTGGTACTTCCAGCCGGCGTCCTGGGCCCACTGCGGCTATCCGGGCCCGCCCAAAATCTGACCCTGATAACCCACTCAAAAATGTGGGACCGCAACGTCGTAGCCAGTGATATCTATAACAACAAGAGTGCACTTCTATGCCCGTACCTGATCTGTTCCGCGACGGCATGGCCCGTGGTTGGAAAACCCATAACGGCGCCGCCCTCGACAGCGACCTGACCCTGGAAGCCGATGTGGCGATCATCGGCAGCGGCGCAGGTGGCGGTACCACCGCAGAAATCCTCAGCGCTGCCGGCTACAAAGTGCTGCTGATCGAAGAAGGCCCGCTCAAGACCAGCAGCGATTTCAAGCTGCTCGAGGACGAGGCCTACACCAGCCTGTACCAGGAGGGCATCGGCCGCATGAGCAAGGACGGTGCGATCACCATCCTGCAGGGTCGGGCGGTAGGTGGCACCACACTGATCAACTGGACGTCGAGCTTTCGCACCCCGGACGCCACACTCGCCCATTGGGCCAGCGAATATGCGGTGAAGGGTCATAGCAGCGCCGAGATGGCGCCGTGGTTTGAAAAGATGGAACAACGCCTGGGCATAGCGCCCTGGGCCCTGCCGCCCAACCCCAACAATGACGTGATCCGCAAAGGTTGCGAAAAGCTCGGTTACAGCTGGCATGTGATCCCGCGCAATGTGCGTGGCTGTTTCAACCTCGGGTATTGCGGCATGGGCTGCCCGGTCAACGCCAAGCAGTCGATGCTGGTGACCACGATTCCCTCCACCCTGGAAAAGGGCGGCGAGTTGCTTTACCTGGCGCGCGCCGAACGCCTCGTCTACAACGGCGACACCATCAGCAGCCTGGAATGCGTGGCCCTGGACGACCTGTGCGTGGCGCCGACCGGACGTAAGATCACGGTAAAAGCCAAGCATTACGTGCTCTCGGGCGGTGGTATCAACAGCCCGGCGCTGCTGATGCGCTCGGATGCTCCGGACCCGCATTCACGGTTGGGCAAGCGCACCTTCCTGCATCTGGTGAATTTCTCCGCAGCGCTATTCGATGAGGTGATCAACCCGTTCTATGGCGCACCCCAGTCGATCTATTCCGACCATTTCCAATGGCAGGACGGCACCACTGGCAAAATGTCCTACAAGCTAGAGGCGCCACCCTTACACCCTGCGCTGGCGAGCACCCTACTCGGAGGCTATGGCACCCAGAACGCTCTGGATATGAGCCAATTGCCCAACACCCACGCGATGCTGGCGTTGCTGCGCGACGGCTTCCACCCTGACAGCCCGGGCGGCAGCGTGGAATTGCGCGGCGACGGTACGCCAGTGCTTGACTATCAGGTCTCGGATTACGCATGGGACGGCCTGCGCCGCGCGTTCCACAGCATGGCCGAAATCCAGTTCGCGGCGGGCGCCAAGTCGGTCAAGCCGCTGCACCACGACGCGCGCTACGTGAAAACCCTGGCCGAAGCGCGCAGCCTGATCGACGGCCTCAACCTGGAACTGCACCGCACCTGCCTGGGCAGCGCCCATGTGATGGGCGGTTGTGCCATGGGTGAAGACTCGAAAAACGCAGTGGCCGACAGCCTCGGTCGTCATCACCAACTGCGCAACCTGTCGATCCACGATGGCTCGCTATTCCCCACCAGTATTGGGGCCAATCCACAATTATCGGTGTACGGTTTAACCGCGCAACTGGCGACGGCTTTGGCCGAACGTCTGAAAACAGCATGAAAAAACGCGCGATAAGCGGCATGTATCTACATAAGTCGACTTGGCCGACCGGGATGGCTGCGATACCATCCGGTTCCCCAACGGACTCCGCCAGGACGACGCGATGAACCGAGTGTTGTACCCAGGTACCTTCGACCCGATTACCAAAGGCCATGGCGATCTGGTCGAACGCGCCTCACGCTTGTTCGACCATGTGATCATCGCGGTCGCGGCCAGCCCCAAGAAAAACCCGCTGTTTCCCCTGGAACAGCGCGTGGAGCTGGCGCGTGAGGTCACCAAACACCTGCCCAACGTGGAAGTGGTGGGGTTTGCCACTCTGCTGGCGCACTTCGCCAAAGAGCAGAACGCCAATGTGTTCCTGCGTGGCCTGCGCGCGGTGTCGGACTTCGAATATGAATTCCAATTGGCTAACATGAACCGCCAATTGGCGCCGGATGTGGAAAGCCTGTTCCTCACGCCGTCTGAACGTTATTCGTTCATTTCCTCGACGTTGGTCCGTGAAATTGCGGCTTTGGGCGGCGATATCACCAAGTTCGTGCACCCGGCCGTGGCCGATGCGCTGACACTGCGCTTCAAGAAGTAAGACCGCTTAATCGGCGCCTGCTCGCACTGCGGGCGCCAATGCGGCACAATTGCGCGCATTAGTTTTCAGATGCCTTGGCTGACAGCCCTGGCAGGAGTTTCCATGTCCCTGATCATCACCGACGATTGCATCAACTGCGACGTCTGCGAACCCGAGTGCCCGAACGCCGCGATTTCCCAAGGCGAGGAGATCTACGTGATCGACCCTAACCTGTGCACCCAGTGTGTCGGCCACTATGACGAGCCTCAGTGCCAGCAAGTGTGCCCGGTAGATTGCATTCCGCTGGATGAAGCTCATCCGGAGACGGAAGAGCAGTTGATGGAGAAGTACCGGAAGATTACCGGTAAGGCTTGAGTTTTTTCAGGGCCTGTAAGGGCCTCATCGCAAACAAGCCAGCGCCCACATTGGATTTGTGAGCACATTCAAAGGTGGGCGCTGGCTTGCCTGCGATGGCGATTTCAGCCATCACACAGGTTCAGCGCTGACACTTAGGGCAAAACACACTCGCCCGCTGCCCCAGCACCACATTGCGCAACTCAGTCCCGCACACCTTGCATGCCTCGCCGCTCCGGCCATAAACGAACAATTCCTGCTGGAAATACCCCGGCTGCCCGTCACCGCCGATAAAGTCCCGCAGCGTCGTACCACCGCGCTCAATAGCGGCGGCCAGGATGCGCTTGATCTCAATCGCCAGCTTCAGATAACGCGCCCGCGAAATACCTCCGGCCTCGCGACGCGGATCAATGCCCGCCGCAAACAGCGCTTCGGTCGCGTAAATATTGCCCACACCCACCACCACCGCGTTGTCCATGATGAACGGTTTCACCGCCATCGACCGTCCACGGGACAGTTGAAACAAGCGATCACCATCAAACAGGTCCGTCAGCGGCTCTGGCCCCAGGCGAATCAACAGCTCATGGTTGTGCGGGTCCTGGCTCCACAGCATCGCGCCGAAACGCCGCGGGTCGGTGTATCGCAGGGCCAGGCCGGATTCGAGCTCGATATCCACATGCTCATGCTTGGCGGCCGGCATGCCGACTTCCACCAGGCGCAGGTTGCCCGACATGCCCAGGTGGCTAATCAACGTGCCCACTTCGGCATTGATCAACAGGTACTTGGCCCGCCGCTCCACCAGCACGATGCGCTGCCCGGACAGGCGCACATCAAGGTCTTCCGGAATCGGCCAGCGCAAGCGCCGTTCACGCACCACCACGCGGCTGACGCGCTGGCCTTCCAGGTGCGGTGCAATGCCGCGCCGGGTGGTTTCGACTTCTGGTAACTCGGGCATGTGTACCTCGTGAAGGAAGGGTCAGTGCGCGCCCAGCTCGCGGATCGACAACTTCATGCTCTCGAAGTCGTAGTCCGACAGCCCCACGTAGTCCAGCACCAGGTGGCCGATAGTATTCCACTCATGGTCGATGGTCTGATTGCCCAGCACGCGGCAGGAGGAGCAGACGTGCTCGGCCATTTTCAGGATCGCCAGCAAGTTTTTAAGCTGCGGATTACGCGACGACTCATCACTGAAGATCGCCAAGGCGTTGTGGTGATTGGCGATGGCGTCGGTCACATGCTCCGGCAGGCGCCAGGACTTGGCGGTGTAGTAACCCACCACCGCATGGTTGGTGTTGAACGCGTTGTTCTCGGTGTCGACCACACGGCAATCGGGCCCCGCATTGGCGTAGGCCTGCTCCAGCACGGCCATGTAATTGGGGAAGCGCTTGAGCATCAGCGGCACGCCGCAATCGTGGAACAGCCCCAATGCATAGGCTTCGTCGACCGCCTGGGCGCCGGTGCGCTTGGCCAGGGTGAGGCAGGTCATGGCCACATCCTGGGCGGTGTCCCAGAAGCGGTTGAGGGTGACGATGGTGTCGTCGCTCATCTCGCCTTTGATCGACAGGGCGTTGATCAGGTTGATGATCGAACGGCTGCCCAGCAGGTTCACCGCGCGCTGGATCGAGGCGATCTTGTTACTCAGCCCGTAATAGGACGAATTGACAATCTTCAGCAGCGCGCCGGAAAGGCCCGGGTCCTGGGAGATCAACCGCGCGATCACCTCCAGGTCCGGGTCGGGCATGTACTGCTCCATCTGCAAATCCACCATGATCTGCGGTTGAGGCGGCACGCTGATGCCTTGCAGGGTCTGCTGGATCTGTTCGGCGGAAAGCTCTTGGGACATAAGTACATACTCCGGGCTAGGGGGCGATTCTAACCTTTATAGGAAGCTGACCGACACATCAAAACCCGGATTAAAAATGGATCAAAAGTGGGAGCGGGCTGGCTCGCGAAAGCGGTATACCAGTCGGCGGATCCAGTGCCTGACCCACCGCTTTCGCGAGCAAGCCCGCTCCCACACAAGGTATACTCCCGCTCTTTTTTCCGGAGCGACGTCATGTCCCTGCCAAGCCTGCGCCTCAAACCCAACGCCGATCGCCGTTTGCGCAACGGCCACCTGTGGGTCTACAGCAACGAAATCGACGTGGCGGCCACCCCACTTCACGGCTTCCAGGCAGGCGACCAGGCTATCCTGGAAGCAGCCGGCGGCAAGACCCTGGGCATCGTGGCCATGAGCCCGAACAATTTGATCTGCGCCCGCCTGCTGTCGCGCGACATCAAGTTGCCTTTGGACAAGTCGCTGCTGGTGCACCGGATCAACGTGGCGCTGTCACTGCGTGATCGCCTGTTCGACAAGCCGTTCTACCGCCTGGTGTACGGCGATTCCGACCTGCTGCCGGGCCTGGTAGTTGACCGTTTCGGCGACATCCTGGTGGTGCAGATCGCGTCGGCGACCATGGAAGCGCATAAGGAAGACGTGATCGCTGCGCTGACCCAAGTGCTCAAGCCGAGCGGCATTCTGTTCAAGAACGACTCAGCCGCACGCGACGCCGAAGGCCTCAACCGCTACGTCGAGACCGTATTCGGTCTGGTTCCTGAATGGGTCGCCCTGGAAGAAAACGGCGTGAAATTCGAAGCCCCGGTGATCCAGGGCCAGAAAACCGGCTGGTTCTACGACCACCGTATGAACCGCGCCCGCCTGGCCCCGTACGCCAAAGGCAAGCGCGTGCTCGACCTCTACAGCTACATCGGCGGCTGGGGCGTGCAAGCTGCGGCTTTCGGCGCCAGTGAAGTGTTCTGCGTCGACGCCTCCGCCTTCGCCCTCGACGGCGTGGAGCGCAACGCCGCGCTGAACGGTGTTGCCGAGAAGATGACTTGCATTGAAGGCGACGTGTTCGAAGCCCTCAAAGAGCTGAAAGCCAGCGAAGAACGCTTCGACGTGATCGTCGCCGACCCACCGGCCTTCATCAAACGCAAAAAAGACATGAAAAACGGCGAAGGCGCCTACCGCCGCCTCAACGAGCAAGCCATGCGCCTGCTCAGCAAGGACGGCATCCTGGTCAGCGCCTCGTGCTCCATGCACCTGCCGGAAGACGACCTGCAAAATATCCTGCTGACCAGCGCCCGTCACCTGGATCGCAATATCCAGATGCTGGAACGCGGCGGCCAGGGCCCGGATCATCCGGTGCACCCGGCGATTGTTGAGACCCGGTATATCAAGAGCATTACGTGCCGGTTGTTGCCCAATAGCTGATGCTATTGACCTGTAGGGACTTCCGGGTTCCTACAGGTTTTAAGGAAATTTCGTCCCGCACCAGACTTTGACTTTCCTCCCCACAGGCTCGACTCTCCCCTTCCTCACGGAATCGAGGCTCGCTCATGTCGGCTGCTATCACGCTCGCTGAAAAACCATTCATTGTTTTCTGGCTGATGACCATGACCCTGCTGGGCGTCTTCCCTCTTGACGTCGTGCTGCCTTCCTTTCCCGCTTTGGCGGAACACTTCCACACATCGACAACCCATATCGCGCGATCAGTCAGCCTGTTCGCCATTGGCTTTTCATGCTCAATGCTGTTGATCGGCCCGTTGTCCGACAAGATCGGCCGCAAGAAGCTGCTACTGGCCAGCATGGTCGTGGCGATCATCGGTGCCGCCGGGTGCTTGACCGCCAGCAACACCCCCCAATTCCTGTTCTTTCGCGTCATCCAAGCCATGGGCTGCGGCGGCTTCATATTGTCCCAGGCGTTGGTGCAGGACCTTTTTTTCGGCAGAGAACAAGAGCGTTTGCGCATAGCAATGGTCACGGCCGGAGGAATCTTCATTTCGATTTCGCCGTTGCTGGGCGCGTGGCTGCAACTGCATTGGGGCTGGCAAGCCAGCTTCTACGTGTTCATAGCCCTCTGTACAGCATCCTTGATCATGGCTCACCGGTTACTCCATGGCGGCATGCCTCAAACGGCCGCGAGCCAATACAGTATTTTCAAGGCCTATGCCAAGGTCTTCGCCAACAGCCATTTCGTCAGCTATGCCACGATCTCCGCGATTACCTTCGCCTGCCACTTCTCGTTCATCGTTGTTTCACCGCTCATATTCATGGACCAACTGAAACTGTCACCCCATGAGTACTCACTGACCTTACTCCTCTATGGCGCCGCTTACGTATTGGGCGGCGTCTGTGCAGGCTTCCTGCACAAACGCCTGCCTGCTGCGACTCAGATGGCCATAGGGCTGGTGCTGATCGCGATCTCTGGGCTGGTCATGCTACTTCTGGCCTATCAGTTCGGCTTATCAACGCTGACCGTACTGGTGCCCATGCTGCTCTGCACGGCGGGCACGACCATCACCCGACCCATTTCCAACTCCAGGGCCATGAGCTTGTTTCCAGACAGTGCGGGGACGGCGGCATCAGCCGTAGCAGCAGTGTTATTCATCGCCGGCGGTCTTATCAGTGCATTCATCAGCACCTTTACTCACCAGCTAAGCACTGCGCTTGGCCTGTGCTTTCTAATTCTGAGCATCGTCGCACTGGCGTTGAACGCATGGGTGCGGCGCCACCCGCACGTCCCGTAGCCGCCATCTTCACGGTTGCAGCCATTCCCTCCAGCCGCCAGCGGTGTAGAATCGGCCTATTCATCGCCAGTCATCCCCCGGCGGGTTTATGAGCTCAAGGCCCAAGCAAGCGGCGATCCCGCGACGCGAGTGGCAACTTTTGGACACACGGCCATTTTCTGAGTGTTCCAGACGTCAATAGAAGCTCACTCCCCTTTGATACCGATTAGCCGCCCGGAGTGCTCCATGCCAGATTACCGCTCGAAAACATCCACCCATGGCCGCAACATGGCCGGCGCGCGCGCACTGTGGCGTGCCACGGGGATGAAAGATGACGACTTCAAGAAGCCGATCATCGCGATTGCCAACTCATTCACTCAGTTCGTACCCGGCCACGTCCACCTCAAGGACCTGGGCCAACTGGTCGCCCGCGAGATCGAGCGCGCTGGCGGCGTAGCCAAGGAATTCAACACCATCGCCGTGGACGACGGCATCGCCATGGGCCACGACGGCATGCTGTATTCCCTGCCGAGCCGCGAGATCATCGCCGACTCCGTGGAATACATGGTCAACGCTCACTGCGCCGACGCCATCGTGTGCATCTCCAACTGTGACAAGATCACCCCCGGCATGCTGATGGCCTCCCTGCGCCTGAACATCCCGGTGATCTTCGTTTCCGGCGGCCCGATGGAAGCCGGCAAGACCAAGCTCGCCTCCCACGGCCTCGACCTGGTCGACGCCATGGTGATCGCCGCCGATTCCAGCGCTTCTGACGAGAAGGTTGCGGAATACGAGCGCAGCGCTTGCCCAACGTGCGGTTCGTGCTCCGGCATGTTCACCGCCAACTCGATGAACTGCCTGGTGGAAGCCTTGGGCCTGGCCTTGCCGGGCAACGGTTCGACACTGGCCACCCACAGCGACCGCGAGCAGCTGTTCCTGCAGGCCGGCCGCACCATCGTCGAGCTGTGCAAGCGTTACTACCACGACAACGATGAATCGGTGTTGCCGCGCAATATCGCTAACTTCAAGGCGTTCGAAAACGCCATGACCCTGGACATCGCCATGGGCGGTTCCACCAATACCATCCTGCACTTGCTGGCTGCGGCCCAGGAAGCCGAGATCGATTTCGACCTGCGCGACATCGACCGTCTGTCCCGTCATGTGCCGCAGCTGTGCAAAGTCGCGCCGAACATCCAGAAGTACCACATGGAAGACGTGCACCGCGCCGGCGGGATCTTCTCGATCCTCGGCTCCCTGGCCCGTGGCGGCCTGCTGCACACCGACCTGCCAACCGTGCACAGCAAGACGCTCGCCGAAGGCATCGCCAAATGGGACATCACCCAGACTGACGATGAAGCGGTGCTTCACTTCTTCAAGGCAGGCCCAGCGGGCATCCCGACGCAAACCGCGTTCAGCCAGTCGACCCGTTGGGACACCCTGGATGACGACCGTGAAAACGGCTGCATCCGCAGTGTCGAGCACGCCTACTCCCAGGAAGGCGGCCTGGCCGTGCTGTACGGCAACATCGCCCTCGACGGTTGCGTGGTGAAAACCGCCGGTGTGGATGAATCCATCCACGTCTTCGAAGGTCGCGCCAAGATCTACGAGAGCCAGGACAGCTCGGTTCGCGGCATCCTCGCCGACGAAGTGAAGGAAGGCGACATCGTGATCATCCGCTACGAAGGCCCGAAAGGCGGCCCGGGTATGCAGGAGATGCTGTACCCGACGTCCTACCTGAAATCCAAAGGCCTGGGCAAAGCCTGCGCCCTGCTGACCGACGGTCGGTTCTCTGGCGGTACTTCGGGCCTGTCCATCGGCCACGCTTCGCCAGAAGCTGCTGCCGGTGGCGCGATTGGCTTGGTGCAGGATGGCGACAAGGTGCTGATCGACATCCCGAACCGTTCGATCAACCTGTTGATCAGCGATGAAGAACTGGCGGCACGCCGGGTCGAGCAGGACAAGAAAGGCTGGAAGCCGGTGGAGAAGCGTCCGCGCAAAGTCACCACCGCGTTGAAGGCGTATGCGTTGTTGGCGACCAGCGCCGACAAGGGCGCTGTGCGTAACAAAGCGATGCTCGACGGCCTGTAAGCTTCGCGCATAAAAATGCCCCGCCCCAGTGCGGGGCATTTTTTTGCCCAGAACAACTATCGAAAACAATGGAGATCAAAATGTGGGAGTAGGCCTGCTCGCGAAGGCAGGCAACTCGGTCTTACTGAATCTCTTCAGGCTTAACAATCACCCAGTTCTTGTCCGCCGTCACCGGCAACCCTTCCTTGGCCTGCGCCGCCGCATGCTTGGCCATCATGCCGTTCAGCTGGGTCATGTACTTGTCCTTGCGGTTGATCCACAAGTGAATCCCCCCCTTGGCCACGTCCACATCGTGGAACAGCATGTAGCCATCGCTGGTCGGGGTGTCGCCGCCCACCAGCACTGGCTTTTTCCACTCGTCGATGTAGGTAAGAATAGCCGCATGCTTACCGGCCATCCAGGTGGCCGGGGTCCACAGGTAGGGGGTCAGCTCCAGGCCGAGGTTGGCCTTCTCGTCATATTTACCGGCGCTGATCTGTTTGCGCGCGGTGGTCAGCTCGCCGGTCTTGCGGTCCTTGAGCAGGGTGGTCACGCCGATGACGTTCTCGGGTTTGACGTTGTAGCCGTAC
Organism: Pseudomonas sp. RA_5y_Pfl1_P24; assembly: GCF_963970945.1. NCBI lineage: Bacteria > Pseudomonadati > Pseudomonadota > Gammaproteobacteria > Pseudomonadales > Pseudomonadaceae > Pseudomonas > Pseudomonas sp. RA_5y_Pfl1_P24. The sequence goes on along the minus strand of NZ_CAXAOJ010000005.1, from coordinate 327,318 downwards.
TTCGGATCGGCGGCAACCATGCGCACCAGCTCTTCCGAAGCGGCGGTCATTACGTACACCGCGATCCCGTTCTCCATCAGCTTGTTGTACAGCTCGGCCTGGCCGGTGAAGATTTTCGGCGGTTGCACTTCGGACTTTTTCACCACGTCGCCTTCAAAATAGCTGACGGGTACGGGCTTGCCGGAGGCCATCAGCTCATCGACCTGCACCTTGAGCTCCTTGAGGGTAAAACCCGAGAACACCTGGGCGACCCACGGGTAGCAGACCATGTCGTCCACTTCGCAAAGGCGATAGTAGTAACTGAACAGGCTTTCCTTATGGTCGGCGGTGTCTTTGAACGGCATCAGTTTGAGCGATGGATCAAGGCTGTCACGGGTGATCAGCCCCTTGTTTTCCATGTAGGGCAGCAGGGACTCTTCGAGGTCGTAGCGGTAGCTGGTGTTGTCCATGTCGAACACCGCGAAATTACCCTTGTTGGCGTTGGCGGCGATCATTTCATTCAGTTGCTTGGCCGCCGGAGCTGGCCAGTGCTTCAGCTCGGTGGCGGCGAACGCCTGGCTGACGAGTCCGAGGCAAAATGCAGCGGCGATTAATTTCGGCACGAACTTCATAGGCGTTGTCTCCCTGAGTGAAAGACATCGACACTAACAAATCCCTGTGACAGTTCCCACTTCGAGCACGACCGTGCGCGTACTGATCCCGTCACACTTTTGCGCCTGAGCGGCAAATGCTTATTCCAAAAACGACACCGGCCATTCCATATCGGTATTAAATCAATATATTTCAAGCTGTTAGGCTTCCCGGTTCGCAATCGCAGGCTCACGCGATTGGCTGCCTTCTCAACGGAGCTCTAATGAATCTGCCCCTGATTCTCAACTTACTGGTGTTCGTGGCCCTGTTGCTGGGCCTGGCACAAACCCGTCGTACACACTGGAGCCTCGCCAAGAAGGTGTTGCTTGCCCTGGTGTTAGGCGTGGCGTTCGGTGTCGCGCTGCACAGCATTTACGGCGCCGGCAACCCGGTGCTCAGAACCTCCATCGGCTGGTTCGACCTGGTCGGCAACGGCTACGTGCAACTGCTGCAAATGATCGTGATTCCGCTGGTGTTCGCCTCGATCCTCAGCGCCGTGGCGCGCCTGCACAATGCCTCGTCCCTGGGAAAGATCAGCTTTCTGACCATTGGCACGCTGCTGTTAACCACCGCAATTGCCGCGCTGATTGGTATTGGCCTCACCAACCTGTTCGGCCTTAGCGCCGAAGGCCTAGTGGCCGGCACCCAGGAAATGGCGCGCCTGCAAGTGATCCAGAGCGATTACGCCGGCAAGGTCGCCGACCTGAATATCCCGCAACTGTTGTTGTCATTCGTGCCGGCCAACCCGTTCGCTGACCTAGCGCGCGCCAAGCCAACGTCGATTATCAGCGTGGTGATTTTCGCTGCCTTCCTGGGGGTTGCCGCGCTGCAGTTGCTCAAGGATGACGTGGAAAAAGGCCAGAAAGTACTCAATGCCATCGACACCCTGCAAGCCTGGGTGATGCGCCTGGTGCGCCTGGTCATGAAGCTGACGCCCTACGGCGTATTGGCGCTGATGACCAAAGTGGTCGCCGGCTCCAACCTTCAAGACATCATCAAGCTCGGCAGTTTTGTGGTGGTGTCGTACCTGGCCCTGGGCCTGATGTTCGTGGTGCACGGCGTGCTGCTGTCCCTGGCAGGGATCAATCCGCTGCGTTTCTTCCGCAAAGTCTGGCCGGTGCTGACGTTTGCCTTCACCAGCCGCTCCAGCGCGGCGTCGATCCCGTTGAGCATTGAAGCGCAGACCCGTCGCCTGGGCATTCCGCAATCCATCGCCGGATTCGCGGCCTCGTTCGGCGCGACTATTGGCCAGAACGGTTGCGCGGGGCTTTACCCTGCCATGTTGGCCGTGATGGTCGCCCCAACCGTGGGCATCAACCCGCTGGACCCGCTGTGGATCGCGACGCTGGTGGCGATTGTGACCTTAAGTTCGGCAGGTGTTGCAGGCGTGGGCGGCGGGGCGACCTTTGCCGCGCTGATCGTACTGCCGGCCATGGGTTTGCCGGTATCACTGGTGGCGCTGCTGATTTCCGTGGAGCCGCTGATCGACATGGGCCGCACGGCGTTGAACGTGAACGGTTCGATGACGGCGGGGGCGATTACCAGCCAGATCATGGGGCAGACGGATAAAGAGTTGCTGAATGCGGATGAGCATGCGGAGTTAGCGCAGGTTTAGCAGGGCCTGTCAGACCGCCTTCGCGAGCAAGCCCGCACATTTTGACCGCATTCTCATGTTGGAACTCGGTCAAATGCGGGAGTGGGCTTGCCCGCGAAGCGCTTAGGCTTTTTCCCAGACTTCGAAGTTATACGCCGGCTTATCATCCTCAGCCGCGTTCTCGACATTCGACACCAGCTTCCACTTACCCGCATCAAACGCCGGAAACCAAGCATCCCCTTCCGGGCTCAACGCCACCCGCGTCAGATAAAGACGATCCGCCTGCTCCAGCCCCTGCGCATACAACTGCGCACCGCCGATCAGCATCAGCTCATCCACGCCGTGCGCCAGCGCCCACGCCTCAGCGCGCTCCACCGCAGCCTCCAGTGACGGAAAAACTTCCGCACCTTCAAGCACCAGATCGGTCTGACGGCTAACCACTAGGTTCAAGCGCCCCGGCAACGGTCGGCCCAGGGAGTCCCAGGTCTTGCGCCCCATGATGATCGGCTTGCCCAAGGTGGTGGCCTTGAAATATTTGAAATCCCCCGGCAAATGCCAGGGCATGCTGTTGTCGACGCCGATCACGCGGTTTTCACCGAGGGCTGCGATCAGGCTTAAAGGGAGAGTTTTTTTCATGGCGACGAGAATACCAGAGGCGCAGGCCAGCGGTTATGCTCCACGTTCACTTGCTCAACAGGAAGGCGCGTGACTGCACTGAACCCCCTGCACACACTCTGGCTGACAGAAACCGTGCGCCTGCGCGAAGAACACGCAGGCAACCTGGAAGACCTGGAAGCCAACCGCTTGGCCCGCACGGCAGGTGGCGACTTGCCGAAGCGCATCCAACAGCGCGCCCTGCACCTGGCCGAGCGTGATGGCCTGACCGCCGCTCTCACGCGCTGGCTGCAAGGCGCGCGTCTGGCGTTGGTGCTGCTCGCGATCGTCGCCGTGATCAGTGGCGCCGGCCTGGCCTTGGCGGCCATGGGCAACGGCCTGACCCCGGTGAATGTATTCTGGGCCTTGGGCAGCCTGCTTGGTTTGAACCTCATCCTGTTGCTCAGTTGGGCCCTGGGCCTGCTGTTTGCTGGCGAACACAGCGCCAGCCTTGGGCGCCTGTGGTTGTGGCTCAGCGAAAAGCTCGCGCGTGATGCCAAGGCTGCACAGCTGGCGCCAGCGCTGTTGCTGCTGCTGCAGCGCCAGAAACTCAATCGCTGGGCCGTCGGTGTGCTGGTCAACAGCCTGTGGTTGTTGGCGTTGCTCAGCGCCATGGTGATTCTTCTTACGCTACTTGCCACCCGCCGTTACGGCTTCGTGTGGGAAACCACCATTCTTGGCGCCGACACCTTCGTCGCCGTCACCCAGGCCCTCGGCACCTTGCCGGCTATGCTGGGCTTCAACGTACCGACCGTCGACATGATCCGCGCCAGCGGCGATGCTGCGCTGAATATCGAAAGCGCCCGCCAAGCCTGGGCCGCCTGGCTGGTGGGCGTGCTGCTGGTGTATGGCCTGCTGCCGCGCTTGGTCCTCGCCCTGCTGTGCCTGTGGCGCTGGAAACGCGGGCGCGCCACCCTGCGCCTGGACCTCAACCTGCCCGGCTACAGCCAACTGCGCGAACGCCTGATGCCGAGCAGCGAGCGCCTTGGGGTCAACGATGCCGCGCCGGAACAACTGCACCACGTCACGGGCGGCGTCAGCGAACTGGAAAGCGACGGCGCCCTGCTGGTGGCCATCGAACTGGACGATCAACAGCCGTGGCCCCCCACACTGCCGGCCAGCGTGAAAAACGCCGGCATTCTGGACAGCCGCGAATCGCGTAACAAGCTGCTGGAGCAGCTCACGCGCTTCCCTCCTGCACGCCTGGCCATCGCTTGCGACCCGCGCCGCTCGCCGGACCGTGGCAGCCTCGCGCTGATCGCCGAACTCGCGCGCAGCGCCACCGCCACCCGCGTCTGGCTGCTGCAAGCACCGCCCGGCCAGGCGCTGGACGCCGAGCGCCTGGGCGACTGGCACGCCGCACTGCAACAACTTGAACTGCCCTTCGCCGACTGCGCGCCGCTGAACTGGCTGGAGACCGGCCATGACTAAACCGCTGAAACTCGCTGTGGTCGGCCACACCAACGTCGGCAAGACCTCGCTGCTGCGCACCCTGACCCGTGATGCCGGCTTCGGCGAAGTCTCCCATCGCCCCAGCACCACGCGGCATGTCGAAGGGGCGCGCTTGTCGGTGAATGGCGAAGCCTTGCTGGAGCTTTACGACACGCCCGGCCTGGAAGATGCCATCGCACTGCTCGACTACCTGGAGCGGCTGGATCGCCCCGGTGAACGCCTCGACGGCCCGGCGCGTCTGGCACGGTTTCTCGAAGGCAGTGAAGCCCGCCAGCGTTTCGAACAGGAAGCCAAGGTGATGCGCCAACTGCTGGCCTCGGACGCCGGTTTGTATGTGATTGACGCCCGCGAGCCGGTTCTGGCCAAGTACCGCGACGAACTGCAAGTGCTAGCCAGTTGCGGCAAACCATTGCTACCGGTACTCAACTTCGTCAGCAGCAGCGACCACCGCGAGCCGGACTGGCGTGACGCCCTGGCGCGCCTCGGCCTGCACGCGCTGGTGCGTTTCGACAGCGTCGCGCCACCGGAAGACGGCGAACGGCGGCTGTATGAAAGCCTCGCGCTGCTGCTGGAAAGTGCGCGGCCGCAACTGGAGCGGTTGATTCTTGATCAACAGGCGCAACGCCAGGCACGCCAGCAAAGCGCCGCGCGATTGATCGCCGAGCTGCTGATCGACTGTGCCGCGTGCCGACGCAGCGTGGTGACTGAAGATGAGCCGCAAGCCATCGGTGATCTGCGCAAAGCCGTTCGTCAACGTGAGCAAAAATGCGTGGAAGCGTTGCTCAGGCTGTTCGGCTTCCGCCCCCAGGACGCCGCCGCCAGCGACTTGCCGCTGCTGGATGGCCGCTGGGGCGATGACCTGTTCAACCCGGAAACCCTCAAGCAGCTCGGCGTGCGCGTGGGCGGCGGGATCGCCGCAGGCGCGGCGGCGGGTGCAGGCGTGGATTTACTGGTGGGAGGGTTAACACTAGGCGCCGCCGCACTGGCCGGTGCAATTGCTGGTGGTGCACTGCAAACCGCACGCAGCTACGGCAGCCGCCTGCTGGGCAAGATCAAGGGCCAGCGTGAGCTGACCGTCGACGACGCCGTGCTGCGCCTGCTCGCCCTGCGCCAACGCCAATTGCTCAAGGCCCTGAACCTGCGTGGCCATGCGGCGATGCACAGCATCAAGGTCGACACGCCCCAGGACAAAACCTGGCGCGAGGGAAAACTACCGGACGCGTTGCATAAGGCCCGCGCGCACCCGCAATGGTCGTCCCTCAACCCTCATGCCAGGTTGAGCCAGGCCGAGCGCCAGGAACAGGTCGAAGCCCTGGCCCAGCGCCTCGACGAGACCTAAGCCGCCAGCACCTTGCGCGCCTTGGCCCTGAGCACGTCAAGGTCGAGTATCGGCACGTGCATTTCCTTTGCCTGTTCGTCCCAATAGCGCATGCGCAGACTCACCGCGCAGAGCGGGTCTTGCTCGAAAACGCAGGCTTGTTCCGCATTCATCACACCGCCCTGATAGTCCAACGTTCGGCGGCTGGCTTCGCTCAAACGGGCGTAATAGTCCGGCTGGCTGAAGGTCAGGTAACGCTTGGCCTGCACGTGATACTCCACCAACTTGGCCATACGCTCGCTGAACCCTGCACGGCGCAGATAATCCGCCCCCAAACGCTCATGGCTGACCACGCCATAACCGCCCATGTTTTCACCGCCCAGGCCACAGATATGCCCGATATCGTGGAAAAATGCCGCCAGTACCACTTCGTCATCAAAGCCTTCGGCCATGGCCAGTTGCGCGGCCTGGGACATGTGTTCGATCTGCGACACCGGCTCGCCGATGTAATCCGCCGTGCCGCGTGTCTCGTACAGGCCGAACACTTCGGCAATCGCCTGCTCCGGGCTCATCACGCTGCGCCCCACACTGCAGTGATATTTCGCTCAGCCATCGCTGGCCCCACGCTCATGCCGACGCCGGTATGCATCAACGCCGCGCTGACGCCCGGCGCCGCGGGCAGGAACGAGAACGGCGCCGGGCCTCGCGAGCCGTACACACCCTGCCACCGTTCTACCACCCGGATCTTGCAACCCAGGGTCTGTTCGGCCAGTTCGATCATCCAGTCATCGACCTGCTCGGCATTGAACGGCGATGCATCGCTGCCGTAGTCATGGGAGTCGCCGATGATCAGCTCGCCATGGGGCGTCGGGCTGATCAGCAGGTGAATACCGTGTTCATGCAGGTGCGGTGCCTCACGCAGGATCTGCGCCTGCACCGGCGCGGCTTCCGGCAGATCGGCGAATGCGCCGTAGTGCACGCAACTCAGGCCGGTGAGCAACGCGTGTTGCAGGTTCAGATTCACGGCTGGCCGCGCGCGCAGCATTTGCAAGCGGCAGGTACTCGGGTTGAGTTGGGCCATCGCTTCGGCCAGCAAGGTTTGGTAGTCGTGGCCGGAGCACACGATGATCTGCTCACCGCGAAAGCTCCCCGCCGTGCTGTTCAACTGGCCCGATTCGACGTCGCGAACCAGGGTGGAGAAATAAAACTCCACGTTCAGTTCCTGCGCCAGGTAATTGATCAGCGCCGGGATCGCTTCACGGGAATACAGTTGCTGATCGTCCTTGCCATGCAGCGCGGCGCGGTGATGGCGGAACTGGCCGCCATATAAATCGTTGATTGCCGCGCCTTGCAGCAGTTCGACGTTGTAGCCGTATTCTTGGGCGCGTCCGGCGCAGAAGGCTTCCAGCAGATGCTCTTCGGCTTGGGTGCGGGCGAACAGGTATGAACCGTTGCGCTTGAGCTGCAGCCCGGCCACTTGGGCCCAATGGGCCCAGATGTCGCGGCTCTCCCGCGCCAGGTCGAGCATCGGTCCAGGTGGTTGACCGGTGACCAGGGCCTGGCCGAAGTTGCGGACCGAGGCGCCGAGCGGCGTGGCGCTGCGTTCGAAGACCTTGACCTTGAGGCCGCGCCTGGCGGCCGCATAAGCGTGGGACAGGCCGAGGATGCCGGCGCCGATGATCAGCAGGTCGCTGTGGTGTGTCATTGAATGATGTCCTGAATTAGAGACCGCTATCGCAGGCAAGCCTGCGATGAGGCCATCAGCCCAAACCGAGCATTTACTGACCCGCCACCTTCTCTGACTTGCCGTCATAGCGCTTACGCCATTCGGCCAGGATGCTGTCGCGATTTTTCGAGGCCCAGGCAAAGTCGTTCTTGATCAGGCGCTGCTCGTAATCGGCCGGCAATTCCGTCTGCGGCTTGGCAATACCCGGCTGGGCAAGGACGGCGAAGTTGTCCTTGTACAGGTCCATGGCAGCAGGGCTGGCCGAGAAGTCGGCGAGTTTTTTCGCCGCGTCGGCGTGGGCAGAGCCCTTGAGCACGGCGGTGGCTTCAATGTCCCAGCCCAGGCCTTCCTTGGGCAGGATGATGTCCAGCGGCGCACCCTGGCGTTTCAGTTGTACGGCCGGGTATTCGAAGGAAATCCCGATCGGGAACTCACCCGACGCCGCCAGCTTGCACGGCTTGGAACCGGAGTGAACGTACTGGCCGACGTTCTGGTGCAGGTCGTCCATGTAGTGCCAGCCCTGTTTCTCGCCGAAGGTCTGCAGCCAGGCGCTCACGTCCAGGAAACCGGTGCCGGACGAGGCCGGGTTGGGCATGACGATCTTGCCCTTGTACTCAGGCTTGGTCAGGTCCTGCCAGCTCACCGGCTTGGTCAGGCCCTGTTTCTCGGCCTCGACGGTGTTGAAGCAGAGGGTCGCGGCCCACACATCCATACCGACCCAGGCTGGTGGGTTGGCAGCGTCGCGGTAGTTCTTGCCGATCTTGTCCAGGTCCTTGGGCGCGTAGTTATCCAGCATGCCTTGCTGATCGAGGATCGCCAGGCTCGACGCGGCCAGGCCCCAGACCACATCGGCTTGCGGGCGGTCTTTCTCGGCCAGCAGCTTGGCGGTGATGATCCCGGTGGAATCACGCACCCACTTGATTTCAATGTCCGGGTTGGCCTGTTCGAAGGCTTTTTTGTAGGTCTTCAACTGCTCGGCTTCGAGGGCCGTGTACACCGTCAACTCGGTCTTGGCGAAGGCATTCAGACTGAATGCGCTCAGTACGGCAGCGACCAGCGCCAGGGGCTTGAACATGGAGCACCTCCTTCAGGGATGTTTATTGGCCGGGCGCGGTCTGGCGCCAGGCTTGGGAGCGGCGCAACGCGCCACGTGAGGCCCACGCCAGCAGCAGCGAGACGCCGGCCGAAGTGAACAGGATCAAGGTCGACATGGCCGCTGCACCGCCCACGTTGCCGGCGTCATCCATGTTCAACACGGCGACGGCGGCGAGGATGGTGTCGGGGCTGTAGAGGAAGATCGCGGCGGACACGGTGGTCATCGCCGACACAAACAGGTAGCGCACGATGTCCAGCAGCGCCGGCAGGCAGATCGGCACCGTGACTTTCAAGTAATGGCGGTACAACGGTGCCTTGAGGGACAACGCGGCGGCTTCGAACTCGGCGTCGAGCTGGCGCAACGCCGTGGTCGCGGTCATCTGCGCGGTGGTCAAATAGTGAGCAATGGTGCACACCACCAGCAGGGTCATGGTCCCGTAGAACACATGCAGCGGGTTGCCGTTAAGGTTGAAAAAGAACACATAGCCCAAGCCCAGCACCAACCCAGGCACCGCCATCGGCACAAAGCTGAGCATGCGCAGCGCCAGGTTCAGGCCCTTCTGGCCCTTGGTCTTTTCCATCAAATACGCGCCAGTGAAGATCAGCACACTGCCGATCATCGCGGTGCACAACGCCATGGTCAGGCTGTTGCGATAAGCCAGCCAGCCGCCGCCGGCGGTGTCTTCGAACTGGTAGTGATTGAGCGAAAGCGACAGGTTGTACGGCCAGAATTTCACCAACGAGGAATACACCGCCATGCCGAATACCAGCAGCAAAACGGCGCAGATCAGCAGCACGATGGCCAGGTAGCAGCCCTCTCTTACGCGCGATGGCACCGGTTGGAAGACGTGGGCACGACCGCTCATGGAGTCGCCATGACGACGGCGCAGCCAGGCATCCACACCAAAGCTGAACAGTGCCGGCAGCAGCAACACCATACCGATCAGCGCACCGCGGCCGAACTGTTGCTGGCCGACCACGGCCTTGTAGGCCTCCAATGCCAGCACCTGATAATCGCCGCCGACCACCACCGGCACGCCGAAATCGGTGATGGTCAAGGTGAACACCAAACAGAACGCGGCGAACACCGCCTGACGGGTCGCTGGCCAAGTAATGCTGCGGAACGCCCGGGCCGGGCTCGCGCCCATGCTCGAGGCCGCATCAAACAGCCGCGCATCTGCCAGGGACAGCGCCGACAGCAAAATCATCAAGGCATGTGGGAAGGTGTAGATCACCTCGCCCAGCACAATGCCCCAGAAGCCATAGATATTGTCCGAAAGCAGCCCGCGCAACAGGCCCTGGTTACCGAACAGATACACCAGCGCAATGCCCGGCAACATCGACGGCGCCATCAGCGGCAGCAGCGACAGGCCGCGCCAGATCGCCTTGCCGGGAATCAACGTACGCTGCAATGCGTAGGCAAACAGGTAGGCCAGCGGTACGACGATGGCCGCAACGCTGAGAGAGACTTTCAGGCTATTGCCCAGCAGCCAGTGGAAGTTGTCACTGGTGAGCAGTTCCCGCGCCGCCACCAAGCCACCGCCCTGCCCGGCTTCGCTGCTGAAACCGCGCCAGAAGATCGCCAACAATGGCAGCAGTACGGCAATACCCAGCAATAAAAGCCAAATCAGTTTGCCGCCGACCACAAAAATGCGATCGCCCAGCTCGGCGCGGGAGACCTGACGCGGCTCAGGCAATGTCATGACAGCAGCCATCTCAGGCAAACACCTGCAGGCTGCGAGGCGGCAAGGCGACCCAGATGTCCTGGGCACCCAGGCGTGGCATCGCTTCCGGAGCCACTTCGGCCAGTAACGGATGGCCGGGCAATTGCTCCAGTTCGAAGCTCATACGGCAGCGGTTGCCGAGAAAGGTGATTTCGCGGACCTTGGCCGGGAACAGGTTTTCTTCGTGCACTGGCGGGTTGACGCTGATCGCTTCCGGGCGGCAGAACAAACGGCCGGACTTGGCGATGCCAGCATCGTCGGCCAAGCGCATGTTCATCCCGCCGACTTGGGCATGGCTGGCACTGTTGCGGCTGAACGGCAGCCAGTTGCCCTGACCGACAAACTCCGCCACGAACGGCGTGGCCGGGCGGTCATAGATCTCCTGGGGCGTGGCGTATTGCTCGACCTTGCCGTTGTTCATCACAGCGATGCGGTCGGCCATCAGCATGGCTTCGTCCTGGTTGTGGGTGACCATCAGCGTGGTGATGCCCAGGCGACGCTGCAGTTGGCGCAGCTCGGTGCACAGATGTTCGCGCACGCGGGCGTCGAGGGCCGACATCGGCTCATCCAGCAGCAGCAATGAGGGCGACGGCGCCAATGCCCGGGCGAGCGCAACGCGTTGCTGCTGGCCGCCGGAGAGTTCGCCCGGGTATTTCTTTTCGCTGCCGACCAGGCCGACCAGTTCGAGCATCTGCCCGACGCGCTTGCGCACTTCATCGCGGCCGCTGCCGGCGAGTCCGTAGCCGATATTCGCGTCGACAGTCAGGTTGGGGAACAGCGCGTAGGACTGGAACAGAATGCCGTAGTCCCGCGCCTGGGGTGGCAGCAGGGAAACATCGCGGCTGCCCAGGTAAAGTTCGCCGCTGTCCTGGCGCTCCAGTCCAGCGATGCAACGCAACAAGGTGGTCTTGCCGCAGCCGGACGGGCCCAGCAGGCACACCAGCTCGCCAGCGGCGACGTCCAGCGAGACGTTATCCAGCGCGGTAAAAGCGCCGAAGCGTTTCTGGACACCGCGCACCTTCATTGGCGCGCCGGGTTGGGTCAGGGCTGTGTTCATGGAGGCACCTCATCAAACTGATGAAGCCCATGCTAGGCAGGCAATGCGTCGCTGGTGTGGCAGGAAGGCAAAAGGCAGTGATAGTGGTATTCGTGGATTTGGGTAGGTCTGATGGAGATGGGCTGCCTGGGCTGCAACCTTAAATGGGCGACATTTCCTGCGCCAACCCCAGAAACGCCGCTGGCAACCGCGCGCTTTTTCGCTCCTTGAGGCAGTACAAATACTCCGGAATCTGGGGCGCATCCTCAATGGTCAACACCCGTAACTGCGGATCATGCGGCACTTCCTGGCGGGCAATAATACTGATGCCAATATTGCGCAGCACCGCCTCGCGAATCGACTCCCGGCTGCCGATTTCCAACAGCGGGCCGTAACTCACGCTTGCGCCCTGTAGCATTTTTTCGGTCAGGCGCCGCGTGGTGGAGCCGGCTTCGCGCATCAACAAGGTATGCCCGGCCAACGCAGTGAGCGGTACATGATCAAGCTTGGCCAGTGGATGATCGCGATGCACGGCCAGCACCAAAGGATCGGTGCCCAGCACGCGGCGAATCAAGCGCGGGTCTTCCAGCAGCTGCGACGACGCAGCGACATCAACGCGGTAATCGTCCAGCGCTTCGAGCACCTGCTGGGAGTTGCCGATTTCTACCGACACTTCCACCTGCGGCAGGCGTTCGCGAAAGGCCTTGACCAAGTCGAGGATGTAATACGGCGCCGTCGCGGCGATCCTCAGCGCACCCTGGACCTGGCCACTGTTGCGCAGGAAAAACTCGATGTCCGCTTCCTGCTGCAACAGCGCCTTGACCATCGGTAGCAGGCGCGCGCCTTCGTCACTGACGGTGAGGCGGCGGCCACCTCGGTAGAACAGCTCAACGCCGTATTGGCTTTCCAGGTTGCGGATCTGGGTGGTGACGGTGGGTTGGCTCAGGCCGAGTTTTTTCGCCGCCTGGGTAATACTGCCCAGGCGGGCGACCATGAAAAAAGCCTTCAACTCGGCACTCAGCACACCACCCTCACCTCAATTATTTGCGCAACAGGCGCAGGCCATTGAATACCACCAGCAGGCTCACGCCCATGTCGGCAAACACCGCCATCCACATGGTGGCCATGCCCAGGAAGGTGACCGCGAGAAAGATCGCCTTGATCACCAGCGCCAGGGCGATGTTCTGCTTGAGGATACTCGACGTTTGCCGCGACAGACGAACGAATGCCGGAATCTTGCGCAAATCATCGTCCATCAGCGCCACATCGGCGGTCTCGATGGCCGTGTCGGTGCCGGCTGCAGCCATGGCAAAACCGATCTCGGCACGGGCCAGGGCTGGCGCATCGTTGATACCGTCGCCGACCATGCCCACGCGGAAACCTTGGCCATACAGGGCTTCAATGGCTTGCAGCTTATCCGTAGGCAACAGGTCGCCCTGGGCCTGGTCAATGCCGACCTGGGCAGCGATCGCCTGGGCGGTGTGGGTGTTGTCGCCGGTGAGCATCAGGGTTTTAATGCCCAGGTCATGCAACTGCTGGATCGCTTCACGGCTGCTGTCCTTGACCGTGTCGGCCACGGCGAACAGCGCCAGCGGGCCGGACTTGTCGAGCAGCAACACCACGGACTTGCCCTGTTTTTCCAGGGCGAAGAGCTTGTCTTCCAGCGCCGGTGAACACAGGCCCAGGTCTTCCACCAGGCGATGGTTGCCCAAGTGGTAGGTTTCGCCGCTGATATCGCCACGCACCCCGCGCCCGGCCAGGGCTTCGAAGTTATCCACAACGTGCATCGGCAGATCTTTATCCACAGCCGCGTTGGCAATCGCCAGCGACACCGGGTGATCGGAACGCCCGGCCAAACTGGCGGCCAGGGCCGGTGCGCTGTCTTCGATGTCGGGGAAGAGCGCCAGGTAATCGGTTTGCACCGGCTTGCCGTGAGTGATGGTGCCGGTCTTGTCGAGGGCCAGGTAGTCGAGCTTGTAACCCCCCTCCAGGTACACGCCGCCCTTTATCAGGATGCCTTTGCGCGCCGCCGCCGCGAGGCCACTGACGATGGTCACCGGAGTGGAAATCACCAAGGCACATGGGCACGCAACCACCAGCAGGACCAGGGCGCGGTAGATCCAGTCGAACCACACGCCGGCCATGAACAGCGGCGGAATCACCGCTACGCCCAGCGCGAACAGGAACACGGCCGGGGTGTAGATCTTCGAGAAGCGGTCGACAAAGCGCTGGGTCGGCGCCCGTGCGCCTTGGGCCTGTTCCACCGCGTGGATGATGCGCGCCAGGGTAGAGTTGTTAGCCGCTGCGGTAACTTTGTACGTCAGGGAACCGGCCTGGTTGATGGTGCCGGCGAAGACTTTGTCGCCCACGGTCTTTTCAATCGGCAGGCTTTCACCCGTGATCGGTGCCTGATCGATGGTGGATTGGCCGGCGGTGATCTCACCGTCCAAGCCGATGCGCTCACCGGGCTTTACCCGCACGATTGCACCAATATCAATGCTTTTGACCTCTTGTTCAGCCCATGCCCCATCAGCTTGCTGCACCGTGGCCTGCTCGGGCGTCATCTGCATCAAGCCACTGATGGCATTGCGCGCACGATCCAGGGATTTGGCTTCGATCAACTCGGCCACGGTGAACAGGAACATCACCATCGCCGCTTCAGGCCATTGGCCGATCAGGATCGCGCCGGTCACGGCGATGCTCATCAGGGCATTGATGTTCAGGTTGAGGTTTTTCAGGGCAATCCAGCCCTTTTTATAGGTGGTGAAGCCGCCGCTGAGAATCGAGATCAGCGCCACCACCGCGATCACCCACGTGGGCGCGGCATCGGTGAAGTGCAGCACTTCGGCGCCCAACGCGCCCACACCGGACAACGCCAGCGGCCACCAGGGTTTCTTGGCGGGCGGCGCGGCGGCCGGAGCGCCTTCCTCGATGGGGTCAGCCTGCATGCCGATGGATTTGATCGCGTCGATGATCGGCGCAGTGCTTGGTAGGTCGTGGGTGACGCCAAGGATGCGATTGATGAGGTTGAATTCCAGCTGCTGCACGCCGGCAAGCTTGCCAAGCTTGTTCTGGATCAGCGTCTGCTCGGTGGGGCAGTCCATGGCTTCGATCCGAAAAGTGCTCAGGCGCGAGCCGGCGGTGGGTGCTTCGCTCAGTTGCACCCGCGCAGGTGCGGGTGTGCCGGAGCAGCACGAGCTGCCGTGGCCATGGTCATCCACTGGCGTGAGTTTTTTCGGGCCATGGTCGTGGTCGTGGTCATGTTTATGCGGGGTGTGGATGGAATCGCTCATTCTGTCGCGTCCGTAAAGGTGCCTGTTGCCAAGTAAAGACCCTGTAGCCACTATAGGGTCAAGCACCCATTTGGAGATTGCCGCAATGAAGATCGGCGAACTGGCCAAACTGACCGACTGCCCGGTGGAAACCATCCGTTATTACGAGAAGGAAGGCCTGTTGCCGCCCCCGGCACGCACCGAGGCCAACTACCGTGTGTACACCCAGGCACACACAGAGCGGCTGATCTTTATCCGCAATTGCCGCAGCCTCGACATGACCCTGGAAGAAATCCGCAGCCTGCTTGGGCTACGCGACAGCCCCCAGGACCAGTGCGAAAACGTGAACGCGTTGATCGATGAGCATATCCACCACGTGAAAGCGCGGATTGATGGGTTGTTGGCGTTGCAGGAACAGTTGCTGGACCTGCGCCAACGCTGTGGCGGCGGGGATCAGTGCGGGATTTTGCAGCGGCTGGAGGTCAGCGGGGGTGTACTGGCCAGCGAGGCGGAGCCTTCGCATGTGGGCAGAAGCCACGGCCACTGACTGATAATGGGGTGAAACCCAATCCAAATGTGGGAGCGGGCTCCCACAGTTACACCGGGGTAGTCTTCAGATCGCGACGTCAGCCTTGATGCTCGGGTCGGCGTCGTAGCCCACGATCTCGAAGTCTTCGAACTTATAGTCGTAGATCGACGCAGGCTTACGTTTGATCACCAGTTCCGGCAGTTTCTTCGGCGTGCGCGCCAGCTGGGTCTTGATCTGCTCCATATGGTTGCTGTACGCGTGAGTGTCGCCGGTGGTGACGATGATCTCGTGGGGGATCAGGTCGCATTGCTGGGCCAGCATATGGGTCAGCAATGCCAGCGCGGCGGTGTTGTACGGCAGGCCGAGGAATACGTCGGAACTGCGGATATACAACTGCATCGACAGGTGACCGTCGTGCACGAATGCCTGGTACAGCAGGTGGCACGGCGGCAGGGCTTGTTTGCCGTTGCGCGCGTTTTCCTGCGGACTCCTGGTCTCGTCCGGCAGGTACTCAACGTTCCAGCCGTGGAACAGGATGCGGCGGCTGTTCGGGTTGGTCTTGAGCGTGTGGACCATGTAGTCGATCTGGTTGATCGTGCCGCCGTCCTTGGTCGGCCAGGCGGTCCACTGCTCGCCGTACACCGGGCCCAGGTCACCTTCTTCGGTGGCCCATTCGTCCCAGATCTTTACGCCGTTTTCGTTGAGCCACTTGATGTTAGTGTTGCCACTCAACATCCAGATCAGCTCGTTGGCGATGCTTTTGAAGTGAAGCTTCTTGGTGGTCAGCAACGGGAAGCCGTCGGCCAAGTTATGCCGATACTGACGGGCGAACACGGCTTTGGTGCCGGTGCCGGTGCGATCGCCCTTGGTCAATCCATTGCTCACGACGTCGTTCAGTAGTTCGAGATATTGCTTCATTCTGGTACCCGTATCGTTGAAGCCGAGGCTTGGAAACCTCGGCATTCGAATTTAAAGCGCGGTGTTCTTCAAAGGCTGCGGGCGATTGTACGCCCACCACAGCAAGCCCAGGCCGCCGAGAATCATCGGCAGGCTGAGGATTTGACCCATGGTCACCCAACCGAATGCCAGGTAGCCCAATTGCGCATCCGGCACGCGCACGAACTCGACGACGAATCGGAAGATCCCGTAGAACAACGCGAACATGCCGGACACGGCCATGGTCGGGCGCGGCTTGCGCGAGAAAAGGTACAGGATAAGGAACAGTGCCACGCCTTCCAACGCGAACTGGTAGAGCTGCGACGGGTGGCGCGGCAATTGCGCCGGGTCACTGAACGGCGGGAACACCATCGCCCATGGGAGGTCGGTCGGTTTGCCCCAGAGTTCGGCATTGATGAAGTTACCGATACGCCCAGCGCCCAGGCCGATCGGCACCATCGGTGCGATGAAGTCCATCAGTTGGAAGAACGACTTGCCATTGCGACGGCCGAACCACCAGGCAGCAATCATCACGCCGATAAACCCACCATGGAACGCCATGCCGCCCTTCCACACTTCGAAAATCAGCGTCGGGTTGGCGATGTACGCGGGGAGGTCGTAGAACAGCACATACCCAAGGCGCCCGCCAACGATAACGCCCATCGACAACCAGAAGATCAGGTCGGAGAGCTTCTCCTTGGTCCAGGTCGGATCGAAACGGTTCAGGCGTCGGGAAGCCAGAAACCAGGCACCGCCGATGCCGATCAGGTACATCAACCCGTACCAGTGGATTTTCAGCGGACCGATAGCCAAGGCCACCGGGTCGATCTGCGGGTAAGGCAGCATTGCGACTCCTCGTTAAATCATTCGTTATAGCGCCCGGACCATGCCCGGACGCGATTAAGCCTGCATTACAACAAAAAGTTTAAGCCGACACAGAACAGCAGCCCGGCGAACAACCGCTTGAGCAAACGCGGCGATAATCGGTGCGCCAGGCGTGCGCCGAAACGGGCGAACACCATACTGGTCAGGGCAATGCCCAACAGTGCCGGCAAATACACGAACCCTAGACTATGAGCGGGCAACAGCGGGTCATGCCAGCCAAGAATCATGAAACTTGATGCACTGGCCAGCGCAATCGGCAGGCCACAAGCCGATGAAGTGGCCACGGCCTGCTGCATCGGCACGCTGCGCCAGGTCAGGAACGGTACGGTCAGCGAGCCGCCGCCAATCCCGAAAATCGCCGAAGCCCAGCCGATAAATGTGCCGGCGATGGTCAGGCCAACCTTGCCCGGCACCGTCCGGCTGGCATTGGGCTTGACCTCCAGGGCCAGTTGCACGGCCACCAACAAGGCAAACACGCCGATGATCTTTTGCAGGTGGGGGCCGGAAATCGCCTCGGCGGTCAGTGCACCAAAGCCTGCGCCGATCAGGATACCCACGGTCATCCACACAAAGATCGGCCAACGCACCGCGCCACGCCGATGGTGCTCACGCACGGCATTCACCGAGGTAAAGATGATCGTTGCCAGGGAAGTGCCCACGGCCAGGTGGGTCAGCACCTGCGGGTCAAAGCCCTGCAAGGTGAAGCTGAACACCAGCACCGGCACGATGATAATCCCGCCGCCCACGCCAAACAGCCCGGCGAGCACGCCCGCACAGGCGCCGAGCAGCAAATACAGCAGAAATTCCATGGGAGCCCCCAGACCAAGTCCGGCATGTTAACGGATGGAAGGCATGCAACCCAACTGGATACGATGGAACGCCTGCGTTGCTGCCGGTAAAGTGGCAAAAAACACAAAAGGGAATCGCCTGATGTGCCTGATTGTTTTCGCCTGGCGGCCGGGCCACGCCCAACCGCTGATCGTCGCGGCCAACCGTGATGAGTTCTACGCTCGCCCCAGCCTGCCGCTGGCCCAATGGCCGGACGTGCCCGAAGTCTTCGCCGGCCGCGATCAGGAAGCGGGCGGTACCTGGTTGGGGGTGAATGCCAACGGGCGCTTTGCCGCCTTGACCAATATCCGCGACCCGCACCAGCCGCCTGCACGTAAGTCACGCGGGGAGTTGGTTGCGCTATTTCTCAGTGGTTCGCTGCCGATTGAAGAGTATCTGGCCGATGTTAACGGCCGATCGATTGAATATGCCGGGTTTAACCTGCTGGTGGGTACGCGGGATGAGTTGTGGCATTACAACGCCAATCATACCGAGCCGACACGTTTGGAGGCCGGGGTGTATGGGTTGTCCAATGCCGGGCTGGACACGCCGTGGCCCAAGCTGATTAAGGCAAGGGCGGCGTTGAGCGAGATGCTGGAGGACCCGCAGCCTGAGGCGTTGTTGGAGATGCTGAGTGATCCGCAGACGGCGCCGTTTGCAGATTTGCCGGATACCGGGGTGGGCTTGGCGACTGAGAGTTTGTTGTCGAGCGTGTTTATTGCCAGCCCGAGTTATGGGACGCGGGCGAGTACGGCGTTGATCGTGAATGCGGATGGGACGCAGCGGATGGTGGAGCGTAGCTTTGGGCCGCATGGTGGGCGACTTGGCGAGGTCGACCTGAATTTCTAGACGCCACAAAACCAGTGTGGGAGCGGGCTTGCTCGCGAATGCGGTGTATCAGTCACATATTCGACGACTGACACGCTGCATTCGCGAGCAAGCCCGCTCCCACATTTTGATCGGTGTTGCTTAGAGGGTCTTCGCGGAACCCGGGTTGATCATCCGCGTCAGCCCCAAGTTCTTCAGCGCCAGTTGCAGCGAGCTGTGGATAACTTGCGGGTTATCGATGGTCATCAGCTCCGCCAGCAAATCCTTGGCCATGCTCAATTCAACCTGGCGTAGCATCCACTTAACCTTCGGCAAGTTGGTGGCGTTCATCGACAGGCTGTCAAAGCCCATCGCCATCAACAACACCGCCGCTGCGGGGTCGCCGGCCATTTCACCGCAGATGCTCACCGGTTTGCCTTCGGCATGGGCGTCGCGCACTACGTGTTGCAGGGCTTGCAGCACCGCCGGGTGCAGGTAGTCGTAGAGGTCGGCCACCCGTGGGTTGTTGCGGTCCACGGCCAGCAGGTATTGGGTCAGGTCATTGGAGCCCACCGAGAGGAAATCTACCTGCCGCGCCAGCTCTTTAGCCTGGTACACCGCTGCCGGGATTTCGATCATCACGCCAATCGGCGGCATCGGCACGTCGGCGCCTTCATCGCGCACTTCGCCCCATGCACGGTGAATCAGGTGCAGCGCCTCTTCCAGCTCATGGGTGCCGGAGATCATAGGCAGCAGGATGCGCAGGTTGTTCAGGCCTTCGCTGGCCTTGAGCATGGCGCGGGTCTGTACGAGGAAAATTTCAGGGTGGTCGAGGGTGACGCGAA
Source organism: Pseudomonas sp. RA_5y_Pfl1_P24 (assembly GCF_963970945.1). NCBI lineage: Bacteria > Pseudomonadati > Pseudomonadota > Gammaproteobacteria > Pseudomonadales > Pseudomonadaceae > Pseudomonas > Pseudomonas sp. RA_5y_Pfl1_P24. The sequence goes on along the minus strand of NZ_CAXAOJ010000005.1, from coordinate 307,987 downwards.
TACCGCGCCAGCCCAGGAAGGGGTTGTCTTCCTTGATCGGGAAATACGACAGTGACTTGTCGCCGCCGATGTCCAGGCTGCGCATGGTCACCGGCAACGGGTGGAAGGCCTGCAGTTGCTCGCGATAAATCGCCAGCTGCTCCTTCTCACTCGGAAAACGCTGATTGATCATGAACGGCACTTCGGTGCGGTACAGCCCCACGCCTTCGGCGCCGCGCTGTTGCGCACGGGCTACATCCGCCAGCAAGCCAGTGTTGACCAGCAGCGGCACACGATGGCCATCGGTGGTCACGCACGGCAGTTCGCGCAATGAGTCGAGGCCCAGCGCCAGTTGTTTCTCTTCTTCAACCACTTCGGCGTATTGCTTGCGCAGCACTTCGCTGGGGTTGGTAAACACTTCACCGCGATGCCCATCGACGATCATGTCGATGCCATCCACTTTGGAATACGGCAGGTCCACCAGGCCCATCACCGTCGGGATGCCCATGGCGCGGGCCAGGATCGCGACGTGGGAGTTACCCGAACCGAGTACCGAGACCAGGCCCACCAGCTTGCCTTCCGGCACTTCGCCGAGCATGGTGGCGGTCAGTTCTTCACTGATCAGAATCGTGTTGTCGGGGTAGACCAGGTTGGTGGTGCGGTCTTCCTGCAGGTAGGCCAGCAGACGGCGACCGAGGTCACGCACATCAGAGGCGCGCTCGCGCAGGTAGGCGTCGTCCATCAATTCGAAACGGTTGACGTGATCGGTGACCACTTGGCGCAGTGCACCCTGGGCCCACTGGCCGGTCTTGATCACCGTCTTGACTTCGTTACCCAGGGACGCGTCGTCGAGCATCATCTGGTACACGTCAAACAGCGCGCGCTCTTCGGGGCGCAACTGAGTCGCCAGCTTGGTCGACAGGTTGCGCATGTCGGCGCGCACGCCTTCCAGGGCGGTCTTGAACAGTTTGATTTCGGCGTCGATGTCTTTGACGGTCTTGTCCGGCACCACATCCAGGTCCGCCGGCGGCAACATCACCACCGCCGTACCGACCGCCGCGCCCGGCGAGCCCGGCACGCCGACGAACTTGGCTTCCTGAATGCCCTTGCCTTCGCGACCCAGGCCGCGAATCGAACCCGTCGCTTCGGCGTGGGCGATAACCCCGGCCAGTTGCGCGCTCATCGTCACCAGGAAGGCTTCTTCACCTTCGTCGAACTGACGGCGCTCTTTTTGCTGGATGACCAACACGCCGACAACGCGGCGGTGGTGAATGATCGGTGCGCCGAGGAACGAGGCGTAACGCTCTTCACCGGTTTCGGCAAAGTAGCGATAACGCGGGTGATTGGCTGCATGTTCGAGGTTCAGGGGTTCTTCACGCGTCCCCACCAGGCCCACCAGACCTTCATTGGGCGCCATGCTGACCTTGCCGATGGAGCGCTTGTTCAGGCCCTCGGTGGCCATCAGCACAAAACGGTTGGTCTCGGGGTCCAGCAGGTAAACCGAGCAGACCTGGCTGCCCATGGCTTCCTTGACGCGCAACACAATAATCCCCAACGCCGCCTTGAGATCCTTGGCGGAGTTAACTTCCTGGACGATCTTGCGCAGCGTATTGAGCATGGCTCGGGGTCGAACTCCGTCGTCAGTCGCGCGCTAAAAGGCGCGGGGCAAGCTCTTTGAGAGCGCGACGATAAACTTCGCGCTTGAATGTCACCACCTGGCCCAACGGGTACCAATAGCTGACCCAGCGCCAGCCATCGAACTCCGGTTTACCGGTCAAATCCATCCGCACCCGCTGCTCGTCGGAGATCAGGCGCAGGAGAAACCATTTCTGCTTCTGGCCGATGCACAGCGGTTGGCTGTGGGTACGCACCAGGCGTTGCGGCAAACGATAGCGCAACCAGCCGCGGGTACACGCCAGAATCTGTACATCTTCACGCTCAAGGCCGACTTCTTCATTCAACTCACGGTACAAGGCGTCTTCAGGGGTTTCGTCGGGGTTGATTCCGCCTTGAGGAAACTGCCAGGCATCTTGGTTGATTCGGCGAGCCCATAGCACCTGTCCGGCATCATTCGTAAGAATAATCCCGACATTAGGACGGAAACCATCGGGGTCGATCACGGCAACAACCTCGCAAACGCATGTCGCCGCATTGTTCCACAAAGGTTGTTCCAGCGGCAACGAGGCTTCTTACCTTATGTGCACTCTTGTGAAAAGACCGTATTCTGGACGCCTTTTTACAGACTTTTCAGCGAGTAACTGCAATGCGCCTGGCTTTATTCGACTTGGACAACACCCTTCTTGGCGGTGACAGCGATCACGCCTGGGGCGATTACCTCTGTGAACGCGGGATTCTCGACCCCATCGCCTACAAGGCGCGCAACGACGAGTTCTACCAGGATTACCTGGCCGGCAAGCTGGACAATGCCGCCTACCTGAACTTCAGCCTGGAAATCCTCGGCCGTACCGAGATGGCCCAACTGGACGAGTGGCACAATGACTTCATGCGCGACTGCATCGAGCCGCTGATGCTGCCGCTGGCCGCTGAACTGCTGGCCAAGCACCGCGCCGCCGGTGACACGCTGGTGATCATCACCGCCACCAACCGTTTCGTCACCGCGCCAATTGCCGCACGCCTGGGCGTGGAAACCCTGATCGCCACAGAGTGCGAGATGGAAAACGGCCGCTACACCGGGCGCAGCACCGACGTGCCGTGCTTTCGCGAGGGTAAGGTGACACGTTTGAATCGCTGGCTGGCAGAAACCGGATTCAGCCTGGAAGACAGTTACTTCTACAGCGACTCGATGAATGATTTGCCGCTGCTGGAGCAAGTGACTCATCCGGTGGCAGTGGATCCGGACCCGAACTTGCGGGCTGAGGCTGAACAGCGTGGCTGGCCGGTGATTACCCTGCGCAGCTGATCTGTATGAGCGGGCTTGCCCGCTCACTACATCGGCTTGGCGACCATCAGATAGAAAATCACCATGAAGGCCAGGAACGCCGGCCACCCCAGGCCAAACCACCCGCGCATATAGGTCGCGGCCTTGATCGGCATTGCCGTGCCCTCCCGCAACGCCTGCTCTGCCATCTTGTGTACGCGAATCTGCAACCACACCACCGGCAACCAGCAGATCCCCGCCAGCACATACAAACCGAACGTCCACTGCAACCAACTCTGCTGCAGCGACCAGCCCGCCAGATGCATCAAGCCAATCCCGCTCAACGGTTGGAACAGCGCCGCGGTCGCGGTAAACGCCCAATCGGCGAACACCAGGTGCTTGAAGGTCACGGCAATCACTTCAACGTTGCCGGTACGCCAGGCACGCAATGCGTAGTAAGCCGAGCCCGCGCCCAGCCCGAACAGAACGGTCGACGAGAGGATATGCAGGGTTTTCAGCAGCAGGTAGGCACTCATTCAGACAGGCTTGGCACCCATCAAACCGGCAATTGCTACGAACCCCACCAGGCTGATTACCGCCAGCACCAACGTGAAGTTCAAGCTGCCGCCCTCGCCCTTACGCAGGCGATGAAGCCGCGCCACCAGCCAGAACCACGCCAGCGCCGCCACGGTGTAGAGAATGCTGGAACCGAGGATCCAGGTCTGACCTAGCGGCCAGCCGGTCAGGTGCACCAGCCACCAACCGGTAAACGGCATGCTGACGACGCAGATGCCCATCAATAACCAGACCACCGCCCAAGGGCGTTGCAGGGTCACCGCCGGGCCGGCGCTGCGTTTGCGCCAGGCCAGCAGCGCCAAGCCCAGGCCGCTGAGCAACAGCAATACGGTGGCCGCGATGTGGATAACTTTCAGGGTGGTCAGGGTTTCCATGTGTCGTCTTCCTTAAGGCCGCCCCAATCAGCGTAGTCGCTCATCCGAGGAACAGTGTGTAGGCCGGGTTATCGCTTTCATCCCAGTACGGGTAGCCGATGGCTTCCAGGGCTGCCGGTACCAAGTGGCGCTCGTCCGCCGGCACTTGCAGGCCGGCGACCACACGGCCGTCTGCTGCGCCGTGGTTGCGATAGTGGAACATCGAGATGTTCCAACGCCCGCCCAATTTGTTAAGAAAGTTGAACAAGGCGCCCGGACGCTCCGGGAATTCGAAGCGAAACACCACTTCATTACTGACGTGGGCCGCATGGCCGCCGACCATGTGCCGGATGTGCAACTTGGCCAGCTCGTTCTCGGTCAGGTCCAGCACCGGGAAACCCTGGCTGATGAGGCTGGCGATCAGCGCGCTGCGCGGGTCGGTTTCCGGGTGGGTCTGCACGCCGACAAAAATGTGTGCCTCACTGCCGGTGTGGAAGCGATAGTTGAATTCGGTGATCTGGCGCTTGCCCACAGCCTCGCAGAACGCCTTGAAGCTGCCGGGCTTTTCGGGGATGGTCACGGCGATGATCGCCTCGCGACCTTCACCCAGCTCGGCACGCTCGGCCACATGGCGCAGGCGGTCGAAGTTGACGTTGGCGCCGGAATCGATGGCCACCAGAGCCTGCCCGGTAACGCCCCGGGTCTCGACGTATTTCTTGATGCCTGCCACGCCCAAGGCGCCCGCGGGTTCGGTGATGGAGCGGGTGTCGTCGTAGATATCCTTGATCGCCGCACAGATTTCATCGGTGCTCACGGTGATCACTTCATCGACATAGTCCTTGCAAATGTCGAAGGTGTGCTGACCGATCTGCGCCACCGCCACGCCATCGGCAAAGAGGCCCACGGTCGGCAGCACCACGCGTTCGCCAGCCGCCATCGCGGCTTGCAGGCAATTGGAGTCGTCCGGCTCGACACCGATGATCTTGATCTCCGGGCGCAGGTATTTCACATAGGCCGCAATACCCGCGATCAGCCCGCCGCCGCCCACCGGTACAAAAATCGCGTCCAGGGGCCCCGGATGCTGGCGCAGGATTTCCATCGCCACGGTGCCCTGCCCGGCAATGGTGTGCGGATCATCGTAGGGGTGAATGTAGACGTAGCCTTTTTCGTCGACCAGTTTCAGCGAGTAGGCCAGAGCTTCCGGGAAGGAATCGCCATGCAGCACCACTTTGCCGCCACGCGAGCGCACGCCTTCGACCTTGATCTCCGGAGTGGTCTTAGGCATGACAATAGTGGCTTTCACCCCCAGCACCTTGGCCGCCAGGGCCAGGCCCTGGGCATGGTTACCCGCCGACGCCGTGACCACACCGCGCGCACGTTCCTCGCTGGTCAGTTGGGTCAGCTTGTTGTAGGCGCCGCGAATCTTGAACGAGAACACCGGCTGCAAGTCTTCACGCTTGAGCCAGACCTTGTTGCCCAGCCGCTCGGAAAGCTGGCGGGCGGTCTGTAACGGAGTTTCTACGGCGATGTCGTAAACGCGCGAGGTGAGGATCTTTTTGACGTACTGTTCAAGCATCGGCGGAAATCACTGGGCGGGATGGGCAGGGCCAAGGAGTCTAACCCAGCGTTTGGCCGGGCGACCACACGAATCCAGAGGTTTTGTTGGGTTATACTCGCGCACCTCGATAACTCCCCGCCCGTTCCGGAGCCCGCATGACCCAGGATCAACTCAAACAGGCAGTGGCCCAGGCCGCCGTCGATTTAATCCTTCCTAAACTCGACGACAAGAGCATCGTCGGTGTCGGCACCGGCTCCACCGCCAACTGCTTTATCGATGCACTGGCTCAGCACAAGGGCGCATTCGACGGCGCCGTGGCAAGCTCCGAAGCCACCGCCGCGCGCCTCAAGGGCCATGGGATTGCGGTGTATGAGCTCAACACCGTGAGCGACCTGGAGTTCTACGTTGACGGCGCCGATGAAAGCGACGAACACCTGAACCTGATCAAGGGCGGCGGCGCAGCCCTGACCCGCGAGAAGATCGTCGCGGCCGTGGCCAAGACCTTTATCTGCATCGCGGACGCCAGCAAGCTGGTGCCGGTACTCGGCGCGTTCCCGTTGCCGGTGGAAGTCATCCCGATGGCCCGCAGCCACGTGGCCCGCGAATTGGTGAAACTGGGCGGCGACCCGGTGTACCGCGAAGGCGTGTTGACCGACAACGGGAATATCATCCTCGACGTGTTCAACATGCAGATCACCAATCCGGTGGCGCTTGAGACGCAGATCAATGCGATCGTTGGTGTGGTCACCAATGGTTTGTTCGCGGCGCGTCCGGCGGATGTGTTGCTGCTGGGCACCTCGGAAGGTGTGAAAACCCTGAAGGCCTGACGCGTTTAAATGTGGGAGCGGTGCTTCAGAGACTTGGTTTCTTGAACACATAGAACAGGTTCGGCTCGCTGGTCAGGTACAAGTTACCGTCATCGTCCATCGCGATCCCTTCCGCCTGAGGCACGCGCTTCTTCAGGCCATGGCGCCCGTTCAGCAGAGAAAGACTGCTCAACGGGCGACCGTCGATATCCAGTTCCAGCACCAAAAACGACTCATCCGACAGCACCAGCAAATGGCCGCTGCGCTCGTCGTATTGCAGGCTCGAGAGGTCGCGCACAAACAGCCCGGCGTCACGCTTGGGGTTGTTGATCACGTGCACCGAGTAGGTTTTTTCCGATTTGAAATGGGGAAAGCCATGGACCTCATAGATCAGCATCGGGTCGCGCTCCTTGGCGACGAACAGGCGCTTGCCCACCGAGTCGTACGCCAGGCCTTCAAACCCTTTATTGCCGCCAACGTGCAGGCCCAGCGTCATTTGCTCCGCATCGGCGGCATCGAGGAATTGGGTATCGTCATCCACATGTACCTTGATCAAGCGCTGCTGGCGCTCATCGCTGATGACATAAGTGTTGTCGCTGATAAATTCCACCGCCTCGGCATCGCCAAATCCCACCAAGGGAATACGCCGCAGGATCTTGCCCTCCAGGGAAAGCTCGATCAGTTCGGCGTTTTTATTGGTGACGGTAAACAGGCTTTTGCGCACTGGGTCGTAGGTGAGGGCCGAGACGTCGTCGTTGAGCCCCTCGATCACCTGGGCCTCCAGGGCTACCCGGTAGTCCGCCAGGCCGATGGAGCGCTCATTCGCTGGCTTGCGCCACACTTGCCAGTTGAACCAGGCGCGCTCGAACAGGCGAAAATGCTGCGCAACGACCCCGGCGCTGACCAGAGCGATCAGCGCAAGAATAAAGAACATAGGTTTGGGGCGGGCTAGTCGTCGCATCGGAGGGGCTCAAGCTCAAAAGTGGCGAATGAATATCACGCCTGTCTGAATTTAAACTTAAACGCACCCAGTGTCTGGCGAATGCCGCTGATAGAGAAATATCCGACGTAATCTGTACGCTATTTCTGTTTTTCGAAGCGATAGAAGAGGTTTGGCTCACTGACCATGTACAGCGTGCCGTCGTCGTCCATGGCCACACCTTCTGCACGGGGAATGGTGTTTTTAAGGCCGTTGAAACCGCCGAGCAAGGTCATGAAGCTGACTTGCTCGCCCTTCTCGTTCAGCTCCAGCAACAGGTGGGAATCAGCCGACAGCACCAGTAAATGGCCGGTCCGCGGGTCGACGGCCAGGGCCGATAGGTTACGCATATCCAGCTCGGTGCTGGCGAGCTTTTGCTTGCTGCCGACCAGGGCCTGGCTACCGTCGCTTTTCCAGGTAAACAGTGCCGGGGGGCGTTCCTCACCGAACACCAGTTGCTGGTTAAGCTTGTCCCAAGCCACGCCTTCAAACGCTTTGTTTTGATCCTTGGAGGGGCCCAGGTCGTAACTCGGGAAGTCAGCCTTGTTCAATTGCTGGGTGGTGGCGACGACCTTGACGAGGGTCACCGTGTGCTGGCGTTCATCGACCACCGCCATCAAGCCGTTTTCCATCACGGTGATACCTTCCGGGTTATCCCAGCCATTGAGCGGCATCTTGCGCAGCACATCGCCTTGCAAGCTCAACTCGACGAGGAACGGGTTTTTGCCCATCACAGAAAACAGGGTTTTGGTCTGTGGGTTGTAGGAGACGTCCGAAGCTTCGTCCTTCTCCATCCCCGGCAAACGCTTGCCATCGATGACGGCATGATAGTCCGGCAGCCACACGCTCTCTTGGCGCTCGGCGGGGGTTTCGAAGCGTTCGAGTATCCACAGTACGCCGCGATCATCCCAGTGCAGGGCCCAGGCAACGCCATACACAATCACGCCCGCCAGCAATAGCCAGGAATACCAGCGCAGGGCAAAGCGGGAACGCAGCTTGGGGGTGACGGTAGGCAGGGGCACGGCCATTGGGTGCTTTTCCGGAAAGTCAGCGTTAGGTGATAGCACAGGATCGAGGTGCCCGTGTGCAAGTGGCTGAGGATTATCCGGATGGCGTGTGAAAAAAATGCAAAGACCTGGAAACTCCAGGCACACACAAAAAGCTGTGGGAGCCGGGCTTGCCCGGCTCCCACATGTGGACTGTATTCAGTTTTTAGCGAACGCTGCTTTCGAAGCGATTCACACCCGACAGTTCCAGCACCAGCTCATCACCCACATTCAGCGGGCCCACGCCGGCCGGGGTGCCGGTGAGGATCACATCACCCGCTTGCAGCGAGAAGCAGCCGGCCATGTGCTGGATCATCGGAATGATCGGGTTGAGCATTTGCGCGCTGTTGCCATCCTGGCGCACTTCGCCATTGATGGTCAGGCGGATGCCGATATCGGTCACGTCCGGGAACGTACTGCCCACCACGAACGGTGCGATGACTGCCGCGCCGTCGAAAGACTTGGCGATTTCCCACGGCAAGCCCTTGGCTTTCAGCTCGGCCTGCTTATCGCGCAGGGTCAGGTCCAGGGCCGGGGCGAAGCCGGAGATGGCGTCCAGCACTTCTTCACGGCTGGGCTTGTTCGACAAAGGCTTGCCGATCAATACCGCGATTTCCGCTTCGTAATGCACCGAACCGCGCTCGGTTGGAATGCTGAAACCGCCTTCCAACGGCACCACGCAACTGCCCGGCTTGATGAACAGCAACGGCTCGGTAGGGACCGGGTTGTCCAGTTCCTTGGCATGTTCGGCGTAGTTACGCCCGATACACACCACTTTACCGACCGGAAAGTGGATGTTGGTGCCGTCGACATACTTGTGCTGGTAGCTCATGAAACGACTCCTTCAGGGACGGTTAAACAGCGAATATCTTGCCGGGGTTCATGATCCCGCTCGGGTCGAACACCGCTTTCACTGCTTTCATGTATTCGATTTCAACCGGCGAGCGGCTGTAGGTCAGGTAATCGCGCTTGGTCATGCCCACGCCGTGTTCAGCGGAGATCGAGCCGTTGTACTTCTGGACGGTTTCAAACACCCACTTGTTCACGGTGGCACACTTGGCGAAGAACTCATCCTTGCTCAGGTTTTCCGGCTTGAGGATGTTCAGGTGCAGGTTGCCGTCGCCGATGTGGCCGAACCAGACAATTTCGAAGTCCGGGTAGTGTTCGCCGACGATCGCGTCGATTTCCTTCAAGAAGGCGGGTACTTTGGAGACGGTGACCGAGATATCGTTCTTGTACGGCGTCCAGTGGGAAATGGTCTCGGAGATGTACTCGCGCAGTTTCCACAGGTTGTGCAGCTGGGTTTCGCTCTGGCTCATCACGCCGTCCAGCACCCAGCCCTGCTCGACGCAGTGCTCGAAGGTCTCCAGCGCGTGGTTGGCGACTTCTTCGGTGGTGGCTTCGAATTCCAGCAGCGCGTAGAACGGGCATTCGGTTTCGAACGGTGCCGGCACGTCGCCACGGCCCATGACCTTGGCCAAGGCTTTGTCGGAGAAAAATTCGAAGGCGGTCAGGTCCAGCTTGCTCTGGAACGCGTGCAATACCGGCATGATCGAGTCGAAATCGGTGGTACCCAGCACCATGGCCGTCAGGTTTTTCGGCGCACGGTCCAGGCGCATGGTGGCTTCAACCACAAACCCAAGGGTGCCTTCAGCGCCGATAAACAGCTGGCGCATGTCGTAGCCGGTGGCGTTCTTGATCAGGTCTTTGTTCAGTTCCAGCACATCGCCCTTGCCAGTGACGACCTTCATGCCGGCCACCCAGTTGCGGGTCATGCCATAGCGAATCACCTTGATCCCGCCGGCATTGGTGCCGATATTGCCGCCAATCTGGCTGGAACCGGACGAAGCGAAGTCCACCGGGTAGTACAGGCCGTTTTCTTCGGCGACGTTCTGCAATTGCTTGGTAACCACGCCCGGCTGGCACACGGCAGTGCGGTCAGTGAGGTTCACGTCGAGGATCTGGTTCATATAGTCGAACGACACAACCACTTCGCCGTTGGCCGCCACAGCGGCTGCCGACAAGCCAGTACGCCCGCCGGACGGCACCAGCGCCACCTTGTGCGCATTGGCCCAACGCACGATGGCCTGGACCTGCTCAATGGTCTTGGGAAAGACGATGGCGGTCGGCGCGGGTGCAAAATGCTTGGTCCAATCCTTGCCGTAAGCCTCCAGGGAGTCTGCATCGGTCAGCACTTTGCCGGGCTCAACCAGGGTCTTCAGCTCATCAATCAGGGCAGGATGGGTCATCGACAGAACTCTCGAACAATTCATGGTCATCCTGAGAACGCTTCACGTCGCAGGAATAGGTGTTTAGCGGGGCGCGTATGCTAGCATACCGCCCCCGCAGGACAGAGCCCAAGGGCGTTTCTGCGGTGACGGCTTTCCTGCCGTCCGGGTCAGCTTACTCGATCCGATTCCCTGCCATTTTTCTCCGGGATACAGGTTTACGCAGATGAGCAAGACTTCTCTCGATAAGAGCAAGATCAAGTTCCTTCTTCTGGAAGGCGTCCACCCATCGGCTGTCGACGTTCTGAAAGCTGCCGGGTACACCAGCATTGAGTACATCACCAGTTCTCTGCCGGAAGCCCAGTTAAAGGAAAAGATCGCCGACGCGCACTTTATCGGCATTCGCTCCCGCACTCAGCTGACCGAAGAGATCTTCGAACACGCCAAAAAGCTCGTGGCTGTCGGTTGTTTCTGCATCGGCACCAACCAGGTCGACCTCAACGCAGCGCGCGAGCGCGGCATCGCGGTGTTCAACGCGCCGTACTCCAACACCCGTTCCGTCGCGGAGCTGGTGCTGGCCGAGGCCATCCTGCTGCTGCGCGGCATTCCTGAGAAGAACGCTTCCTGCCACCGTGGCGGCTGGATCAAGAGCGCAGCCAACTCCTTCGAAATCCGCGGCAAGAAGCTGGGTATCGTCGGTTACGGCTCGATCGGCACTCAGCTGTCGGTACTGGCGGAAGGCTTGGGCATGCAGGTGTTCTTTTACGACACCCTGACCAAGCTGCCATTGGGCAACGCCACGCAAGTGTCGAGCCTGACCGAACTGCTGGGCATGTCCGACATCGTGACCCTGCACGTTCCGGAAACCACTGAAACCCAGTGGATGATCGGCGAGAAGGAAATCCGTGCCATCAAGAAAGGCGGCATCCTGATCAACGCGGCGCGTGGCACCGTGGTCGAGCTGGACGCCCTGGCCGACGCGATCAAGGACAAGCACCTGATCGGCGCCGCCATCGACGTGTTCCCGGTGGAGCCACGCTCCAACGACGACATCTTCGAAAGCCCGCTGCGTGGCCTGGACAACGTGATCCTGACCCCGCACATCGGTGGTTCCACCGCTGAAGCCCAAGCCAACATCGGCCTGGAAGTGTCTGAAAAGCTGGTCAAGTACAGCGACAACGGTACGTCCGTTTCTTCGGTCAACTTCCCGGAAGTGGCGCTGCCGGCTCACCCTGGCAAGCACCGTCTGCTGCACATCCACCAGAACATCCCTGGCGTGATGATGGAGATCAACAAGGTCTTTGCGGAAAACGGCATCAACATCTCCGGTCAGTTCCTGCAGACCAACGAGAAGGTCGGCTACGTGGTCATCGACGTCGACGCCGAGTACTCGGACCTGGCGCAAGAGAAGCTGCAGCACATCAACGGGACCATTCGTAGCCGCGTGCTTTTCTAGAGCGGTGGTTAGGGTCCGCTGCACGCAACAAGCTTCAAGCGGCAAGCCAAGAGCTTTTACTTGCAGCTTTTAACTTGCCGCTTGCAGCAATAAAAAAACGGGAGCCCCGCAAGGGCTCCCTTTTTTTATTTCACATTAACCGTGATTACTTTCGAGGCTACAGTCGGGTTGAACTGCATGTGCAGCTTATCGCCGGCCACCAGTTGCAAGGTGTGCTTGCCTGGGGTCAGGGTCAGTTCGGTTTCGGTCTGGGCCTTGCCGTAGTGAATCACGGTGTCGGTGGCCGGGATGGGCACGCTGGCGTCAGGCAGTTCTTTTTGGTCGACCAGCAGGTGGTGGTGGCCAGTGCCCGGCGTCTGGTCGGTGGCAGGCGCGAGTTTCAAACCTTCCATGCCGAATTTGACGGTGAAGGTTTTATCGACAGTGGCGCCGTCTTTTGGCGAAACGATGAATACTTTGGCGCCTTCAGGCGGCGCACTGCGCGGAATACCGTCTGCGGCGGTAGCCAACATAGACGCACCCAGCATCAAGGAGGCCAGGGTGGCACGGGACAAAAGGGCTTTCATTCGCTTCTCCAGTTTTTCTATGAAATCTGTAGGTTAATGACAACTTCGCGACAAATTGCTGTCCAAGACACTCAACACCATAGCAAAGCGATGCTGAACGGCGCCTCGCACATCTGAAATTTCTAGGAGTGACCATGCGCTTTTCGCCTGGCCTGTTACTGCTGCTTCCCCTTCTGAGCCCCTTGGCTCACGCCGAACTGGTCGATGATGTGTTCGATCGTGGCGAACTGCGCATCGCCCTTGAAGCCAACAACCCGCCGTTCAACTTCAAGGAAGGCGACAAACTCACCGGCTTCGAAGTGGAACTGGGTGAGCAACTGGCCAAAGAGATGGACGTGCGCTCGTCATTTATCACCACCAATGATGCTGACCTGTTGCCCGGTGTGGAAAGCGGCAAGTACGACGTGGCAATCAACCATATCGCTATGACTGCCGAGCTGCAGGATCGGTTCGATTTCAGTGAGCCTTACAACGAGAAGCCTGAGCTGGTCATCCCGTTTCAGAAAGGTAACCCGGCGTTCAAGGCGAGTCTGGATAAGGCGTTGGGGCGGGTGAAGGCCGATGGCAGATTGAAGGCGTTGGCCCAGAAGTGGCTTGAAAGCGAGACTCCGGTAGCCAAGGCACAGTGATTTTCGGATTTGACTCAGTCAATGTGGGAGTTACACAGGTTTCGATAACTGCGCCAGCGCTACTAGCGCCTCAGGCAACTCCAACTCACTGAACACCTGCACGCCATGCTGTTTGAGCAGCGCCGCCGTCACGCCTTCGCCGCTCACCTTCACGCCGCTGAAGGTACCGTCGTATGTCAGCAAGTTTCCACAAGACGGGCTATTCGCCTTGAGCACGGCGATGCGGATGTTATGGCGCTGCACCAGCGCCAAGGCCTGGCTGGCGCCATCGAGAAAGGCAGCGCTGAAGTCTTCGCCCTCGGCAGTCAGCACCTGGGCGCGGCCTTCCCACACCTCTACACCCTGCCCGCCCGAGATTTCGGCGGGTGGACGCGGCGTTGGCAATCCACCGGACACTTCCGGGCAGATCGCAACCACTCGCCCTTCGGCTTGCCACGCGGCCAGTTGGTCAAACGGCCCGCTGGCCGCGCCGTCGTAGCGCACCTTGTGCCCAAGCAGACAACGGCTGATCAGAATCTTTTCCATGCTCAAAACGGCTCGTTGCCACGCCGGCGAAACCAGCCGGTGAGGGACAGGCGTTCGCGCGTAGCGGGCATGACTTCGTGGGGCACCTCGCCCGACAGGAACACCACCAGGCTGCCACCGGTGGGCACCACATCGTATTCGACGCCGTCCTTGAGGTACATGCGCAACTGGCCACCATGCTCGGGCAGCCAGGCGTCGTTCAAGTAGATCACGGCCGAGACCATGCGCCTATCGTCGTCACGGAACCGGTCCAGGTGCTTGAGGTAAAACGCGCCCGGCGGGTACATCGCGAAGTGGCTTTCGAAGTCTTCGAGACCGAGAAACAGGCCACGGTTCATTGCCAGGCGCAGGCTGTCCATCAATTCCATATAGGTGTCGCAGACAGCTGCATCGCCCTCTTCCAGCCACTGGATATGGTCACCGCGAATACCTTCGCGAATCTCCTGGGCCGGTCCGCGCCCGACCGCCGCCGGGGCCAATTCACCTTCGGCCGCACGTTTACGGCACTCAGCCGCCAGTTCCAGGGTCAGAGCCTGGAGCAGGAAGCCGTCTTGTCGGGACCAGCCTTTTTCGGCCAGGTCGTCGACAATGCGTTGCAACAGCGGGTGATCGAGGGGTATTTGCATGGCGCGCATAGTATCCATACGCCTGTGAATCCGACAGAGCCGCCGAGCGTCTGAATACACTTTAGTCAGGTGACCGATAGGACTTCTCGACAAATCCTACGCCCGACACGGACAATAGTGGCCGACCGACAGGAGTCCATATGCGTCGTTTGTTTTTTTCCTTGCTGATGTTCTGCGTTTTGCCCGCCTGGGCAGACGGCCATGACCAGTTGTACAAGGTCGCCGGCTGGGCCGAACAACGTGCGCATTTCAATGACGCCCTCAGTGCGGCCCAGCAACGCTACCGCAACAGCCTGCCGCCAGCGGTGTACCAGGCGCTGGTGGACAACAGCAATAAACGCTTTGCCGCCCAGGCCATGGACCAGCGTGCCGAGGTGCAATTGCGCAAGAACCTGGCGGACCCGAAGCCTGCCCTGGCGTTTTTTCAATCGCCCTTGGGCCGCAAGATTGTCGCCGCCGAGTTGCTGGCGACGCGTCGCGACCAACTGGCGAAAAACGCTCAGGGCCTGCCAAAAATCCAAGCCGACGCCACACGCAGCCTGATCATTGGCCACCTGGCCCAGGCCTTGCCAGCCCGTGAGGCCGGTGCGGAAGTCAGCCTGGCGATTGCCGGCGTGGCGGCCGACAGCCTGAGCCAGATGATCCCCGGCCTGTTGGGCGGCGGCCAGGCGCTGGGCATGTTGAATGGCCAGCGTGAGCGGTTGATGCAGCAGATCGACAAGGATCTGAACAACACGCTGCTGTACGTTTATCGGGATTTGTCTGACCCGGAGTTGGAAGAATTCGCTACGTTTGCGGAGTCGTCGGAGGGTAAGGCGTATTACCAGGCGGCATTGGCTGCGATTCGCGCAGGGCTGGCAGTCGGCCAAAGCACCTCAAGTCTGACCCAGTAAAATATGGGAGCGGGCTTGCCAGTACCCATATTTGCATCGTGTTACTTCAGGTTATCCGTCAGGTATTTGAAGTACGCCTCACGAATCTCCGGAATCTCATTCGCCAGATGATGCCTGCCCCGCGCCAGCATCAACACCTCAGGCCTGTCGAACTTGCCGCGCAGCACCTGCAAGTTGTGCTGCCAGTCCACGGTCATATCTTCCTCGCCCTGCACAATCACCGGGCGCCGCGAACTGCGCGGTGCGGCCTCGATGCGTTTAATCCAGCGCGCCAATGCACCTACCCAGGCGGTAGGCAGTTGCCGCGGCTGTAGCGGGTCAGCCTCGAGGAACGGCTTGAACTCGGGATCGTGGGTGTTCTCGCTGAAGCGCCGCGCAATGCCTTTGACGAAAGGCCTCAGCAGGTAATAGCTGACCTGCGACCACCCCCAGGCACGCGGCCGCACCAGCGGCGACAGCAGGAAGGTCTTGCCCTGGGCCGGGCTATCGGCGCCATGGTTGAGCAGGTGATCCACCACCACCGCCCCGCCGGTGCTTTGCCCGAACAGGTGCCAGGGCTGCGGCAGTTGTAGCGCCTGGGCCTCGGCGAACAGTGCCTGCACCACCTGCTGGTACACCGCAAAATCATCGATACTGGCGCGCTCGCCACTGGATAACCCATGGCCCGGCAAATCGCAGGCGATCACCACAAACCCCTGGTCCAGCGCCCAGTCCACCACGTGGCGATACAACCCCATATGGTCGTAAAAGCCGTGGAACATGAACATCGTCGCCACAGGCTTAGGCGGCCACCACACCTGCGCGACTACCTGAAACCCCTCTACCTCGAAACGCCCCAGGCGGCTGACCGCCGGCACTTTGCGCGCGGCCAGATCCAGCCCGTAGAAACGCTGGTAGACCCGCGCCTCGGCTGAAAGCGGTTGCGCATCCCCCAGGGGCCGCAAGCTTTCGCGCAGATGATCGGGGTCAAAGGTGACAGGCATAAAGGGTTCCAGACTTACGGCAGAGGTGAATATCGAGCTGCGATATTCATCTGTCAGGACAAGCATGGCAAGCTACGCGACCTCTGAGGATACATCTGAATGCGACAGCCTTACCGCACCGCCCTGTTCGCCAGCCTTATCCTGGTTATCTGCACCGGCGTGCTGTGGGCCGCATATGACTGGTTCCAGGGCCGCTACCTGCGCGCCTTCAGCGAACACACGGCGGTGTTTTCCGGCGACCCATTGAAGCTGCCGGCCGAGCTCGCCGGCCCAGGCCCGATTCGCCTGGTGCACTTCTGGGACCCAGCCTGCCCGTGCAATGTCGGCAACCAACAACACCTGGGCGAACTGATCGAGCACTACGCACCCCAAGGGGTCGAGTTCTATGCGCTGCAAAAACCTGGGAGCCACGGCCAACTGCCCGACAACCTGCGCACAATGAAAACCCTCACCGCCCTGCCCGGCGCCGACCAAGTGCCAGCCAGCCCGGCGGTGGGCATTTGGGATCGCAGCGGCAAGCTCGCGTATTTCGGGCCCTACAGTGAAGGCCTGACGTGCAATTCCGGCAACAGTTTTATTGAACCGATCTTGAAGGCCCTTGGAGCGGGGCGCGAGGTGAATGCCACGCACACCCTGGCGGTGGGCTGCTATTGTTCCTGGCTAAAAGGCTCGTAACTCGCCACCCCTCTCTTGGTAAGGAATGTTCATGAAGCGCGTCTTGCGGACTCTCGCGGTTCTTGTAGTGCTGGTGGCGCTCGGCGCCGGCTGGTACGTGTACAGCAAGCAGCCGACCCGCCAGGGCACGGTTGAGCTGGCCAACCTGCAAGGCTCGGTCACCGTGCGCTACGACGACCGCGGCGTGCCACATATTCGTGCCGAGAACGAAACCGACCTGTATCGCGCCCTGGGCTACGTCCACGCCCAGGACCGCTTGTTCCAGATGGAGATCATGCGGCGCCTGGCCCGTGGCGAGCTGGCCGAGGTGCTTGGGCCCAAGCTGCTGGAGACCGATAAGCTGTTCCGCAGCCTGCGCATTCGTGACCGCGCCGCCACTTATGTGGCGCAGTTGGATCATGAGTCGGCGCACTGGAAGGCCCTGCAAGCCTACCTGGACGGGATCAACCAATATCAGGACAGCCACGCCCGCCCGATGGAGTTCGACGTGCTGGGCATTCCCAAGCGGCCGTTCACCGCCGAGGACAGCATCAGCGTCGCCGGGTATATGGCCTACAGCTTTGCTGCCGCATTTCGTACCGAGCCTCTGCTGACTTACGTACGCGACCAACTGGGCAGCGACTACCTGAAAGTCTTCGACCTCGACTGGCAACCTCAGGGCGCCCTGAACCTCGCCGCCAGCGATTGGCAAACCCTCGGCGCCATCGCCGCCCTGAGCGAACAGGCCTTGGCCGACAATGGCTTGCCGCAGTTCGAAGGCAGCAACGCCTGGGCTATCAGCGGCAACCGCACCCAGAGCGGCAAACCGTTGCTGGCGGGTGACCCACATATTCGCTTCTCGGTGCCATCGGTGTGGTACGAGGCGCAGCTGTCGGCGCCGGGTTTTGAGTTGTATGGCTATCACAACGCACTGGTGCCGGTGGCGTTCCTGGGTCACAACCTGGATTTCGGTTGGAGCCTGACCATGTTCCAGAACGATGACCTCGACCTCATCGCCGAGAAGGTCAACCCGGAAAATGCCAATCAGGTCTGGTACCACGACCAGTGGGTCGACATGACCAGCACCGAGCAACAGATCGCGGTGAAAGGCCAAGCGCCCGTCACGCTGACCCTGCGCCAATCACCCCACGGCCCGATCATCAATGACGTGCTCGGCGAGAGTGCCGGCAAGACGCCGATTGCCATGTGGTGGGCGTTCCTCGACACCCAGAACCCGATCCTCGAAGGTTTCTACCAGCTCAACCGCGCCGACACCCTGGCCAAGGCGCGCGTGGCGGCGTCGAAGGTGTCTGCGCCGGGGCTGAATATTGTGTGGGCGAATGCCAAGGGCGATATCGGCTGGTGGGCGGCGGCGCAATTGCCAATTCGTCCAGCCGGTACCAATGCCGGCTTTATCCTTGACGGCGGCAGCGCCCAGGCCGACAAGCTGGGCTTCTACCCCTTCAGCGCCAACCCCCAGGAAGAAAACCCGGCGCGTGGCTACGTGGTGTCGGCCAACGCTCAACCTGTCTCGCCGACCGGCATGGAGATTCCCGGTTATTACAACCTGGCCGACCGTGGGCAGCAGTTGAACGCGCAGTTGAGCGATAAGAGCGTGAAGTGGGATGTCGACAACAGCCAAGCCTTGCAACTGGGCACCACCACCGCTTTCGGCCCACGCCTGCTGGCGCCGCTGTTGCCGGTGCTGCGTGAGGTGGTCAAGGACCCGGCGCAGTTGAAATTGGTGGAGCAACTGGCCACCTGGAAAGGTGATTACCCGCTGGACTCTACCAGCGCCACGCTGTTCAACCAGCTCCTGTTCAACCTGGCCGACGCCGCTTTCCACCCGAAACTCGGCGATGGCATGTTCAAGACCCTGCTCAGCACCCGCGTGATCGACGCCGCACTGCCACGCCTGGCCGCCGCGCAGGATTCGCCGTGGTGGGATGGCAAGCGCGCCGACACCGTCAAGCTCGCCTGGGACAACAGCCTCGCGCACCTCAAGGCCACTTTCGGCGATGACCCAAGCCAATGGCAGTGGGGCAAGGCCCATACCCTGACCCACGGCCACCCGCTGGGCTCGCAGAAGCCATTGGACCTGATCGTGAATGTCGGCCCGTTCCCGGCGCCGGGTACCCACGAAGTGCCCAACAACCAGTCGGCCCCTATCGGCCCGGCACCGTGGCCAGTGACCTACGGGCCTTCCACCCGCCGCCTGATCGATTTCGCCGATGCGGCTCACGCACTGACCATCAACCCGGTGGGGCAAAGCGGGGTGCCGTTCGACAAGCACTATGGCGACCAGGCAGAAACCTACATCGAAGGCGGGTATGAGCAGGCGCATTTCAGCGATGAGGAAGTGACGGCGAATACGCGCGGCATTCTTAAATTACTGCCTGCGAGATAGCGGCCTGTAAACCCGATCAATGTGGGAGCTGCCCGCAGGCCAGCTCCCACATTTTTACCGCGCTCCGTCAGTTAGACCGGTGCAGGCGCCCGGCGCTTGTCCGGCTGTTTCCAGCCATCCGCCGCCGCTTCTTCAATCGCTTGCTGGATAGCCTTCTTGCGGTGTTCTTCGGCACGGCGGCTGAAGAACCACACCAGGAAGGTCACCAACGACACCGCCAACAGGATCAAGCTCGCCACGGCGTTAATCTCGGGCTTAACCCCAAGGCGCACCGCCGAGAACACTTCCATCGGCAAGGTGGTCGAACCCGGCCCCGACACAAAGCTGGCCAGTACCAAGTCATCCAGCGACAGCGCGAACGACATCATGCCGCCCGCTGCGAGCGACGGTGCAATCATCGGGATGGTGATCAGGAAGAACACCTTCCACGGCCGCGCACCCAAATCCATCGCCGCTTCTTCGATCGACAGGTCCAACTCACGCAAGCGCGCTGACACCACCACCGCCACATAGGCTGCGCAGAACGTGGTGTGGGCGATCCAGATGGTGACAACGCCACGCTCTTGCGGCCAACCGATCATCTGCGCCATCGCCACGAACAGCAGCAACAGCGACAGACCGGTGATCACTTCCGGCATCACCAACGGCGCGGTCACCAGGCCGCCGAACAGCGTGCGGCCCTTGAATTGGCTGATGCGCGTCAGCACAAACGCTGCCAACGTGCCCAGCGCCACCGCAGCCAGCGCCGTGTAGCAGGCGATTTCCAGGGAACGCGCCACCGACCCCATCAACTGCGTGTTGTCGAGCAGGCCCACGTACCACTTGATCGACCAACCGCCCCACACCGTCACCAGCTTGGATTCGTTGAACGAGTAGATCACCAAGATCAGCATCGGCAGGTAGATAAACAACAACCCCACTACCAGCATGAAACTCGAGAAACTGAAGCGCTTCATATCTTGCCCTCCAACTCTTTGGCTTGGCTGCGGTTGAACAGGATGATCGGCACAATCAGGATCGCCAGCATCACCACCGCCAGGGCAGACGCCACCGGCCAGTCACGGTTGTTGAAGAACTCTTGCCACAACACTTTACCGATCATCAGGGTTTCCGGGCCGCCCAGCAGTTCCGGGATCACAAACTCGCCCACCACCGGGATGAATACGAGCATGCAGCCGGCGATGATGCCGTTCTTGGACAGCGGCACGGTGATTTTCCAGAAGCTGTTGAAGGTGCTCGAACCCAAGTCCGATGCGGCTTCCAGCAGGCTCTGGTCATGTTTCACCAGATTGGCATACAGCGGCAGGATCATGAACGGCAGGTACGAATAGACCACGCCGATGTACACCGCGATGTTGGTGTTAAGGATCTGCAGCGGTTCGTTGATAAACCCCATGGACATCAAGAAGCTATTGAGCAGACCGTTGTTGCTGAGAATGCCCATCCACGCATACACGCGGATCAGGATCGCGGTCCAGGTCGGCATCATGATCAGCAGCACCAGCACGGTCTGCATCTCTTTGCGCGCGGAAGCAATGGCATAAGCCATCGGATAGCCGATCAGCAGGCACAGCAGCGTGCTGAAAAACGCCATCTTGAGCGAGCCCAAGTACGCGGCGATATACAGCTCATCGCCCGCCAGCAAACCGTAGTTCGCCAGGTTCAGCACCAGTTGCAGCTTCTGCTCAACGTAGGTGTAGATCTCGGTGTACGGCGGGATCGCCACATCGGCTTCGGCAAAGCTGATTTTCAATACGATGAAAAACGGCAGTGCGAAAAACAGGAACAGCCAGAGGAAAGGAATCCCGATGACCACCTGCTTGCCACTGGGGATTATGCGATCCAAGCGCCGCTTGAACTTCTTCATATTCATGAGCGAAGTACCACGCCGCTGTCGTCTTCCCACCAGACGTAGACCTGGTCACCCCAGGTCGGACGCTGCCCACGGCGCTCGGCGTTGGCGACAAAAGACTGCACCAGCTTGCCGCTCGGCAGCTCCACGTAGAACACCGAGTGGCCGCCCAGGTAAGCAATGTCGTGCACCTTGCCGCTGGACCAGTTGTGCTCGCAAGTTGGCATTTCGGTGGTGACCAGCAGTTTTTCCGGGCGGATGGCGTAGGTCACCGACTTGTCTTCAACAGCGGTGGCGATGCCGTAGCCCACGTAGATGTCGCGGTCCAGGTCCGGGCACTTGAGCACCGCGTGGCCTTCGGCGTCATCCACCACTTGGGTGTCGAAGATGTTGACGTTGCCAATGAACTCGCACACCAGGCGGCTGGTTGGCGTTTCGTAGATGTCGATCGGGCTGCCAATCTGGGCGATCCAGCCCAGGTGCATGATCGCGATGCGCTCGGCCATGGTCATGGCCTCTTCCTGGTCGTGAGTCACCATCACGCAGGTTACGCCCACGCGTTCAATGATCTCCACCAACTCCAACTGCATCTGCGAACGCAGCTTTTTGTCGAGGGCGCCCATGGGCTCATCGAGCAGCAGCAGTTTCGGGCGCTTGGCCAGGGACCGCGCCAGGGCCACACGCTGGCGCTGGCCACCAGACAACTGGTGCGGCTTGCGTTTGGCGTACTGGCTCATCTGCACCAGCTTGAGCATCTCGGCCACGCGGGCGTCGACTTCAGCCTTGGGAATCTTGTCCTGTTGCAGGCCGAACGCAATGTTCTGCGCCACCGTCATGTGTGGGAACAAGGCGTAGGACTGGAACATCATATTGATCGGCCGCTCGTAGGGCGGCATGTCGGTGATGTCCACACCATCGAGGTAGATGCGCCCTTCAGTCGGGCGCTCGAAACCTGCGAGCATGCGCAGCAAGGTGGACTTGCCCGAACCCGAACCGCCGAGCAAGGCGAAGATTTCGCCTTTCTTGATTTCCAGGGACACATCGTCCACGGCAATCGTCTCGTCGAACTTCTTCGTGACCCGGTCGATTTTGACCAGCACCTTTTTCGGTGTCTGGTCGCCCTCGAGGGCTTTCTTATAGGCGCCGGAGGCAACTGCCATTTACGAAACTCCCAACAAAATTTGCAGCTCACCCGATGTGGGCGAACCTTGGATAGTCTGAGCCTTACTTGCCCGTCTTGACCTTGGTCCAGCTACGGGTCATCAAACGTTGCACTTTCGGGGGTAGCTCGAAATTGACAAATGTCCGATCGAGAACCGCCTGCGGTGGGTAAACCGCTTCGTCGGTGCGTATCGATTGCTCCATCAGCTTGTCCGCCCCAGGGTTAGGGTTGGCGTAACCGACGTGATCACTGACCTGAGCGATCACCTCAGGCTGCAGCAAATAGTTGATGAAGGCGTGGGCTTCCTTGACGTTGGCGGCATCCTTGGGGATCGCCAGTACGTCAAACCACAGGTTGCCGCCTTCTTTCGGAATCGCGTAGGCGATGTTCACGCCCTTGCCCGCCTCGGCCGCGCGGGCCTTGGCCTGGAACACATCACCGGAAAAACCTGCGGCCACGCAGATGTTGCCGTTGGCCAGGTCGGAGATGTATTTAGACGAATGGAAGTAGGTCACGTAAGGACGCACTTTCAGCAGTTTTTCCTCGGCTTTCTTGTAGTCGGCCGGGTTTGTGCTGTTGGGGTCCAGGCCCATGTAGTTGAGCACCGCGGGCAGCATTTCATCCGCCGAGTCCATGAACGACACACCGCACGTGGCCAGCTTCTTCATGTTCTCCGGCTCGAACAGCACGGCCCAGGAATCGATCTTGTCGACACCCAGCACTTCCTTCACTTTATCGACGTTGTAACCGATGCCGTTGGTGCCCCACAGGTACGGCACGGCGTACTGATTGCCCGGGTCGTTTTTTTCCAGACGTTTGAGCAGCACTGGGTCAAGGTTGGCGTAGTTCGTCAGCAATGACTTGTCGAGCTTCTGGAACGCCCCGGCCTTGATCTGCTTGCCGAGAAAGTGGTTGGACGGCACCACCACGTCGTAGCCGGTACGCCCGGCCAGCAGCTTGCCTTCCAGGGTTTCATTGGAATCGAACACGTCGTACACGGGCTTGATGCCGCTGGCCTTTTCAAAGTTGGCCAGGGTGTCGTCGCCGATGTAGTCCGACCAGTTATAAATATTCACAGTCGGGGCGGCCTGCACGCTGACAGCCAGCGTGATACCTGCACCCACCAGCAAGGCTTTGCGAAATAAAGAAATTGGCAAGTGGAGGTCCTCTTGAATAGTTGGGCCTTAAAGTTGTTGCCCGGCAACAAAACCGGCGCGCAACTTACCTTCGATAAACCGATCCGGCAAAACTTTCTGTCATTTAATTTGTAGGAGGCGGTTTGGGTGGGAGCCGACTTGCTCGCCCCCACACAAACTCGCGCCTACAGATTTACCGCCTTATCTACCGGACTTGATCTTGGTCCAGCTGCGTGTCATTTCACGCTGGGTTGCCGCCGGCAAGTCCGCAATGGCGTAGAGCTTGGCCTGCACCTCTGCTGACGGGTAAATGCCTGGATCGCTTGTGATGTCCTTGTCGACCAGTGCGGTCGCCTTCTCGTTACCGTTCGGGAAACGTACGCTGTTGGTGATCGAAGCCATCACTTCCGGCTTCAGCAGGTAGTTCATGAACGTGTAGGCCGAGTCGACGTTTTCGGCATCTTTAGGGATGGCGATCATGTCGAAGAAGCTGCCGGCACCTTCTTTAGGAATGTCGTAGGCCACTTTCACCTTGCCACCGGCTTCAGCCGCGCGGGACTTGGCCTGCTGGATGTCACCCGAGTAACCCACGGCGACGCAGATGTTGCCGTTGGCCAGGTCCGAGATGTACTTGGACGAGTGGAAATAGCCGATCGAAGGACGGATCTTCAGGAATAGCGCCTCGGCTTGCTTGAGGTCGTCTTTCTTCTGGCTGTCAGTCGGCAGGCCCAAGTAGTGCAGCGCGATCGGCAACATTTCGGTTGGCGAATCAAGGAAGCTCACGCCGCAGCTTTTCAGCTTGGCGATGTTCTCAGGCTTGAACAGCACGTCCCACGACTCGATCTTGTCCACGCCCAGCGCGGCCTTGACCTTCTCCGGGTTGTAGCCGATGCCGATCGAGCCCCACATGTACGGGAAGGCGTGCTTGTTGCCCGGGTCGCTGACCGACACGGCCTTGAGCAGGGATTTGTTCAGGTTGTCGTAGTTGGACAGCTTGGACTTGTCCAGCTCCTGATACACACCGGCCTTGATCTGCTTGGCGAGGAAGTTGTTCGACGGTACGACGATGTCGTAGCCGGACTTGCCTGCCAGCAACTTGGCTTCCAGGGTTTCGTTGCTGTCAAAAACGTCGTACACCACTTTGATGCCCGACTCTTTTTCAAAGTTGGCGATGGTGTCCGGTGCAATGTAGTCGGACCAGTTGTAGACGTGCAGCACTTTATCGTCTGCCTGGGCAGCGCCCGCAATTGCGCCCATCAGGGACAAGGCGAGGAGGGTCTTGCCAGCGTTCTTCAAACCTAATGCCTTCATTTGGTGATGCTCCAATTTTTCTTTTTTAGGCCACGTTCTTACAGGGTTCTGCGGCCCGTCTAACAGGGCAACAAAACAGGGCGACAGTCTGGCAAGTTCTGAGGCCGGCTTTCAACCAAAGCCTCATTTATAACGGCTCGATGCGCAACGCTCGAAAGCCGCCGCGCACTGAGCCTAGCACTTAGCCCTGCAATGCCGCCAAAGTCAGGTCCAGGCAGTGGCGAGCCTTGGTCACCAGCTCGTCAATTTCGGCCTTACTGATCACCAGCGGCGGCGAAATGATCATGGTGTCGCCCACGGCGCGCATGATCAGGCCATTCTCGAAGCAGAACGTGCGGCAGATCATGCCTGCGCCCTTGCCTTCGTAACGTTTGCGCGTGGCCTTGTCCTGCACCAGCTCAATCGCACCGAGCATGCCCACGCCGCGCACTTCACCCACCAGCGGATGATCAGCAAGCTCCCTCAGACGTTTCTGCAAATACGGTGCCGTTTCGTCATGAACGCGACTGACGATTTTCTCATCGCGCATGATGCGGATGTTTTCCAGCGCCACCGCAGCGGCGACCGGGTGACCGGAGTAAGTGAAGCCGTGGTTGAAATCACCGCCTTCGTTGAGTACTTCCACCACGTCATCGCGCACGATCAGGCCACCCATGGGGATGTAACCCGAGGTCAGGCCCTTGGCGATGGTCATCATGTGCGGCTTGAGGTCGTAGAAATCGCTGCCGAACCACTCGCCGGTACGGCCGAAACCGCAGATCACTTCGTCGGCCACAAACAGAATGTCGTACTTGGCGAGGATTTCCTTGATGCGCGGCCAGTAGCTGGCGGGCGGTACGATCACGCCACCGGCACCCTGGATCGGCTCGGCAATAAAGGCACCGACGTTGTCCACGCCCAGCTCAAGGATCTTCTCTTCCAACTGATTGGCCGCCCACACGCCGAATTCTTCCGGGCTCATGTCGCCGCCTTCGCCAAACCAGTACGGCTGGGCAATGTGGGTGATGCCCGGGATCGGCAAGTCGCCCTGTTCATGCATATACGTCATGCCGCCCAGGCTGGCGCCGGCTACGGTAGAGCCGTGGTAGCCATTCTTGCGGCTGATGATGGTTTTCTTGTTTGGCTGGCCTTTGATCGCCCAGTAGTGGCGGACCATGCGCAACATGGTGTCGTTGCCTTCGGAACCGGAACCGGTAAAGAACACATGGTTCATGCCGGCAGGCGCGATGTCGGAAATGGCCTTGGCCAGCTCCAGCACCGGTGGGTGAGCGGTCTGGAAGAACAGGTTGTAGTACGGCAGTTCTTTCATCTGCTTGGCGGCGGCGTCAGCCAGTTCATCGCGACCGTAACCGATCGCCACGCACCACAGGCCGGCCATGCCGTCGAGGATCTTGTTGCCTTCGCTGTCCCACAGGTAAACACCGTGGGCTTTGGTGATGATCCGTGGGCCTTTCTCTTTCAATTGCTTGAAGTCGCTGAACGGCGCCAGGTGGTGGTCGCTGCTCAAAGCTTGCCATTCACGGGTTTGCGGGTTGTTGCTGGACATACCACTCTCCTAGACTTTTCAGGTGAGGACGCGCCTTTTCCAGGACGCGCCCGGCGCATCAGACGGCAAAGAGCAGGAATTCCCGCTCCCACGAACTGATCACGCGCTTGAAGTTTTCATGCTCGGCCCGCTTGACCGCGACGTAGCCTGTGATGAATTTCTGACCCAGGTATTTCTCGATGGTCTTGCTGTTTTCCATGCGCTCAAGGGCGTCCTCGATGGTCAACGGCAGGCGCAGGTTGCGTCGTTCGTAACCACGCCCCACCACCGGCGCGCTCGGCTCATGGCCTTCGACCATGCCGATGTAGCCACACAGCAGGCTGGCGGCAATCGCCAGGTAAGGGTTGGCGTCGGCGCCCGGCAGGCGGTTTTCCACACGACGGCTCTGCGGGCCGGCATCCGGTACGCGCAGGCCGACCGTGCGGTTTTCTTCGCCCCACTCCACGTTCACCGGCGCCGACGTATCGGGCAGGAAGCGACGGAACGAGTTCACGTTGGGGGCAAACAGCGGCAGCAATTCAGGAATGAATTTCTGCAGACCGCCAATGTGGTTGAGGAACAGCTGGCTCATGCTCCCGTCTTCATTGGAGAAGACGTTCTTGCCGGTGGCGAGGTCGATGATGCTCTGGTGCAAGTGCATCGCACTGCCAGGCTCGCCGGTCATCGGCTTGGCCATAAAGGTGGCGGCCACGTTGTGCTTGAGTGCGGCCTCACGCATGGTGCGCTTGAACACCAGGATCTGGTCGGCCAGAGACAGGGCATCGCCGTGACGGAAGTTGATTTCCATCTGCGCCGTGCCGTCTTCATGAATCAGCGTGTCGAGGTCCAGTTCCTGCAGCTCGCACCAGTCGTAGACGTCTTCGAACAAAGGGTCGAATTCGTTGGCGGCTTCTATAGAGAAGGATTGCCGACCGGTCTCCGGGCGACCGGAACGGCCAATCGGCGGTTGCAGCGGAAAGTCCGGGTCCTCGCAACGTTTGGTCAGGTAAAACTCCATCTCCGGTGCCACGATGGGCTGCCAACCTTTGTCGGAGTAAAGCTTGAGGACTTTCTTGAGCACGTTGCGCGGCGACAGCTCGATCGGGTTGCCTTGCTTGTCGTAGGTGTCGTGGATCACCTGGGCGGTGGGCTCGATGGCCCAGGGCACCAGGAATACCGCGTTCTGGTCGGGGCGGCAGATCATGTCGATGTCGGCCGGGTCGAGCAATTCGTAATAGATGTCGTCTTCGACATAGTCGCCAGTCACGGTCTGCAACAGAACGCTCTCGGGCAGGCGCATGCCTTTTTCAGCGATGAACTTGTTGGTTGGCGAGATCTTGCCACGGGTGATACCCGTAAGGTCGCCAATCATGCATTCGACTTCTGTGATCTTGTGGTCTTTCAACCAATCGGTGAGCTGGTCGAGGTTGTTACTCATAAATGCCTCTGGGCTGGGTTTCCTGGCATCCGTTAAAGGCCAGGCGTTGTTTGACGCAGCATCCGCGTCGTTTTTTCATTCAGGGTAGGAGCTTACCTGCCATTTGCTGCAGCGTTGCATTCCTCAGGCCAAACTCGTGCAGAATCATGAGCAGCACCCTGCGCGGGAGCCGCTCAGAAGCAGGCAAGAGGAAAGCGAGTGGGCAAAGACGAGGTCAGCCGAGGCGTCAAGAATATTGACCGGGCTGCGGGTGTTTACAGAGGAAGAATTGAATGATGACAAAGCCTGTCTGAAGCAGGCAGAGACGCCAAGTGGAGGCAGGCGAAACATGAAGCACCCCGGTATTATTGCTGTTATGGGTTTGAATCGAGCTTAGCCTTGTTCATTTTTTTACACAACTCCCCCGTAAAAAATACAACACGGCCCGCTCAAGCCTGCGAGTCCCAAGCCTTTCAAACCCAAAAAGCCGCCCCAAAAAGCCTCAAAAAAGCCCTCAGGGCGCTTTTTTAGGGCAAAAAAGGCCTCGCTTGACTTCGGCATGCCGTTCGGGTTGACTGAAACCAGAAAAGATCAATGATTGATATTTTTAACAACAAAGGTGTTGCATCATGTCGGTACCCCCGCGTGCCGTTCAGCTTAATGAAGCGAACGCGTTCCTTAAGGATCATCCTGAGGTTCTGTACGTAGACCTTCTAATTGCGGATATGAATGGTGTGGTGCGCGGCAAGCGCATCGAACGCACCAGCCTCCACAAGGTTTACGAGAAGGGCATTAACCTGCCTGCCTCTTTATTTGCTCTGGATATCAATGGCTCTACGGTAGAAAGCACCGGCCTGGGCCTGGACATCGGTGATGCTGACCGAATCTGTTATCCAATCCCCGACACCCTGTGCAATGAGCCGTGGCAAAAGCGCCCTACCGCGCAACTGCTGATGACCATGCACGAACTGGAAGGTGAGCCGTTCTTCGCCGATCCGCGCGAAGTGCTCCGGCAAGTTGTCAGCAAATTTGACGACCTCGGTCTGACCATCTGCGCTGCCTTCGAGCTTGAGTTCTACCTGATCGACCAGGAAAACGTGAACGGCCGCCCACAACCGCCCCGCTCGCCAATCTCCGGTAAACGCCCGCATTCGACACAGGTCTACCTGATCGACGACCTAGACGAATACGTCGACTGCCTCCAGGACATCCTGGAAGGTGCCAAAGAGCAAGGCATCCCGGCCGACGCCATCGTCAAGGAAAGTGCCCCGGCGCAGTTCGAAGTGAACCTGCACCACGTCGCCGACCCGATCAAAGCGTGTGACTACGCCGTATTGCTCAAGCGCCTGATCAAGAACATCGCCTACGACCATGAGATGGACACCACCTTCATGGCCAAGCCTTACCCAGGCCAGGCAGGCAACGGTTTGCACGTACATATTTCGATCCTGGATAAAGACGGCAAGAACATCTTTGCCAGCGAGGATCCCGAGCAGAACGCCGCATTGCGTCACGCGATCGGCGGTGTGCTGGAGACCCTACCCGCTCAAATGGCGTTCCTATGCCCTAACGTCAACTCCTACCGACGTTTCGGCGCACAGTTCTACGTGCCGAACTCGCCGTGCTGGGGCCTGGATAACCGCACCGTGGCGATCCGCGTACCGACCGGCGCAGCCGATTCCGTGCGGATCGAACACCGCGTGGCTGGCGCCGATGCCAACCCTTACCTGCTGATGGCTTCTGTTTTGGCAGGCGTGCACCACGGCCTGACCAACAAGATCGAGCCGAATGCACCAGTGGAAGGCAACAGCTACGAGCAGAACGAGCAAAGCCTGCCGAACAACCTGCGTGATGCTCTGCGCGAGTTGGATGACAGCGAGGTGATGGCCAAGTACATCGATCCTAAATACATCGATATCTTCGTCGCCTGTAAGGAAAGTGAGCTGGAGGAGTTCGAACACTCCATCTCCGACCTTGAGTACAACTGGTACCTGCATACCGTTTAAACGGTTGCTGCAATAAAAAACGCCGCAGGCCTTAGGGGTTTGCGGCGTTTTTTTATGGGTTTATTCCGGGAGACCGAGTTGGCCTCTTCGCGAGCAAGTCGAATCGTCGCACCGCCGCTCCCACATTTGACCGAGTTCCAGGTTTGGAATGCAATCAACTGTGTGTGCGGGCTCGCTCGCGAAGGCGGCCAGGCAGACAACACCGGTTCCTGCTCATACAATGCCTGCTGCCTTGTAGGAGACTTCCATGACCACCCGCCCCGCCGCCCCTCGCAAACCCCGCGCCCGTAGCCAGGCCCGGATAGATGCGATCCTCGACGCCGCCCGCACCTTGCTGGCCGCTGAAGGCGTGGCCGGTTTGTCGATCTACAACGTGGCCGAACGCGCGCAGATTCCCCCTTCGTCGGTCTATCACTTCTTCGCCAGCGTGCCGGCATTGCTGGAAGCGTTGACCGCTGACGTGCACGCCGCTTTTCGGGCAGCCATCCAGGCGCCCATTGAGCACGATTCACTCAAGCACTGGCGCGACCTGTCCTGCATCGTCGAACAGCGCATGCTCACCATCTATGATCATGACGCCGCCGCGCGACAGTTGATCCTGGCGCAGCACGGGCTCACCGAAGTGACCCAGGCCGACCGTCAGCATGATCTGGAATTGGGCGACCTGATGCTTGCCGTGTTCAACCGTCACTTTGAAGTGCCGACGTTGCCCAGCGATGTTGATGTGTTTGCGTTGGCGTTGGAACTGAGCGACCGCGTGTATGCGCGCTCGGTGCATCAGCATGGGCTGATCACGCCGCGCATGGCGGAGGAAGGGATGCGGGTGTTTGATGCGTATGTGGGGCTTTATTTGCCGGCGTATTTGCCTAAGCGCCAAGTCTTGGGTTGACTGGGCCGGCCCTATCGCAGGCAAGCCAGCGCCCACATTTGAATGCATTCCAACCCTGGAACTCGGTCAAATGTGGGGGCTTGCCTGCGATAGCGGCCTCAAGAAAAACGCCAATTACAACTTGGCAATCGACACCTCGGTGGACTTAACAAAGGCAATCACTTCGCTGCCAATCACCAGCTCCAGCTCTTTGACCGAGCGAGTAGTAATCACCGAAGTGACGATGCCGGACGCCGTCTGCACATCGATTTCCGACAGCACGTCGCCTTCGACGATTTCCTTGATCGTGCCTTTGAACTGGTTACGCACGTTGATGGCTTTAATAGTCATACGATTTCTCCTGGGGTGGAATTTAGCTGCAAGTTGCCAGCTACAAGCTGCAAGCAAAAGCACCGTGCTTTCCCTTGCAGCTTGCCGCTGCTTCTTTCTATTGAGCCCAACGCAATTGCGTAGGCAGCGGTGAAACAGGTTCAGGTTCCGGCGGCGTGCCGGGTAACGACAACACACGGTTGAGCACTTCGGCTTCCAGCGCCGCCAGGCGATGCGAGCCGCGGGCCCGTGGGCGTGGCAGGTCGACGATCAGATCGAGGCCGATTTCGCCGTCTTCGATCAGGATCACCCGGTCGGCAATGGCCACGGCTTCGTTGACGTCGTGGGTCACCAGCAACACGGTAAAGCCGTGCTTGTGCCAGAGGTTTTCGATCAGTTGCTGCATCTCGATACGAGTCAGGGCATCCAACGCACCCAAGGGCTCGTCAAGCAACAGCAGGCGCGGTTGATGGATCAAGGCGCGCGCCAGGGCCACGCGTTGCTTCTGCCCGCCGGACAGCGCCGCCGGCCACTCATTGGCACGTTCGGCCAGGCCGACTGCTTCCAGGGCGTCTAACGCTTTGTGGCGCCAGTTGCCTTTAAGACCCAAGCCGACGTTGTCGATGATCTTTTTCCATGGCAGCAGGCGTGCTTCCTGGAACATTAACCGCGTGTCTTCAATCGCTTCGCTCAGCGGCGCAGAGCCGGCCAGCAGTTCGCCGCCGCTGGCTTTGTCCAGGCCAGCCAGCAAGCGCAATAGAGTACTTTTGCCGCAACCGCTGCGACCGACTACCGCTACGAACTGGCCGGCAGGAATGTGCAGGTCGATTTCCTTGAGCACTTCGCGCGCACCAAAAGCCTTTCGCAGTTTGCGCACCGCCACGGGAGTCCCCTTCAGCAGGCGCGGGGGTTGTTGAGCTGTCATGCCGCACCTCCTTTATTCACTTGATACGCCGGGTGCCAGCGCAGCCACACACGCTCCAGGCCACGCGCGGCCAGGTCGGCGAGCTTGCCGAGGATCGCGTACATCACAATCGCGAGTACCACCACGTCGGTTTGCAGGAATTCACGGGCGTTCATCGCCAGGTAACCGATACCGGAACTGGCCGAGATGGTTTCCGCCACGATCAGCGTCAGCCACATGAAGCCCAGGGCAAACCGCACCCCCACCAGGATCGACGGCAGCGCGCCGGGCAGGATCACCTGACGGAACAGGCTGAACCCGGACAAGCCGTAGCTGCGCGACATTTCCACCAGCGCCGGGTCGACATTGCGGATGCCGTGATACGTGTTGAGGTAGATCGGGAACAGCGTGCCAAGGGCAACCAGGAAAATCTTCGCCGTCTCGTCGATGCCGAACCACAGGATTACCAACGGGATCAGCGCCAGGTGCGGCACATTGCGGATCATCTGCACCGAGCTGTCCAGCAGGCGTTCGCCCCACTTCGACAGGCCGGTGATAAAGCCCAGGGCCAGACCGATGCTGCCGCCGATCACAAAACCCAGGCCTGCACGCCAGCCGCTGATGGCCAGGTGTGTCCAGATTTCGCCGCTGGCCACCAGGTGGACGCCGGCGGCAATCACTGCGCTGGGGGCCGGCAGGATGCGCGTCGACAACCCGCCCGCCGACACCGACCACTGCCACACCGCCAGCAAGAGAATCGGCAGTACCCAGGGCGCCAGACGATGGCTTAGTTTTTCACAGTTCATGGTGCTGTCTCAGCTCTGTGACGCAGCGTTGGGAAGGATGTCGTTGGCGACCATCTCGCCGAACGGGCTGACGTACCCAGCGCTTTTCGGCAGCTCGGGACGCTCGATATCCAGGTGTGGGAACAGCAGCTCGGCGACGCGATACGACTCTTCCAGGTGTGGGTAACCAGAGAAGATAAACGTGTCGATGCCGAGTGCTGCGTATTCCTTCACACGTTCCGCAACCGTTGGGCCATCGCCCACCAGTGCCGTACCCGCGCCGCCTCTGACCAGGCCGACGCCGGCCCACAGATTGGGGCTGACTTCGAGGTCGTCGCGGTTGCCGCCATGCAAGGCAGCCATGCGTTGCTGGCCGACGGAATCGAAACGCGCCAAGGAGGCCTGGGCACGAGCAATGGTGTCGTCGTCCAGATGAGCGATCAGTTTGTCGGCGGCTTTCCACGCCTCATCGTTGGTTTCACGCACAATCACATGCAAGCGAATACCAAAGCGCACAGTGCGCCCGAGCTTCGCGGCCTTGGCCCGTACCTGTTCGATCTTTTCAGCGACGGCAGCCGGTGGCTCGCCCCAAGTCAGCACCATTTCCACTTGTTCGGCAGCCAGGTCCTGGGCGGCTTCGGAGGAACCGCCGAAGTACAGCGGCGGGCGTGGTTGCTGGATCGGCGGGTAAAGCAGCCTGGCGCCTTTGACGCTGATGTGCTCGCCGTCGTAATCCACGGTTTCGCCTTCCAGCACGCGGCGCCAGATGCGGGTGAATTCCACCGAGGCCTGGTAGCGCTCTTCATGGCTGAGGAACAGCCCGTCGCCGGCCAATTCCTCCGGGTCACCACCGGTGACAAGATTGAACAACGCACGGCCGCCAGAGAGGCGGTCCAGGGTCGCGGCCTGACGCGCGGCCACCGTCGGGGAAATGATCCCGGGGCGCAACGCGACAAGGAATTTCAGACGCTGGGTCACCGGGATCAGCGAGGCAGCCACCAGCCACGAGTCTTCGCAGGAGCGACCGGTAGGGATCAGCACCCCACCGAACCCCAGGCGGTCAGCAGCCTGGGCCACTTGCTGCAGGTAACCGTGGTCGACGGCGCGAGCGCCTTCGGCGGTGCCAAGGTAATGGCCGTCACCGTGGGTAGGCAGGAACCAGAAAATAGTGAGGCTCATGGAGTTGTCTCCTGAAAAATCGGATTACGGCGCTTTGGCAACGGCGGCGGGTGGCGTCCAGATCACGTCCTTGATGCTCAAGGGCTTGGGAATCAATTTGAGTTGGTAGAAGGTGTCGGCGATTTTCTGCTGGGCAGCGACCACTTGCGGGGTCAGGAACAGCGCACCGTAGCCTTGGCGTTTCATCGAGGTCAGGGTGATGTCAGCCGGCAGGCCGAGCAGCGGAGCGACTTGTTCAGTCACTTCCTGCGGGTTGGCCTTGGACCATTCGCCCACGGCGCGCACTTCTTCGATCAAAGCCTTGATCACTTCCGGATTTTTTTCAGCGTACGGCTTGGTCGCCAGATAGAACTGATGGTTGTCGGCGATGCCGGTACCGTCACGCAGGGTGCGCGCTTGCAGTTGTTTCTCGGCGGCGGCCTGGTACGGGTCCCAGATCACCCACGCATCCAGGCTGCCACGCTCAAAGGCGGCACGTGCATCGGCGGGCGGCAGGAACACGGTCTGCACGTCGGTGTATTTCAGGCCGGCGTCTTCCAGCGCACGTACCAGCAGGTAGTGCACGTTGGAGCCTTTGTTGAGCACGATTTTCTTGCCCTTGAGCTCGGCCACGGATTTGATCGGCGAGTCTTTCGGCACCAGGATCGCTTCGCTGGTCGGCGCGGGTGGCTCGTAGGCCACGTAGAGCAAGTCGGCACCGGCCGCCTGGGCGAACACCGGTGGGGTTTCGCCGGTCACGCCGAAGTCGATGGAGCCGACGTTCAGGCCCTCGAGCAATTGCGGTCCACCGGGAAACTCGGTCCATTGCACGTTCACGCCTTGGGAGGCCAGGCGTTTTTCCAGGGTGCCCTTGGCTTTGAGCAGCACCAACGTGCCGTACTTCTGGTAACCGATACGCAAGGTCTCGGCGGCTTGAGCTTGAACAATGGCGCCGAAGGAAACAGCCGCAGCAAACAGTGCGACCAGACCACGACGCAAGATGACAGTGCGCATGGCGCTCTCTCCAAATGTGCGAATAGGATTTTGGCTGCACCTGCTTGGCCGTTGGCGGCTGAGTAAGGTGAGTGTGACTTGATGTCGGGTACCGCTTAAATGCTCCAGCGAGCACTCAGCAAACGTTCATTCAATACATGCGGGTCCAGCGGTTTCGGGCGACGGGCCATGGCGCTGTAAAGCTGCTCCAGGGCTTCGTGTAAACGGTGTTCTACCGCCGGCACCAACTGTGCCTGGACGCTGCCTTCGGCATAAGCGATCTGGCTGTCCTCGGCAAAAATGCCGTGGAGCAATTCCTGGGCTTTCAGCGCCGACAACACCGGCTTCAAGGCGTAGTCCACCGCCAGCATGTGGGCGATGCTGCCGCCAGTCGCCATCGGCAATACGATCTTGTGGGCCAGGGCGCGTTCGGGCAGCAGGTCGAGCACGGTTTTCAGCGCGCCGGAAAACGAAGCCTTGTAGACCGGCGTGGCAATCACAAGGCCATCCGCATTCGCCACCTGTTGCAGCAGGTCGATGACCTTGGGGCTGTCGAAGCGAGCGTGCAGCAAGTCTTCAGCCGGGAAGTCCCGTATCTGGTAACTCACCACTTCCACGCCTTTGTCTTGCAACCACTGACGGGTTTTATCCAGCAACACCCCGGAGCGGGAACGCTGGCTGGGACTGCCTCCAAGTGTTACGACCAACATGCAGGATTTCCTTGAGCAGGTGTCAGCGGTTCGCTGTGTGGCGATGGCGCCAAGATGGAACAGACCTTATCAGCAGATTTATATATCTTTAAATCTTATTTTTTCATTTGTTTATTCTTTAAATGCATATACAGATTATGAATCTCCGGGCGAAAAAAAGGCCGTAAAAACGGCCTGTAAACCCCTGCTATGTGAGACTTGAAATGCAGCCCGCTCCCACATTGGGCCTGCGTTAACGATTCGGCTGAGGGGCAAGCCGCAGATACGGCTTCACCGCGCGATACCCCTTCGCAAAGCGCTTCTTGATCTCTTCCTTGTCCTTTAGCGACGTCACGATCACCACCTCATCACCGTCCTGCCAGTTGGCCGGGGTGGCGACCTTGTGGTTGTCGGTCAGCTGCAGCGAGTCCACCGGGTCGACCGACAGGGCAATCGCCTTGACGCCGCGCTGGGCATGCCGGCGCTGGAGTCCTGTTCGAAGTCGGGGGCGAGTCGCCCAGTCTTAGGCTCATGGTGTGGCTCCTAGCGAGTGCATATGGAGCCCACTGTGCATGGGTTACGGATTACTTTAAAAGAATAAATACCGATCTATATAGATCATAAAAGAATATTAAAAATCTGTTCATTGGACGTCGTGACGAGCGAGGAGCAACATCGATTTCAAGGTTCGAGAAGGCCTTGAGACGTTGTACTAAAGAGGGAATTCAGGAAGGGCTTACGGGGGTGAGCCCGACTTGTGAAAAAGCAAAAAACCTCGCGCGAGCGCGAGGTTTTTTTTCAACTACTTCACTTAGTCTTACAGGAAGCTATAAGTGTAGTTGAAGATCAGACGGGTCTGATCCTGGTCATGGATACCTGTACCGCTACCACGATAAGCACCATGACGCAGCGTAGTACCGAAGCCCTTAAGCGCGCCTTGCTGAACGGTGTAGTCGATACGCATGTCGCGTTCCCACTCGGATTGATCACCGCCGCCGTTGCTGGCTTTGATGTTGTCACCGTGCAGATAGGCAATCGAGGTTTTCAGACCTGGAACACCCAGCGCAGCGAAGTCATACGAGTATTGACCGAAGGTAGTGTTTTCACCCGCGCGAACGAAGGAGTTGATCATGCTGTCGGTGAACAGATAGAAGCTTGAACCACCAGCACCCTCGTTACGGCCGTTACCGTCAACAACGCTACCTTGGTTCAGCCAAACAAAACCGCCGTCATCGTTGACGCGCTGATGGCCGACCATGAAAGCACTGCCACCCAAGGCGTAGGTGAACATGGCACTCCAGGTTTTGTTATCAACCTCGCCAGTGTTCTTAGCGTAGCCACCGTTGTTGTTGAAGCGGTACCCAGCTTGACCATTCTTGCCATCGGAGCTGCTGTCGAAGTAGCGCAAATCGGTCTTGAACGATTGACCTTCGCTGATCGGGTAAACGTGCACCAGACCGAGGAACTGCTGCTTGTAGTAGTCTTCCAGATTCGAATAGTAGTACTGCAGGGTCAGGTCTTTAGTGACCTTCCAGTCAGCGCCACCAAAACGGAACTGGTTGCTTTCCTTCGTACCGCCGTTGACAGCCAAACCGGTGCTGTTGCTCGAAGCACGGCCAGTGGCGTGCTCAAGTTGACCGGCGTTGAAGGTCACATTGTCGATTTCTTTGGAGGTGATGGTGCCGCCTTCAAAGGTTTGCGGAAGCAGACGGCCGTCGCTTGCAATCAGGATCGGCAGGTTTGGAGCCAGTGCGCCCCCCAAATGCGCTTCAGTCTTGGAGAAGCGGGCCTTGACGTTGGCGCTCGCGCTGCTCCAGCTGCTTACGGCAGAGCCGTCGGTATCGCTTGGAACGAAAGAGTTGCTATCTGGGTGATGGCCACGACCGCCGTCCAGGTGGAAACCCACCAGCGCCTGTGCATCAATCCCAAACCCAACCACGCCTTGAGTGAAACCAGACTGGTAGTTGAACTTCAAGCCTGTGGCTGTTTCGCGCTGGTCCACACCACGAGCACTGCGCTGGTTCGCGCTGAGCGCGTCACGCTGGTCGTTATTGAAATACAACGTTCGGGAACTGACGCTTGCCTTGCTGTCTTCGATAAAACCGGCAGCGCCTGCGTGCTGGGCGATGGCGCCCAAAGCTACAGCCAAAGCCAAGGTGGACTTCTTCATGTACCGCTCCTCTCGTTTCTAATTTTTGTAGTTCTTTGGTCTCGGGTCTGACGCCCTCGATCCACAGATGCGCGATTAGCACCGCATAGTGACTGACAAGTCAATCGTAACCTTGTGTGTCTACTACCTTCGTCTAACCGCAGTTGATTTGGTCCCTGCAGGGTAATGAGCTTTCCATACACCCAAAAAGAATTGCTTCATTCTTTTTTATACGATTAAGGAATAAAAGTTTTCGTGGTACGAGCCAGCCTACGTTGGCTGAACGTTACAAAAGCTATTCCTAAAGGGTATTTACCAGCGCACTTTTAGACCGTTTAGTCTGACTGTACGTTTTCATACGTCACTCACGATCAAAAAAGCGACGCCATGATGGCGAAACGCACATCCTCCCGTCAATTTGTTACAGTTTTTGTATCTCTAATACTTTCTTTTGATGTCAAAGCCGCTGATTTAACGGTGTGCCTGCCATCGTATCGGCTCTGATCAATACTTCTGAAGTGATAGAAATGAGAAGGGGCTTGCTCCCGATAGCGGTGAGCCAGTCAAGTACTATCGACTGACACTCCGCCATCGGGAGCAAGCCCCCCTCTCACACTTTGACCTGCTTGACCGCCGAAATCGGGCCTACAAAGCCTTCTCAAAAATCTTCGAATTACGCTGATAGTTGTACAGCGAAGCCCGCGCCGAGGGCAGACGGTCCACGCTGCTCGGCACAAAACCGCGCTCACGGAACCAGTGGGCGGTGCGGGTGGTGAGGACAAATAACGTCTTCAACCCTTGCGCCCGCGCTCGGGTTTCGATGCGTTCCAACAACACATCACCCCGCGCGCCGTGGCGATATTCCGGGTTCACTGCCAGGCACGCCAGCTCACCTGCATCCGAATCTGCGATCTGATACAGCGCTGCACAAGCGATAATCATGCCCTCGCGCTCCACCACGCTGAACTGCTCGATCTCACGCTCCAGCACTTCCCGCGAACGGCGCACCAGGATGCCCTGCTCTTCCAACGGGCTGATCAGGTCGAGCAAGCCGCCCACGTCTTCAATCGCCGCTTCGCGCACCAGTTCAAATTGCTCCTGGGCCACCAGCGTACCGCCGCCGTCACGGGTAAACAGCTCGGTGAGCAAAGCGCCGTCTTCGGCGTAGCTGACGATATGGCTGCGCCCTACTCCACCCCGGCAAGCTTCTGCGGCGGCGTCGAGTAATTCGGCCTGGTAGTTGTTGCCCAGGCGCTGCAGGTGGGCCGGCACTTGTTGCGGGCGCAGTTCGCGCACCAGGCGACCATTTTCATCGATCAGGCCCAAGTCGGCGCCGAACAGCAGCAGCTTGTCGGCACCCAAGTCGATGGCGGCGCGAGTAGCGACGTCTTCGCAGGCCAGGTTGAAGATCTCACCAGTGGGCGAATACCCCAGCGGCGACAACAGCACGATGGAGCGCTCGTCCAGCAGGCGATTAATACCCTTGCGGTCGACCCGGCGCACTTCGCCGGTGTGGTGATAGTCCACGCCATCCAATACGCCGATAGGGCGCGCGGTCACGAAGTTGCCGCTGGTCACGCGCAGGCGCGAGCCCTGCATCGGCGACGAGGCCATGTCCATCGACAGGCGCGCTTCAATGGCGATACGCAGGTGGCCGACCGCGTCGATCACACACTCCAGCGTCGCCGCATCGGTGATGCGCATGCCTTCGTGGTAAGTAGGGGTCAGGCCACGCGCTTCGAGGCGCACTTCGATCTGCGGGCGCGAACCGTGCACCAGCACCAGTCGCACCCCCAGGCTGTGAAGCAGCACCAGGTCGTGGACGATATTGCCGAAGTTCGGATGCTCCACACCATCGCCA
The DNA here is from genome assembly GCF_963970945.1 of Pseudomonas sp. RA_5y_Pfl1_P24. NCBI lineage: Bacteria > Pseudomonadati > Pseudomonadota > Gammaproteobacteria > Pseudomonadales > Pseudomonadaceae > Pseudomonas > Pseudomonas sp. RA_5y_Pfl1_P24. The sequence continues at coordinate 268,699 of NZ_CAXAOJ010000005.1, read as the reverse complement.
GGCAGCATGACTACAAAAGTGCAGTCGCGGTGGGCGTTGATGTAAGGGGACGCGTGACGAAGCCAATTAACGTAGTCGGGCATAGAACCTGGGCCTGTAATAAAAAGCAGCCGAAAAAGGATGAATCGTGAAAGCGCACAGCGGGCTGATGGTTATCGTCGGAACAGGCTTGGCGACACGCTCACTCTCCTTATGTACGAATGGGCAGAGGTTAATTTATGCAGGCTTCAGGCAGTAATGTTCGATCAGTTCCCGCAATAGACGCACTGTAGGCGTCAAGCGTGACATTTCGAGGTACTCGCCCGGCTGATGGGCGCAAGCGATGTCGCCAGGGCCAAGTACCAGGGTTTCACAACCAAGGCGCTGAAGATAAGGCGCTTCGGTGCCGAACGCCACTGCTTCAGCACGATGACCGGTCAATCGTTGCGCAACCCGCACCAGCTCGGCGTCTTCGGCTTGCTCAAACGGCGGCACTTCGGGGAACAACGGCGCATAGTCGATCTTGACCTTGTGCCGCTCGGCCAAGGGTTCAAGCTTGTGCCGGATAGCCGCGCGCAACACCTGCGGGTCCATGCCCGGCAAGGGCCGCAGGTCGAACTCCAGGGAACACTGGCCGCAGATGCGGTTAGGGTTGTCCCCGCCATGGATGCAGCCAAAATTCAGGGTCGGCTGTGGCACGCTGAATTGCGGATTGCGGTACTCACGTTGCCAGGCCAGGCGCAGCCCGCGCAGTTCGCCCATGGCGTCATGCATGGCTTCGAGGGCGCTGTGGCCCAGGCTTGGGTCCGACGAATGGCCACTCTGGCCGAGAATGTCGATGCGCTCCATCATCACGCCTTTGTGCAGGCGGATCGGCTTGAGCCCGGTCGGTTCACCGATCACCGCCGCGCGGCCCAACGGGCGCCCTGCCTCGGCCAGCGCGCGGGCGCCGGACATGGAACTTTCTTCATCGCAGGTGGCGAGAATCAGCAGCGGTTGCTTGAACGGTTGATCCAGTAGCGGCAGCACCGCCTCAATCGCCAGAGCAAAAAAGCCCTTCATGTCACAACTGCCCAGTCCTACCCAGCGGCCGTCGACTTCCGTCAGTTTGAGCGGATCAGTCTTCCACAGCGCGGCGTCATAAGGAACGGTATCGCTATGGCCGGCCAACACCAGGCCACCGGGGCCGCTGCCGAAACTGGCGAGCAGGTTGAATTTGCCAGGGCTGACCTGCTGGATGTCAATGGCGAAACCCAAATCGCCCAGCCAGGTGGCAAGCAGGTCGATCACCGGGCGGTTGGTCTGGTCGAGAGACGCTTGGGTGCAACTGACCGACGGCGCGGCAACCAATGCGGCGAATTGCTCTTTCATGGACGGTAATGGCATTCGCGGTCTCCCAACTTCCCGGATGAGTCCCACTATAAAGGCATCTGCACGACACAATAAACCGTTGCGGCACGTTGCCGGGCTCAGTCCTGTACACTGCACGACCTTGGCAGCCACTCTTTTTCCCGGCTGCGCTCCCGATCCTGGATTTTCCGGCCATGCAGAAAGAAACCGAAATCAAGCTCCGCGTCAGCCGCGAAACACTCGCCGCGCTGCGTGAGCACCCGTTACTGAAAAAACGCAACAAAAGTGGCTGGGAACGCCGTGAGTTGATGAACCAGTATTTCGACACCCCCGAACGCGACCTGGCCCAGGCCAAAGTCGCCCTGCGCCTGCGCAAGGACGGTGACGACATCATCCAGACCCTCAAGACCCGCGGTCAGAGCGTCGCCGGCTTGTCGGAACGTAACGAATACAACTGGGACCTGCCCAAAGCCAAGCTCGACGTGAAGAAACTCGACGGCGAATGCTGGCCCGAGCAACTGGCCGAGCTGGACAAAAAGACCCTCAAGCCGATCTTCACCACCGACTTCGTGCGTGAACGCGCCGAAATCGCCTGGGGCCGTGGCAAAGCCAAGGTGGTGATCGAAGCCGCTTTGGACCTGGGACACGTGGTGGTTGGGAAGCAGAAAGAAGAAATCTGCGAGCTGGAACTGGAACTGCGCGAAGGCGAACCGGCTGCCCTGCTGGAACTCGCCGCCGAGCTGGCCGCGACCCTGGCGCTGATGCCTTGCGACATCAGCAAGGCCGAGCGTGGCTACCGCTTGTATGACGCCAGCAGCTACTCGTTGAGCCTGCCAGCGCCGCAGATCCACGCCGAAATGCCGTTGGACGATGCCTTCGCTGCGATCATGTGGCACCTGCTCGGCAGCAGCCAACGCCTGGCCGAGCAATACCGTTTCAATGGCCACTGGCGCCTGTTGCAAGACTGGGTCGACACCCTCGGCGAACTGCGCGCCCTGATCGGCAGCCTCGGCCAGGCCGCGCCGCGTCAATCCACCAGCGAACTGCGCAGCGCACTCGATGCCCTGCTGGAAGACTGGCGCCCACTGGTACAAGCCGGTGACGACGATGAAGACATCCGCAAAGCAGCGCCTGAGCAGTTCGTCGAAGAGTTGGAAGACGTGCGCTGGGGCCAGTTCTCACTGAGCGCCTCGCGCTGGCTGCTGGCTCGCACCTGGACCGCCGACCGCAATGTGCGTGGCAACCGCCAGGGCGCTGCGCAAATCACCAACTGGCTGCCACGCCTGCTGGCCGACGATGCAGTCGCCCTGCAATTGCCGCGCTACCAGCAGCAACCGGAAGACCTGGCTGAGCAACTGCCGCGTATCGAACGCATCCAGGCCTGGCTGCACCATGCGCGTAACGTGGTCGACATTCTGGAACTGGACCGCCTGTATGGCGAGCTGAACAAGTTGGCGCAACTGGCCAACCAGCCGATCACCGATGAGTCGCTGGATGCGCGGATGCATCAGGCGATTGCGGTGTATCAGAACCGTGCCTGGAAGACTTTGCTGCGTCTGTAATTTAAAGGACGCCTCGGTCAAAGTGTGGGAGCGGGCTGGCTCGCGAAAGCGGTGGATCAGAAACACATTCGGTGACTGACACGCTGCTTTCGCGAGCAAGCCCGTTCCCACAAGGTCAGCGCAATACTGGCAGGCTGGTCGTGGACTTGATCTCGGATAGCGCCACAATCGAATTGACCTCCTGAATCCCCGGCACCATCGACAGCTTCTCGAAGAAAAACCGCTCATACGCTTCAATGTCCGAAGTGACAATTCGCAACAGAAAATCCACCGCCCCCATCAGCACATAACATTCCAGCACTTGCGGAAAGCCGCGAATCGCTTCGGTGAACTCAGTGAAGTTGGAACGGCCGTGGGCGTTGAGTTTGACCTCGGCGAATATCTGCGTGTTGAGACCGATCTTCTTGCGATCGAGCAAGGTGACCTGGCCGCGGATCACCCCCTCTTCCTTGAGCCGCTGGATGCGCCGCCAGCACGGCGACTGGGACAGGCCCACCTGCTCGGCAATTTGCGCACTGGAGAGCGAGGCGTCTTCTTGCAGCAGGGCCAGGATACGGCGGTCGTAGGCGTCCAGCTCGCTGTGCATAGAAATACCTTATAAGGTGCTTATCTTGAATTGATTGATTCGATTATTCGCAAAACAGGCGCATCTTAGATAAAAAATCTCCCAGGGCAAATGTAAAAATTTCTCCAGTCAAATCCGGAGATTTCCCATGCACGCCGTCGAAACCACTCACCCTGTCACTCGCACCGATGCGTGGTCCACCAACAACGCCCATTGCCAGGCGCATTACCAGATCGTCGCCGAGGCGGAGCCGGATGCGCTGTGCCGAGTGCTCAACTATTTCGCGATGCAGTTTTTGACACCGCGATACGTCACAGTGAATAGGGAGGATGACGTGCTGAACATCGGCATCGTGATCGACGGCCTGAGCTGGCACCGCGCCCAGGTGATCGGTGAAAAGATTCGAAACCTGATCAACGTGTGCGAGTTGGATGTGTGGTCGGCAGACTCTACGGGGCTTCAAACGATGGTGGCGGGCGCTCGGTAAAAAGCTGCAATACACCCTGGGAGGCAAATATTCAGGGGCTGGCTAGCCTGGGATTTACGCCCACTGCCCCCAGGAAAATCTTCATGCCCGTTGACCAACGTTTGGAGTTGCATCAGCTGTTGCCGGCTTTGGTCGACGGAAAACTGATCACACCCGAGGTTGCGCAACGCTTGTCGGCGCTACCGGCCAGTAACACCCAGCATCCCTTGGAAAGCATCGCAGCCCTTGGCCCCAACCTGGAAACCCTGACCGAATGGCTTGCCCAGCATGCAGGGCAACCTTACTTGCGTATCGACCCGCTGAAGATCGACGTGGGGACGGTCGTGCCGCTGATGTCCCACGCCTTCGCTCAACGCCACGCCATACTGGCGGTGGCGGTGGACGCACAGACCGTCACCGTCGCCAGCGCCCAGCCCCACGTCATCAGTTGGGAAGCTGGGCTCGCCCAGGTGCTCAAGCGCTCGATCAAGCGAGTGGTCGCCAACCCCCAGGACATCGCCCGCTGTATCGGCGAGTTTTACCGACTGGCGAAGTCCGTCAGCGGCGCCGATCAAAAGGTCGCGGCGCCTGGCCATGTGGACCTGCTCAACCTTGGCGCCAGCGACCAGGAGCCTGATGCCAACGACGCGCATATCGTCAATATCGTCGACTGGCTGCTGCAGTACGCCTTTGCCCAGCGCGCCAGTGATATCCATATTGAACCGTGCCGTGAACAGGGCCGTGTGCGCTTTCGCATCGATGGGCTGCTGCATGACGTCTATCAGTTTCCGCCCCAGGTCACGATGGCCGTGGTCAGCCGCCTGAAGAGCCTGGGCCGCATGAACGTGGCGGAAAAACGCAGGCCACAGGATGGCCGGGTCAAAACCAAAAGCCCGGCGGGGGCGGAAGTCGAGCTGCGTCTTTCCACCCTGCCGACAGTATTTGGCGAGAAACTGGTGATGCGGATTTTCGACCCTCAGGTGCTGCTCAAGGGCTTTGACCAGTTAGGCCTGTCCAGTGAGGACCAACAACGCTGGCTCGCCATGACTGGCCAGGCCAACGGCATCATCCTGGTCACCGGCCCTACGGGTTCGGGCAAGACCAGCACCCTGTACACCACGCTCAGGCAACTGGCGACCCGGGAGGTTAACCTGTGCACCGTGGAAGACCCGATCGAGATGGTCGAACCCGCGTTCAACCAGATGCAGGTGCAACACAACATCGACCTGACCTTTGCCAGCGCCATCCGCGCCCTGCTGCGCCAGGACCCGGACATCATCATGATCGGTGAAATCCGCGACCAGGAAACCGCTGAAATGGCGATCCAGGCCGCGCTGACCGGGCATTTGGTGCTATCCACACTGCATACCAACGATGCACCCAGCGCTATCAGCCGCTTGCAGGAGCTAGGCATTGCTCACTATTTGATCAAGGCCACCTTGCTCGGCGTAATGGCGCAGCGGTTGGTGCGGGTTTTGTGCCCTCACTGCAAACGTGCGCTGGGTGAGGTTCATGAGGCCGTCGGGTGCGTTGAATGCCGAAACAGTGGTTTTCGGGGGCGAGCCGGCGTTTACGAAATCATGGTATTGAACGAAGAACTCAAGGCGCTGATCACGCCCGGCGCCGACGTGCAGGGCCTGCGCCAGGCAGCGGTTGCACAAGGCATGTGCAGCCTGCGCAGCGCTGGTATGCAAAAAGTCGAAGCGGGGCTGACCACCATGGCGGAAGTATTGCGGGTGACCCCTGGGGATTCGGTAACAAATCCTTTGTTTGTTACGCGGTGAAACCGTTCTTATCGGTGACAACACCGTTACAATCGGCCGAACGTCGTTTCACTGACACCATCAGATAGGGAATCGCTATGCAGATCGGAACCGTACTGCTTCTTTTTGTGGGCTTGGCCATCGCCATCCTGCTCATGGGCTTCAAGGTCGTACCCCAAGGGTACCAGTGGACGGTCGAGCGTTTTGGCCGCTACACCAACACCCTCAAACCTGGCCTGAACATCATCATCCCGGTCATGGACCGCATTGGTCGCAAGATCAACGTGATGGAAAGCGTGCTGGACATCCCGCCCCAGGAAGTGATCACAGCCGACAACGCCGCCGTGCAGATCGACGCCGTGTGCTTCTTCCAGGTGGTCAACACCGCCCAGGCGGCTTATGAGGTCAATAACCTCGAACACGCCATCCGCAACCTGCTGCAAACCAATATCCGTACTGTGCTCGGCTCCATGGAGCTGGACGCCATGCTCAGCCAGCGTGACGGTATCAACGAAAAACTGTTGCGCACCGTTGATGAAGCTACCGCGCCATGGGGCATCAAGATCACCCGTATCGAGATCAAGGACATCAGCCCACCCGCCGACCTGATGGCAGCAATGTCGGGCCAGATGAAAGCCGAGCGGATCAAGCGTGCGCAGATCCTGGAGGCCGAAGGCCTGCGGGCGTCGGCGATCCTGACAGCAGAAGGCAAGAAGCAGGCACAAATTCTTGAGGCCGAAGGTGGGCGCCAAGCTGCGTTCCTGGAGTCTGAAGCCCGTGAGCGTCAGGCTGAAGCTGAGGCTCGTGCGACTCAAGTCGTTTCCGAGGCGATCGCCACCGGTAACGTTCAAGCCATCAACTACTTCGTCGCGCAAAAATACATCGACGCCCTGGGCAAGCTGGCGTCGGCCAACAACAGCAAGGTCATCCTGATGCCGCTGGAAGCCAGCCAGGTGATCGGTGCGGTCGGCGGTATCGGCGAGATCGTCAAGGCAACGTTCGACAACAAGAAAGGCTGAGGCCAGCACAATGTGGGATTTCCTGCAGCATTTGTCGTTCTGGGATTGGCTGGCACTGGGTACGGTGCTGTTGATCCTTGAAGTATTTGGCGCCGGTGGGTATCTGTTGTGGATGGGTATCGCAGCGGCTGCCGTGGGCGTGATCAAATTCCTGGTGCCGCCCCTGGGGCTGGAGTGGCAGTTGCTACTGTTTGCCGTGTTGTCGATCCTGACCGCGGTGTATTGGTGGAAGCGTCAGCGCAGCAGCGCCAAGGCGAGTGACCAGCCCGGGCTGAACGAACGCGGCTCGGCGCTTATCGGCCGCACGTTTATCGTGCATCAGGCGATCGTGGACGGCCGGGGCAAAGTGAAGGTCGGCGATGGCGTGTGGATGGTGACCGGCCCGGACAGCCCTATAGGCGCCCAAGTCCGGGTGGTCAACCAGGAGGGCGTGGTGTTAAAGGTTGAAACTGTTTAGTCAGTGATGGAACTCGGCTGGGCTATCTACAATCATAATTCACAGATAACCCACCGGAGTCACCCATCATGCGTCTCAAATATGCTGTCGCTACCCTTGCTGTGCTTTCCCTCCCTGTCGGTTCAGCCATGGCCGACAGTTTCTGGCGCAATATCATCTCGTCGGGCGCCACTACCGGCTCGACGTACCTGACGTTCAAGGACCACAAGCTGGTGGTTGCCGCGCAAGACGACGCCGGCAGCTTTGTTGCCAGCGACGGCGGCATCCGTGGTCCATACCTGGAAGCCGCAATGCAGAAAGTCCGCGCCGATAACCCTGGCCTGCAGGCCACGGATATGGAACTGGCCAACGCCATCCTCGCGAAAAACGCCGTTACCGAGTGATTTCATCGCTCTGAAAAATGCCGCTGCTGAAGCGGCATTTTATTGCCCGCGTTTTAACCCGCAGTATGACAATTCATTCACGGACGACAGGCTATATTCAGTCAGCCCGTGCAACCATGCCGGTACTGATACCTCGCCTACTCATCGCCAATCTGAAACGGATGCCTTCGTCGTCATGAGCCAACAGCCCTTCCTGCCGTTTTCCAAACCTACCATTGACGAAGCCACCATCTCGGCGGTTGGCGATGTATTGCGCTCGGGCTGGATCACCAGCGGGCCGAAAGTGCAGGCATTTGAGGCTCAGTTATCTGAATACTTTGGCGGCCGCCCGGTGCGTACCTTCAACTCGGGCACCTGCACCATGGAGATTGCCTTGCGCATTGCCGGTATCGGGCCGGGCGATGAAGTCATCACCACGCCGATCTCCTGGGTTGCCACGGCCAACGTGATCCTGGAAGTCGGCGCTAAGCCAGTGTTTGCCGATATTGACCCGATTACCCGCAATATCGACCTGGCCCAGGTGGAGGCTGCGATTACCCCGCGCACCAAGGCTATCATCCCGGTGTACCTCGCTGGCCTACCCCTGGACATGCCGATGCTGTATGCACTGGCCAACAAGTACAACCTGCGTATCGTCGAGGATGCTGCCCAGGCGCTGGGATCAAGCTGGGATGGCGAGCGTATCGGCGCCACCGGGGATTTTGTGTCGTTCAGCTTCCAGGCCAACAAGAACATCACCTCTTCCGAAGGCGGCTGCCTTGTGTTGAACAATGCCGAAGAAGCGCGGCTGGCAGAAAAATACCGCCTGCAAGGCGTTACCCGCACTGGCTTCGACGGCCTGGATGTGGATGTGCTGGGTGGCAAGTTCAACATGACCGACATCGCCGCAGCCATCGGCTTGGGGCAATTTGCCCATATCGAAAAGATCACCGCTCACCGCCAGAACCTGGCGCGGCACTACTTCAAATGCTTTGGCGATGACTTTGAAGCGCAATACGGCGCGCAACTGCCGCCGGCTGATTTCGAAAACAGCAACTGGCACCTGTTCCAACTGGTGCTGCCGGAGCGTCAGGACGGTCTGCCGGCACGCGCCACATTCATGGAGCAGATGCAGGCCCGCGGCGTCGGCATTGGCTATCACTACCCGCCGATCCATCTGCTAAGCCTTTATCGGGCGCAGGGGTTCAAGGAAGGCATGTTTCCGGTGGCGGAAAAGGTAGGGCGTTTGATCGTGTCATTGCCGATGTTTACGGCGATGACAGAGGCGGATGTGGAGCGGTCGGTGGCAGCCGTGAAGGCCGTCTTGAAAGCGAGCTGAAAAATCTGGCTCACCACAACCAAATGTGGGAGCTGGCTTGCCTGCGATGCCGGCACCTCGGTGTATCAGTGATACCCAGGTGATGCAATCGCAGGCAAGCCAGCTCCCACACTGATTTGCATTGTTGTAACTCTTTGCGTTTACTCGCCGATGGCGGCTTTGTAACCGGCCGCATCCAGCAGTTTTTCCAGATCAGTCGGGTTGCTTGGCTTGAGCTTGAAGATCCACGCGCCGTACGGGTCGGAGTTCAGCAGTTCAGGGCTACCGCTCAGCTCCTCATTGACTGCAATCACTTCGCCTGCAACCGGGGCGTAGATATCCGAAGCAGCCTTCACCGACTCAACCACCCCCGCCTGGCCTTCGGCTTCAAACGTAGCGCCAACTTCAGCCAGTTCAACAAACACCACATCACCCAACGCTTCCTGGGCATGGTCGGAGATCCCGACGGTCACGGTGCCGTCAGCTTCCAGGCGTGCCCATTCGTGGCTTTCGGCAAAACGCAGGTCGGCAGGGATATCGCTCATAGTCTGTGTCCTCAAGAAGTAATGTCAGCGGCCTTCGGCCTGCCGGGAATAGGTTAGATCAAGGTCTTGCCATGGCGCACGAAGGTCGGTTTGACCACTCGAACCGGGTACCACTTGCCGCGGATTTCCACTTCGGCCCGATCGGCGGTGGCCGTCGGTACACGCGCCAGGGCAATGGATTTGCTCAGCGTAGGAGAGAAACTACCACTGGTGATCTCCCCTTCGCCAATATTGGCGATACGAACCACCTGGTGAGCACGCAGAACCCCGCGTTCCTCCAGTACCAGCCCGACCAGTTTGAACTGCACACCCGCCGCTTTTTCCGCTTCCAGCGCGGTGCGACCAATGAAATTTCGCTCGGCAGGTTCCCAGGCAATACTCCAGGCCATGTTCGATGCCAGGGGCGAAACGTCCTGGTGGATGTCCTGACCATACAGGTTCATGCCAGCCTCCAGGCGAAGGGTATCCCGGGCGCCGAGACCGATGGGTGAAATCCCCGCGCCCACCAGATCGTTGAAAAAGCCTGGCGCCTGATCAGCAGGCAGGACAATCTCCAGGCCATCTTCGCCGGTGTAGCCCGTGCGCGCGATAAACCAATCGCCATCGGCGTGGCCTTCGAAGGGCTTGAGCTGGTGAATCAGCATGCTGCGAGACTGGGTGACCAGCTCGGCAATCTTCTGCCGGGCATGGGGGCCTTGGATGGCGAGCATGGCCAACTCAGGGCGCTCATGCAGCTGCACCTGGTAATTGCCCAGTTGCGCGTGCATCCACGCCATGTCCTGATCGCGGGTGGCTGCGTTGACCACCAGCCGATAAGCGTCCTCGGTGCGGTAGACAATCATATCGTCCACCACGCCGCCCTTTTCGTTGAGCATGGCGCTGTACAACGCACGGCCGCAGCCATGCAGACGTTCGACATCATTGGCCAGCAAATACTGCAGCCATTCCTTGGCCTGGGGGCCGCTGACATCGATCACGGTCATATGAGATACATCGAACACCCCGCAGTCGCGTCGCACCTGGTGGTGTTCTTCAACCTGCGAGCCGTAGTGCAGAGGCATATCCCAACCGCCAAAATCGACCATTTTCGCGCCGAGGGCGAGATGCAGGTCGTACAGAGGCGTACGCTGTCCCATGGGTTTCTCCTTCCGGGCGTGGCGAAGGTGCGCAGCGTTGCCGTTCGTGCCAAACACCTTGAATTACAAGGCCCGCAGCCACGCCCAGCGACTCGACCCGAAAGACGGGCCGCACCGAATGCCGCGCATTGTAGCTGCAAGCTGTAGGACTGGCACCTAACCGATTTGCCGGGCAGAGCGTCGGATCAGCCCGATTACCGGTAACAGGCCCACCAGCACCAGGGTCAACGCCGGCAAAGAGGCCCGTGCCCACTCGCCTTCGCTGGTCATTTCGAAAATCCGAACCGCCAGGGTGTCCCAGCCGAACGGGCGCATCAGCAAGGTGGCGGGCATTTCCTTGAGCACGTCGACAAACACCAGCAGCGCTGCACTCAAGGTACCCGGCAGCAACAACGGCAGATACACTTTGCAAAACAGTCGCGGGCCACTGACGCCCAGACTGCGTGCTGCTTCCGGCAAGGACGGGCGGATGCGCGCCAGGCTGTTTTCCAGCGGCCCATAGGCCACCGCCAGGAAACGCACCAAGTAAGCCAGCACCAATGCCGACAGGCTGCCCAGCAGCAACGGCTTGCCCGCACCACCGAGCCAACCAGACAGCGGCACCACCAGCTCACGATCCAGATAACTGAACGCCAACATGAGCGATACCGCCAGCACCGAGCCCGGCAAAGCATAGCCAACATTGGCCAGGCTGATGCCGGAGCGGATCGCCCGGGTCGGCGCCAGGCGGTTGGCAAATGCCAGCACCAACGCCACGCTTACGGTGATCAACGCTGCGATGCCGCCCAAGTAGAGCGTGTGGACGATCAGGCCCGAATAGCGCTCATCCAAGTCGAAGCGGCCGCGCTGCCAGAACCAGACGACCAGTTGCAGCATCGGGATGACAAACGCACAGGCGAACACCAGCCCGCACCAGCCGCTGGCCGCTGCTGCCTTGAGCCCACGCAAGTGATACAGCGCCTTGCCCCGCGGCCGCTCATTACTAGGCCGGCTGGCACCGCGTGCGCGACGTTCACCGTACAGCACCAACATCACCACCAGCAGCAACAGGCTGGCCAACTGTGCCGCGCTGGAAAGGCTGAAGAAGCCATACCAGGTCTTGTAGATGGCGGTGGTGAATGTATCGAAGTTGAACACCGAGACCGCACCGAAATCCGCAAGCGTCTCCATCAATGCCAACGCCACCCCGGCACCAATCGCCGGCCGCGCCATGGGCAGGGCCACGTGCCAGAACGCTCGCCATGGCGATTGCCCCAGCACCCGCGCCGCTTCCATGAGGCCTTTGCCCTGGGCCAGGAACGCCGTGCGCGCCAGCAAATACACATACGGGTAAAAGACCAGCACCAGCACGATGATCACACCACTGGTCGAGCGCACGCGCGGCAGGCGCAGGCCGCTGCCGAACCATTCGCGCAGCAGGGTTTGCACCGGGCCGGCAAAATCCAGCAGGCCCACAAACACGAAAGCCAGCACGTACGCGGGAATGGCGAAGGGCAACATCAGCGCCCAATCGAGCCAGCGCCGTCCGGGGAATTCGCAGAGGCTGGTCAACCAGGCCAGACTGACGCCCAGCAAGGTCACACCGACACCGACGCCCAACACCAGGGTGAGGGTGTTGCCCAGCAGGCGCGGCATCTGGGTTTCCCAGAGGTGGGACCAGATCTGCGCATCGATGCTCTGCCAGGACAGCAACATCACGCTCAGCGGCAGCAGCACCAGGGCAGCGACGGTGAAGACTGGCAGGTACCAACGGCGTTGGGCGGGGTGGGCCAATGAGAAACTCTCAGAATATTAAAGACTTTCAAGGCGCCGCTAACCAATGTGGGAGCGGGCTTGCTCGCGAATGCAGTGTATCAGTCACACATGCATCGACTGACACGACGCTTTCGCGAGCAAGCCCGCTCCCACATTTCGATCTACGGCGTTTTACAAATTTAGTTCCAGCCAGCCCTATCCATCAACCGAATCGCCTCAGCCTGACGCTTGCCCGCCACTTCCACCGGCAAGGTGTCCGCCACGAATTTACCCCAGGATGCCACTTCGGCCGACGGCGCTACCGCCGGGTTCGCCGGGAACTCCTGGTTCACGTCGGCAAAGATCTTCTGCGCCTCAGGCGTGGTCATCCACTCCACCAGCGCCTTCGCGGCTTCCGGGTGCGGCGCGTGCTTGGTCAGGCCAATACCCGACAGGTTCACATGCACGCCACGGTCGCCCTGGTTCGGCCAGAACAGCTTTACCGCCAGGTCCGGCTTCTGCTTGTGCAGGCGGCCGTAGTAGTAGGTGTTGACGATCCCTACGTCGCACTGCCCGGCGTTGATGGCTTCGAGCACCGCGATGTCATCGGAGAATACGTCGGTGGACAGGTTGTTGACCCACCCCTTGACGATTTCTTCGGTCTTGGCCGCGCCATGGGTTTCGATAAGGGTGGCAGTCAGCGACTGGTTGTAGACCTTTTTCGCCGTACGCAGGCACAGACGGCCTTCCCACTGTTTGTCGGCCAGGGCTTCGTAAGTGGTGAGGTCACCCGGTTTTACCCGGTCGGTGGAATAGGCGACGGTCCGCGCGCGCAAGCTCAATCCAGTCCAGGCGTGGGCCGACGAGCGATACTGCAGCGGAATATTCTTATCGATCACCGTTGAGGTGAACGGTTGCAGGATGCCCATCTGCTCGGCCTGCCAGAGGTTGCCGGCATCCACGGTGAGCAGCAGGTCGGCGGTGGCATTCTCGCCCTCGGCCTTGATGCGCTGCATCAGCGGGGCTTCCTTGTCGGTGATGAACTTCACCTGCACGCCGGTCTTCTGGGTGTAGGCGTCGAACACTGGCTTGATCAGTTCGTCGATGCGCGAGGAGTAGACCACCACTTCGTCGGCGGCCTGCACGGTGGTGCTGCCGATCAGGGTGAGTGCCAGGGCAGTCAGGAGGCGCTTGGTTGCCAGCATGGGGGCGGTCTCTCATTTGCGAAAAGAGGGCAAATGATAAGGACTCACATTTGGTGGTGCTTGCCGCAGGCGTTACCAGATGTTGCATAGCCAGCTTTTTGCGGTGGCGCTAATGGCCTCTTCGCGGGCAAGTCCGATCCCACAGGGGACCGGGCTTCGATGTCAGGGTTTTGCCAGGTCAGGAAGATCGCCGGTCAGGCCCAGCGCCTGGCGCACAAACACGGCCTTGGCTTCTGGCATCTGGTCGACCAGTTTCAACCCGGCATTACGCAACCAGCGCAGCGGTAGTTGGTCAGCCTGGAACAGCCGCTCGAAGCCTTCCATCGCCGCCATCAACGCTAGGTTATGCGGCATGCGTCGGCGTTCGTAGCGGCTCAGTACCTTCACATCCGCCAGGCGCTCACCGCGCTCGGTCGCCGACAGCAGCACTTCGGCCAGTGTCGCTGCGTCAAGAAAGCCCAGGTTCACGCCCTGCCCCGCCAATGGATGGATGACGTGGGCCGCGTCGCCGATCAACGCCAGACCTTCGGCCACGTAGCGTTTGGCGTGACGCTGGCGCAACGGCACACAAACGCGCGGGTCGGCGCTCAGCACCACACCCAGCCGGCCTTCAAAAGCCCGCTCCAGTTCACGGCAGAAGCTTTGATCATCCAGCGCCATCAGGCGTTCAGACTCAGCGGGCGTGGTCGACCAGACAATCGAGCACCAATCCTCCTGCCCACCCCGCACAAGCGGCAGGAACGCCAGCGGGCCGGTATCGGTAAAGCGTTGCCACGCTGTACGCTGGTGCGGCTCGCGGCTACGCACGCTGGTGACGATGGCGTTATGCAGGTAATCCCATTCACGGGTCGCCGTGCCGGTCAGGCGGCGCACGGCGGAGTTGGCGCCATCGGCGGCAACCACCAACGGCGCACGCAACTTGCGCCCATCGGCCAGGGTCAGCAACCAGTCATCGCCGGAGCGGCGCATCTGCTCCAGACGCGCGTTGGCCAACAGGCCCAGGTCGCAGTCGTGCAGACGGTCGAGCAAGGCATCCTGAACCACGCGGTTCTCAACAATATGCCCCAGCAACTCGGCATGCACGCTGGCCGCCGAGAAGTGGATCTGCCCGGTGCCGCTGCCGTCCCACACTTGCATCTCGCCATAAGGGCTGACACGGCGCGACACGATGCCGTCCCACACCCCCAGGCGCTCGAGGATGCGCTGGCTGGCGGCCGACAAGGCGCTCACGCGGGGCTCGAATGCGGCCTCGCGGTCGAAAGGCTTGACGCTCAGCGGGCTGCCGTCGAGCAGCAGCACCTGCAGGCCACTGCCTTGCAACGCCAGCGCCAGGGCGCTTCCGACCATTCCGGCCCCGACAATCAGCACATCTGCGCGCATGTCCATGCTTTAAGCCTGTCTCGCTGGCGGCTTGCGCCGCACGTAAAGGGTTTTGTCGACCCGCGCCACCAGGGTGCCGGAGCCGTCATGTATCTCGACCTTGAGGTGGGGCAAGTACTTCTCGCCACCTTCGGTGTGTCGACGCACCTCATCAAGCAAGGCGTCGTCGATGGAAAACTCGGCGTACACCGGGCCTTTGCCCGGCGAGATGAAATCGATGCTCGCGGCCTTGTCCCACACTATGTAGCCGCGCCCCAGGTTCTCCATCAGCATCAGCATGTAGAACGGATCCACCATCGAATACAGGCTGCCACCGAATTGCGTGCCGACATAGTTGCGGTTGTACCAGCCCAGGCCCATGCTCACTTTGACCTGACGGAAATCGGCGCTCATATACCGGACGCGGACCCCCGCCCCCAAGTAAGGCGGATACAGGGTCATGATCCAACGCAACAACCGCGCCTTGCCCAGGCGCTCGATCAACCACTTACGCATCGGGACGCGTGCCCAGGCCCATGGCCTGACGGGCGAACCAGCGCTTGGCCGGCGGTAACAGGTCCAGACCCAGCAGGCCCATGTTGCGGCCCAGCGCGACCAGCGGTTGGGCGCTGCCAAACAGGCGCGTGACTTGGTCGGAGAAGCCCACGGTAAGTTTCTGGTCGAGGCGCTGACGCTCGCGATAGCCCTGCAAGGTTGCCAGGTCGCCCGGTACTTGCGGCCCGGCCAGCAAGGCCTCAGCCAAGGCATTCGCATCGCGCAGGGACAAGTTGAAGCCCTGCCCGGCAATCGGGTGCAGGCTGTGGGCGGCATTGCCAAGGATTGCCAAGTGCGAACGCACTTGTTCCTCAGCCTCAACCAACGTCAGCGGGTACAGATGACGTGCGCCGACTTGCTTCAGGGTGCCCAGGCGGTAGCCGAACACGTCCTGCAATTCACTCAAGAAGCTACGTTCATCAAGGCTGGCCAGGCGCTGGGCATCCAAACCGATGCGCGTCCACACCAGCGCGCAACGGTTGTCCGGCAGCGGCAGCAAGGCCATCGGGCCTTCATCGGTGAAGCGCTCGAATGCTTCGCCGTTGTGGGCTTCGCTAGGCGTGATGTTGGCGATCAGCGCGCTCTGGTTATACGGGCGGGTTTTAACGCCGATGCCCAGTTGCTCGCGCAAGCCGGAACGGCCGCCGTCGGCCAGCACCGCGAGGTCGCATTCCAGCACGGTTTCATCGTTGAGGGTAAGGCGGTAGCCATCGGACAGCGGCTCCATGCGCGTGACTTCCGCCGGACAGCGCCAACTGACCACGTCTTTATCCAGGCCCTGCCACAGGCACTGGCCCAGCCAGGCGTTTTCCACCACATAACCAAGGGCGGGCACGCCCTCTTCCATGGCCGACAGACGCGCCGTGGAGAAGCGCCCACGGTCGGACACATGGATCTGCTTGATCGGCTCGGCGCGACGGGAAATGTCCTGCCACAGGCCCAAACGCTGATAGATCTGCCGGGCGCCGAAGGACAGCGCCGAAGAGCGCGCGTCGTAGCTCGGCTGGTAGCTGTCGCCCGGCGCGAACGGTTCGATCAGCACGATCTTCCAGCCGCGCGCCTTGGCCCCCGCCTGCAACGCCAACGCCAGGCTGGCACCGACCAGGCCACCGCCGATGATCGCCAGGTTGACCCGGCTCATCGCGCAGCCGCCATCAGCGCTTCGATATCGGCGACGGTCTTGGGCACGCCGCCGGTCAGGATTTCACAGCCTTGCTTGGTTACCACCACGTCGTCCTCAATGCGTACGCCAATGCCACGCCATTTCTTTGCCACATTCTGATTGTCCGGTGAGATGTAGATCCCCGGCTCAACGGTCAACGCCATACCGACTTCCAGCACACGCCACTCACCGCCCACTTTGTACTCGCCCACATCATGCACATCCATACCCAGCCAGTGGCCGGCGCGGTGCATGTAGAACGCTTTATAGGCTTCGCTGGCGATCAGCTCGTCGACGTCACCCTGCAACAACCCAAGCTTCACCAGCCCGGCGGTTATGACGTGCACTGTGGCCTCGTGGGCCTGGTTCCAATGCTTGTTGGGGGCGATCTGGGCAAAGGCAGCTTCCTGGGAGGCCAGCACAATTTCGTAGATCGCCTTCTGCTCGGGCGAAAACTTGCCGTTGACCGGCCAGGTGCGGGTGATGTCGCTGGCGTAGCAGTCGATCTCGCAACCTGCGTCGATCAGCACCAGGTCGCCGTCCTTGAGCAACGCGTCATTCTGCTGGTAATGCAGGATGCAGCTGTTGCGCCCGGCGGCGACGATGGAACCATAAGCCGGCATTTTCGCGCCGCCCTTGCGGAATTCGTAGTCCAGCTCGGCTTCCAGGCTGAACTCGTGCAAACCAGCCCTGCTGGCCTGCATCGCCCGCACATGGGCGGCGCAGGAGATGCGTGCGGCCTCGCGCATCACCTTCACTTCTGCCGCCGATTTATACAGACGCATGTCGTGAAGCAGATGATCCAGGGCAACGAATTCGTTCGGTGGCTGGGCGCCGAGGTGCGCTTTAGAGCGGATCACGTTGATCCACTCCATCAGGTGCCGGTCGAATTCGGCGTTGCTGCCCATGGCCGAATACACCCGGTCGCGGCCTTCGATCAGGCCGGGCAGGATGTCGTCGATATCGGTGATGGGGAAGGCATCGTCGGCGCCAAAGTCGCGAATTGCGCCTTCGGTGCCGGCGCGCAGGCCGTCCCACAGTTCGCGTTCGGCATTGCGTTCGCGGCAGAACAGCACGTACTCGCCATGCTGGCGGCCGGGCATCAGCACGATCACCGCTTGCGGCTCGGGGAAACCGCTCAGGTACTGAAAATCGCTGTCCTGGCGGTACACGTGTTCGACATCACGGTTGCGGATCGCTACGGCGGCGGCCGGCAGGATCGCGATGCTGTTGGGTTCCATCTGCGCCATGAGCGCCTTGCGGCGCCGCGTGTATTCCGCTCGGGGGATATGAGTCATGGACAGATGGGCTTCCTTTCTTAATGCAGCGACGGCTTGGGTGCAGCGGGCTCAGCAGACTTCTTGGTCTCTGTGAATAGCAGCAGCGGCGCGACGCGCAGGTATTCCATCACCTCCATGTAGTCGCCTTCACCGTCCTCGGATTCTTCCAGGGCGTCTTGCACCTGGGAGATGGCTGCCAGGTCCTGCAACACTTCCTTGGCGTCGGTGCTCAATTCCAGGCCGCCGGCGTTTACGCCAAAGCCGTGGAGGAAACCTTGGCACCATTGGCCCAAGGCTGCAGCGCGTTCGGTGAGCGGCGCGTCGTCAGTCGGCAGCAGCAGGACCACGGTGACGTCATCACCGGTCAGCTCGCCCTTGACCATCTCTTGCAAGCCGATCAGCGCGTTACGCACGTTGTCGGTCGGCTCGGTTTCGAGCAGCTCGGCCACATCGGCCAGCCAGTTATCAGCGTCAAAGCCAACGCCGGTGCAACTACGGCCCAGGAGCACGCCGTGCAGTTCGGCAGGCGAGCAGGGGTGGCCGCTGGTGCTCAGCAGTTTGGAAAAAGCATCGTACGGGGAGTTCTGAATAGGCATGGTGAGCTAGGCGCCAGACGGCGCAATGTCTAGAATGGAGCGTTGTATCCTAGCACCGGCAGGCGTACCAAGACTATCAAGGGCGTCAGATCGTTTATCCTGCAGTTGCCATTCATCAGACAAATCCAGTGGAACCCAATGGAAGACACCGACCTGCAAGCGCTGATGGCCAGACTCGAATTGCTAATTACCCGGGTCGAGCAACTAAAGACTCAAAACGGACTCCTATTAGCTCAGGAAAAGACCTGGCGCGAGGAACGCGCTCACCTCATTGAAAAAAACGAAATCGCCCGGCGTAAGGTCGAATCGATGATTTCGCGCCTGAAGGCCCTGGAGCAAGACTCATGAGTTCAAGCAATAGCGTCACCGTGCAGATCCTCGACAAAGACTATTCGATCATCTGCCCCCAGGAAGAGCGCAGCAACCTGGTGAGCGCCGCCCGCTACCTGGACGGCAAGATGCGTGAAATCCGCAGCAGCGGCAAAGTGATCGGCGCCGACCGCATCGCCGTGATGGCCGCGCTGAATATTACTCACGATTTACTGCATAAGCAGGAACGCCCTGATGTGCAGGCCAGCGGCTCTACCCGTGAGCAGGTGCGTGACCTGCTGGAACGTGTTGATCTGGCGCTTTCGAGCGACACAGAAGCACCCAAGGGCTGATTGCCGCGACTGTTTAAGGTATACTCGCCCCACTCCCTGGCGTGTTTGCCAGTCGGCGATGTCCCTGAGCCGATTCGCACTACCCTGGAAGTTGCACGTTGGGCTGGTGTGCATGTCCGCTAGACGGAAAGCCTTAAAGCCTACTGCATCTTCCACCTTGAACTTTCGGGTTCAAGGGCTAAGTCGACAGCGGCTCTGTCGGGGAGCCTGAATTCCCAAACTCAATGCCAGTCCTCGGACTGGCATTGTTTTATGAGCCGAAACCATGACCGAACCTGCGCCGCTTTCCCGTCCGCAACTTCGACGCATGTTGCGCCAGGCCCGCCGCGCCCTTACGCCGAGCGAGCAGCGCAAGGCCGCCCACGGCCTGTATCGGCAACTGGCACAGCACCCGCTGTTTCGCCGGGCCAAACATATCTCTTTGTATCTACCGACGGACGGTGAAATCGATCCGCGCTTGCTGCTGCGCGCAGCCCAGCGCCGAGGCAAGGCCACGTACCTGCCGGTACTCAGCGCCTGGCCGCGAACCAAGATGGTGTTCCAGCGCGTAAGGCTTGGGGAAAAGCTGATGCCCAATCGGTTTCGCATTCTGGAGCCACGGGTGAATATCAGCCGTCAGCGCAAGGTCTGGGCGCTGGACCTGGTGCTGCTGCCGTTGGTGGGGTTCGATGATGCGGGTGGGCGACTGGGCATGGGCGGCGGGTTTTACGATCGCAGCCTGGCTTATCTGGCGCGCCGCAAGAGCTGGCGCAAGCCGACGTTGCTGGGCCTGGCCCATGAATGTCAGAAGGTCGATCGGTTGGCGCAAGCGAGCTGGGACGTGCCGTTGGCGGGCACCGTAACAGATAAGAATTGGTACATCGCACAGACGCCACTGGAATCAGCGGCGCCTTGAAGAAGTGTTAACGCTTGAACGGTTGCGACTTCTGCTGAGCCAGTTCAACGGGAGCATCGGTGTTGTTCGACCACAAGCTTTGGGCATACCCGGTGGTCACGACGCCCAGACCAAACAAAATCACCAAAATCCATAGTAAATCCGGTTTACGTTGCATCGATTGCCCCCCTGCAGGCACCTCGTACACGATGACAACAACGTTCCAAAGGAGTCCGTTGCAGCTGCGCCAAGCTTTAAAAGCCGGCATTCTGCGGTAACGTGAACCAACACGCAAACCTTGGCGCCAACCGACTGTCGGTTTGTCATCAAATTACCTGACAACTTGCCCACTGTCTTTTTCAGGAGCCCAAAGATGGCCTATTGGTTGATGAAATCCGAGCCCGATGAACTCTCTATCAAAGGCTTGGAAAAGCTCGGTGAAGCGCGCTGGGACGGGGTGCGCAACTACCAGGCGCGCAACTTTTTGCGCGCGATGGCGGTGGGTGACGCGTTTTTCTTTTACCACTCCAGCTGCCCCGAACCTGGCATTGCCGGCATCGGAAAAATCGTCGAGGCGGCCTATCCGGACCCCACAGCGCTAGAACCAGAAAGCCACTATTTCGACGCCAAGGCCACCCCGGAAAAAAATCCGTGGAGCGCGATCAACGTTGCGCACGTTCGGACCTTTACCAACGTGCTGGGCCTGGGCTACCTGAAACAACAAGTCGCCCTCGCCGAATTGCCCTTGGTGCAAAAAGGCAGCCGGCTTTCGGTGATGGCCGTCACGCCCGAGCAATGGGCCGCCGTGATCAATTTGCTTTAACTGACCGACATCAAGGCCCTCCCAGGGCAAACCGGTCACACTGGAACGCTAAAGCCGCAGGAAGCAGCCATGTCGACGAACCACCACACCTCCCGCCTTTTCGCCGTCGCACTCATCGCGCTGCTGCTGGGTGCCGGCGGCTTCGGTTACTGGCGCTCCACCCAGGATCGCCTGCCCGAAGGGCTGGGCATGGGCAACGGCCGCCTGGAATCCACCGAAGTGCAGATCGCCACCAAGATCCCCGGGCGCCTGGCCGACGTGCGGGTGGACGAAGGCGACAAGGTACTCAAGGGCCAACTGCTCGCACGCATGGACACCCGCACCCTCGAAGCCCAACGCGCCCAGGCCGAGGCTGAAGTGCTGCGCGCCAAGGAAAACTTCGCCGCTGCCGAAGCCAATGTGCAACTGCGCCAGAGCGAACAACTGCTGGCAAACCAGGAACTCAGGCGTACCCAACAGCTGTACAAACGCGGCTTCGCCAGCAGCCAGTTGATCGACCAGCAGCAAGCGCGGCAGAACACCGGCAATGCAGCAGTCGTTGCCGCACAAGCCCAAGTCGCCTCGGTGAAAGCCGCCATCGTCGCCGCCCAAGCCCAAGTCGCACAGCTCACCAGCGAAATCGACGACAGCAGCCTGCGCGCACCTATCGACGGGATCATCCAACTGCGCCTGGCAGAACCCGGCGAAGTGCTGGGTGCGGGCGGGCGGGTTTTGCTGCTGATTGATCCCAATGATCAATACATGAATTTCTACCTGCCTGCTTCCGTCGCCGGGCGCCTCACCGTCGGCAGTGACGCACGCATCCTGCTCGATGCCCTGCCCGACCAACCGCTGCCGGCCACGATCAGTTTTGTCGCCGCAAAATCCCAGTTCACACCCAAGGAAGTGGAAACCCGCGACGAACGCCAGAAACTGGTCTTCCGCGTCAAACTGCGCCTGACTCAACCCAGCGCTGCGCCCCAAGCCAAACCGGGCACGCCCGGCGCGGGTTATGTACGCACAGCTGACATCGACTGGCCGGCCAACCTGCAATGACCGCGCTGGCGCTGCAGGCCAGCGGGATCAACCACCGCTACGGTAAGCAGCAGGCACTGGTCGACATCGCCTTCAGCCTGCCGGCGGGTACGCGCTGCGGGTTGATTGGCCCGGACGGCGCGGGCAAGTCAAGCCTGCTGGGCTTGATCGCCGGGGTTAAGAAACTCCAGGAGGGTCAGCTGGAAGTGCTCGGCGGCGCCATCGAAGACCGCCGCCACCGCAACAGCCTGTACCCACGCATCGCGTTTATGCCCCAGGGTTTGGGCGGCAATTTGTATCCCGAATTGTCCATCAGTGAAAACATCCGTTTCTTTGCCACGCTGTTTGGCCTGTCCAGAGCCGACTGCGACCAGCGCATGCACAACCTGCTGCTGGCCACCGACCTTGCGCGCTTCGCCGAGCGTCCGGCCGGCAAGCTGTCTGGCGGCATGAAGCAGAAACTCGGCCTGTGCTGCGCGCTGATCCACGACCCGGACCTGTTGATCCTTGACGAGCCCACTACCGGCGTCGACCCACTGTCACGCCGGCGCTTCTGGGAACTGGTAGAAAGCGTACGCAGCGAGCGCCCACAACTGACGCTGCTGGTAGCCACGGCCTACATGGAAGAAGCCGAGCAGTTCGAACATTGCCTGATGCTTGATCGCGGCAAACTGATCGCGGTCGGCTTGAGCAGTGAACTGGCCGCCGCAACATCCAGCGGCAAATTGGACGAGGCTTTCACCCACTTCCAGGGCGACAGCGCCCACGACAATAAGCCGCTGGTGATTCCGCCGAGGGAAAGCGACAACACCGATATCGCCATCGAAGCCCACGATCTGACACTGCGTTTTGGTGATTTCACGGCGGTGAACACCGTCAGCTTCGCCATCGGCCGAGGCGAAATATTCGGCTTTCTCGGCTCCAACGGCTGCGGCAAGACCACCACCATGAAAGTCCTCACCGGGCTGATGCCCGCCACCGAGGGCAGTGCGACACTGCTGGGCAATCCTGTCAACGCCAAGGACCTGGTCACTCGCAAACGCGTGGGGTTCATGTCACAAAGCTTCTCGCTGTACGGCGAACTCAGCGCGCGCCAGAACCTGATGCTGCATGCGCAATTGTTCGACTTGCCAAAGGCGGACAGTGGCCCGCGTATTGATGAGTTGATCCAGCGCTTCGACCTCGGCGATGTGGCCGAGCAACCATCCGGCGAACTGCCCCTCGGCTTGCGCCAGCGGTTGTCATTGGCGGTGGCCGTGCTGCATCGGCCTGAAGTGCTGATCCTTGATGAGCCCACTTCGGGTGTCGACCCAGCCGCGCGCGACGACTTCTGGCGGTTGCTGATCGAGCTGTCCCGCGAACAAGGCGTGACCATCTTCCTGTCCACCCACTTTATGAACGAAGCCCAGCGCTGTGACCGCATCTCCTTGATGCACGCGGGCAAGGTACTGGCCTGCGATACGCCGGATGCGCTGCAACAACAATTCCACGGCGAGACGCTGGAAGCGGCGTTCGTCACCTGCCTGGAACAAGCCCAAGGCGAGCCGGAACCCACTGCGCCCGCCGCAACCGTCAGCGAAACCAGTGCGCCACCCGTGAGCAAGCGCGGCTTCAGTCTGTCTCGCCTGCTTGCCGTAGCCAGCCGCGAAGGCAAGGAACTGTTGCGCGACAAAGTGCGCATGGCCTTCGCGCTGCTGGGGGCAATGTTCATGATGGTGATCTTCGGCTACGGCATCTCCCTGGATGTGGAAAACCTCGCCTTCGCTGTCTACGACCAGGACCAGACGCCACAAAGCCGCGCCTACCTGGAGGCTTTTCGCAGCTCGCGCTACTTCGCCGAGCAACCGCTGATCAGCGACTCGAATGAGTTGCACCGACGCCTGCAACGCTCGGAAATAAAACTGGCGCTGGAGATACCGCCTGGCTTTGGCCGTGATCTCTACGCCGGTCGCCAGCCCACCGTGGCTGCCTGGCTTGATGGCGGCATGCCGTTTCGCGCGGAAACCAGCCGCAACTACGTTGAAGCCGTGCACCAGGAGAACCTCCGGCAACTGGCCGAGCTGAGCAGCCTGCCTCGCAACAACTCAGCCGCCGTCAAGCTGGAAACCCGCTTCCGCTATAACCAGGACGTGGTCAGTGTGAATGCCATCGGCCCCGGGGTGATGGCGCTGATCCTGGCGTTTATCCCGGCGATGCTGACGGCACTCGGCATCGTGCGCGAGAAGGAGCTGGGCTCGATCACCAACTTCTACGCCACGCCGCTGACCCGCCTGGAATTCCTGCTCGGCAAACAGGCGCCCTACCTGGCGGTGAGCCTGGTCAACCTGGCGATATTGGTGGCGATGAACCGCTGGCTGTTCGGCGTGCCGTTCAAAGGCAGCGCGCTCACGCTGGCGTTCGGCGGCCTGCTGTATGTGCTGGCCACCACCAGCATGGGCCTGCTGATTTCGGCGTTCACCCGCACGCAGATCGCCGCCATCCTCGGCACCATGATCATCACCAGCCTGCCGACCATCCAGTTCTCCGGGCTGATCGTGCCGCGCTCGTCCCTGGAAGGCGCGGCTGCGTTGATGGGCACGCTTTTTCCGGCGGGGCATTTTCTGGATATCGCCGTGGGCACTTTCACCAAGGCCCTGGACGTGCGCCAGTTGTGGCCGCAGTGCCTGGCACTGTTCGGGTTCTTTATAGGGTTTACTGGGCTGAGCTTGATCATGCTCAAGAAGCAGGAGGCCTGATGCATAAGTTTGCGCACATCCTGCGCCTGGGTATCAAGGAACTGACCAGCCTGCGCCACGACAGCGTGTTGCTGCTGTTCCTGTTCTACGCCTTCACCGTCGCCATCTATATGCCCGCCGCTGGATCGGTGATCGGCGTGCACAACGCCAGCGTGGCGTTTGTCGATGAAGACCACAGTCCGCTTTCGCGTCAGATGGCCGAGGCGCTGCAACCGCCCGAGTTCCAGGCCCCCATGCCATTGCCCTATGACCAACTGGACAAGGTCATGGACAGCGGCGAGTACACCTTCGTGATCAATGTGCCGGCGAATTTCCAGGCCGACCTGTTGGCCGGTCGCCAGCCCGGCGTACAGGTGAACGTCGATGCCACGGCGATGAGCCAGGCATTCATGGGCGCGGGCTATATCGGGCGGATTTTCCAGAGGGAATTGCTCAATTACAGCGGCCAGACCGATGCCGCCCGCCACGCGCCCGCCCTGCTGACCACCCGCGCATTGTTCAATACCAACCTGGAAGGTGGCTGGTTCCTGGCGGTGATCCAGATCGTCAATAACATCACCATCCTCGCGATTATCCTGACCGGTACCGCGCTGCTGCGCGAGCGTGAGCACGGCACCCTCGACCATCTATTGGTGCTGCCGCTGACCGCGCTGGAGATCATGCTGGCAAAAATCTGGAGCAACATGCTGGTGGTGGTGTTGTGCACTTGGCTGTCGCTGGAAGTGGTGGTCAAAGGGCTGCTCGGCGTGCCGCTGGCCGGGTCGCTCGGGCTGTTTCTGTTTGTGACGGCGCTGTACCTGTTTGCCAGTACGGCCCTGGGGATTTTCCTGGCGACGCTTGCGCGTTCGACGCCGCAGTTCGGCTTGCTGGCGATTCCAGTGATTATCCCCATGCTGTTGCTCTCAGGCGGCAGCACGCCGTTGGACAGCATGCCCGAGTGGTTGCAGTGGGTGATGCAAGGGTCGCCGTCGACACATTTTGTGAGTTTGAGTGCGGCGATTCTGTTCCGGGATGCGGGGGTGGGCTTGGTGTGGCCGGACTTGCTGGCGTTGGCGGGGATTGGGTTGGTGTTTTTTGCGGTGGCGCTGGCGCGGTTCAGGAAGAGCCTGGCCTCGTGACGAAGCCTACGTAGCCGCTGCCTCGCCAGGGCTCGACAGCGGCTTCGGGGGAGGGTGTTACTGGATGATCAGGTTGTTGAACAACAAATCTTCCACTACCGGCTTGCCGGTCTCGTCGTTCATCACTTGCTGGGTTTGCTTGAGAGCTTCCTGGCGCAGTTTTTCCTTGCCTTCAACGGTGCTCATGCTCTCGTTGGTCTGCTGAGTGAACAGTGCCACC
The DNA here is from genome assembly GCF_963970945.1 of Pseudomonas sp. RA_5y_Pfl1_P24. Lineage (NCBI taxonomy): Bacteria > Pseudomonadati > Pseudomonadota > Gammaproteobacteria > Pseudomonadales > Pseudomonadaceae > Pseudomonas > Pseudomonas sp. RA_5y_Pfl1_P24. The sequence goes on along the minus strand of NZ_CAXAOJ010000005.1, from coordinate 242,840 downwards.
AGTTGGTTACGGATCAACGCGTCATTGGCTTTGACCGCAGCGGCAGCTTCGGTGCCGGTCACGCGCAGGGCGATGTCGGCCTTGAACACCTTGAGTTTCGCCGTGCCATCCAGGCCGTAGTTGCCCACGAACGGCGGGCTCAGGCTGATATAGCTGACCTTCGGCGCCTCGCCTTCTTTGGCCTCTTCGGCCTGGGCTGCCATCGGCAAGGTCAGGGCCAGCATCAACAGGATCCACGCTTTCACAGTTCATTCCTCACATTCGGTTGCCAAGTAGCATAACGCTAGCAAGGCTGAGCACAAGCTTATGGCGACTTATCAGGCCCGGGCATGCTCGTTGACCCACGGGCGTACCCTCCTACACTTATCGGCCACGATGCCAAAAGGAATAGTCCGATGAAAGCTGTGCTGTGCAAAGCCTTCGGCCCCGCCGAAACCCTGGTGCTGGAAGAAATCGCCAGCCCGGCGATCAAGAAAAACGAAATCCTGCTGGACGTGCATGCCGCCGGGGTCAACTTCCCGGATACCTTGATCATTGAGGGCAAGTACCAGTTCAAGCCGCCCTTCCCGTTTTCGCCGGGTGGCGAAGCGTCGGGCGTGGTCAGTGAAGTGGGCGAAAAGGTCGGCCACCTGAAAGTCGGTGATCGGGTCATGGCGCTGACCGGCTGGGGCAGCTTTGCCGAACAGGTCGCGGTGCCGGGCTATAACGTACTGCCGATCCCGCCGAGCATGGACTTCAACACCGCCGCGGCTTTCAGCATGACCTACGGCACCTCGATGCACGCGCTGAAACAGCGGGCCAACCTGCAACCTGGCGAAACGCTGTTGGTCCTCGGCGCCTCCGGTGGCGTGGGTCTGGCCGCCGTGGAGATCGGCAAAGCCATGGGCGCACGCGTGATCGCCGCCGCCAGCAGTGCCGACAAACTCGCAGTGGCCAAGGCGGCTGGCGCTGATGAGCTGATCAACTACAGCGAAGCCAGCCTGAAAGACGAGATCAAGCGCCTCACCGACGGCAACGGTGCCGATGTGATCTACGACCCGGTGGGTGGCGATCTGTTTGACCAGGCCATCCGCGCGATCGCCTGGAACGGCCGCCTGCTGGTGGTGGGGTTTGCCAGTGGGCGTATTCCGGAACTGCCGGTGAACCTGGCGCTGCTCAAGGGCGCCGCAGTGGTCGGGGTGTTCTGGGGTTCATTTGCGCAGCGTCAGCCGCAGGATAATGCGGCGAATTTCCAGCAGTTGTTCACATGGTATTCCGAGGATAAGTTGAAGCCGCTGGTGTCGCAGGTGTACCCGCTGGAACAGGCCGCCCAGGCGATCAATGATTTGGGGCAGCGCAAGGCGGTGGGCAAGGTCGTCGTCCAAACTCGCTAAACGATGTGAAATTCGGTCAATGTGGGAGCAAGCCCGCTCCCACATTGGGATCTCCAACGCCTCACGAACTCAATCCCGACCAGCACTTATCTATTCGCGACATGTTCATAAGAGAACATGCAATTGCTCTGATTTCCTGTGTTTGCAGATAAGAGGCGATGCTATTTTCGGTAACGAAACTGTAACATTCGCATCCGCAGTCAAAACAAGAAATTTGGAGCTCTTGAATGTTTGCTTTCTTTCGTCCTGCCGCACATCAGGCGCCCCTGCCTGAAGAAAAAATAGACAGTACCTACCGACGCCTGCGCTGGCAGATCTTCGCGGGTATTTTCTTCGGTTACGCCGGGTACTACCTGCTGCGTAAAAACTTCTCCCTGGCCATGCCCTACTTGATCGACGAGGGTTACACCCGTGGTGAACTGGGCCTGGCGATGTCGGCTATCGCGATTGCCTACGGCCTGTCCAAGTTCCTCATGGGCCTGGTGTCCGACCGCTCCAACCCGCGCTATTTCCTGCCCTTCGGCCTGCTGGTTTCAGCTGGGGTCATGTTCATTTTCGGTTTCGCACCTTGGGCGACGTCCAGCGTGACCATGATGTTCATTTTGCTGTTCATCAACGGCTGGGCTCAAGGCATGGGCTGGCCGCCCAGTGGACGGACCATGGTGCACTGGTGGTCGCAGAAAGAACGCGGCGGCGTGGTGTCGGTATGGAACGTGGCGCACAACGTCGGCGGCGGCCTGATCGGCCCGCTGTTCCTGCTGGGCATGGCCTGGTTCAACGACTGGCACGCAGCGTTCTATGTACCGGCGACCGTGGCATTGGCAGTGGCGGCGTTTGCCTTCATCACCATGCGCGACACCCCGCAATCAGTCGGCCTGCCGTCGATCGAGAAGTACAAGAACGACTACCCGGAAGGCTATGACGCCAGCCACGAAGACGAATTCAGCGCCAAGGAAATCTTCGTCAAGTACGTGCTGCGCAACAAAATGCTCTGGTACATCGCCTTCGCCAACGTGTTCGTCTACCTGCTGCGCTACGGCGTACTGGACTGGGCGCCGACCTACTTGAAAGAAGCCAAGCACTTCACGGTCGACAAATCGTCCTGGGCGTACTTCTTCTATGAGTGGGCAGGTATCCCGGGCACGCTGCTGTGCGGCTGGATGTCGGACAAGATCTTCCGTGGCAACCGTGGCCTCACCGGCATCGTGTTCATGGCCCTGGTGACCGTGGCGACCCTGGTGTACTGGCTCAACCCGCCGGGTAACCCGATGGTCGACATGATCGCGCTGGTGTCCATCGGCTTCCTGATCTACGGCCCGGTAATGCTGATCGGCCTGCAGGCGCTGGAGCTGGCACCGAAAAAAGCCGCCGGCACAGCGGCGGGCTTCACCGGTTTGTTCGGTTACCTGGGGGGCTCGGTGGCAGCGAGTGCGGCCATGGGCTACACCGTGGACCACTTCGGCTGGGACGGTGGTTTCGTGCTGCTGATCGGCGCGTGCGTGTTGGCAATCGCCTTCCTGATCCCAACGTTGTGGCACACCAACAGCGTCAGCTCGGGGCGTTAACCGCCTGAGCAATCCTTCGCACAACGCTTGAGCCGCGCCTCCAGGTTTTTATCTGGCATGGCGTGGCTACGCAGGGCGTTGACGGTCTGCTCGACATAATCACGCGTAGTGCCGTAACGCCCGCAAGCGCTTTGCAACACGTGGTTCAGCACGATATCAGGCAAGTTGCCGGCGTAGCTGGGCAGGTGCCGCTCCAAAACAAATCCCAATGCCTGCACCGTACTGCCATCTTCCAGACGGCAGCTGAGCCAGTGCGGCCGGTAAGAGGGGTAAGGCATCTCGCGCTGCCACAAGGCGTAGAGCGAGGCCTCCAGTTGATCTTCCGGCAAGCGGTAAGCAAACCCGCTGCAAGAGCCGCCGCGATCCAGACCAAAGACCAAACCTGGTAATTCCGGCGTACCCCGGTGCTCGTGGGACCACAAGTAAAGACCCCGATGATAACCATGGACCCGTGCCCGCATGCGCTCGGTCGACGAGCATTCAGGGCGCCAGATCAGCGAACCATACGCAAATAGCCAGACCGGCCCACCCTTATGCCGGGCCATGGTGGCCTGCATCGAGCTCATCAATTGTTCGTGAGTGAGTTGCGGCCCAAGATCGAGACGCGGAGGGTAAGCCAACTGCAAAAGATCAGTTTCAATGGCGGTCATGGCGAAAAGCGGTACGCCTCCTATGTATTACCAGTTGTAAGCAACTTTACCGTAATAAAACCCGCAGCAATAAGCCGCCCGTCTCAGATATAGCTTAAGGACATTTGCCTGAGACACTAAATACCGTAAGCGAATAAGTACGGATATAAGCACCACAGCCATTTGTCAGCATTACGCGTGCCAATGCCGTCGCTTTCAGCCCCGGTTCAGCCTGGGAACCCGCCAACCCATCAAAATAGCGTACACATCACGACCCACTTAGCCGCCCACCCAATCGACTCTTGAGGTCGCACCCATGAACAGATTCCGAATGCCTGGCCTGTTGTTCCTGGCCCAGGCCACCACCGCACTGGCTGGCGAAACACTCGCGAGCGAGGACGACAAAGGCTTCTGGTACGCGCAGACCAGCGTCTACACTCGGCATTTCGCGCCCGACCCGGAGCACAACAACAACCAGGACCTGATCGGCCTGGAGCGCAACGAAGCGTCAGGTTTCGTGTATGGCGGGGCAACGTTTCGCAATTCGTTCAGGCAGCGCTCGTATTACGCGTACGCGGGCAAGCGCTACGACATGGCGAACTATCCGGTGTATTTGAAGCTGACCGGCGGAGCGATCCAGGGTTATCGCGGCAAGTACCGCGACAAGATCCCACTGAATCGTTACGGCGTGGCACCGGTGATCATTCCGTCGGTGGGCGCGCATTACGGGCCGGTGGCGGCAGAGATGGTGTTGCTGGGGTTCAATGCGGCGATGGTGACCACAGGCGTGCGCTTCTGACACAGACACGACGCAGTCCGCTCCCACAGTTTGATCGGCGTACACCCGTGATGTATGTGATCGCGTCAGGCCCGTGGGGCGTAGGCGAACACATCGGCACGCATCTGGTGCGCGTCCATACCGGCATCCACCAGCGCATCCAGGGTACCGTAGATCATCGCCGGTGAACCGCTGGCGTAGACGTGCACCGACTTGAGGTCGGTGATGTCTTCACACACCGCTTCATGCAACAACCCACAGCGCCCTTCCCAACCACACAAGTCGCTGACAACTTTGTGCAGGAACAGGTTGGGCAGTTGCCGCCACTGGTCCCAGTGCTCAATGTCGTAGAAATCTTCCGGGCGACGTACGCCCCAGTACAGGTGCACCGGGTGCTTGAAGCCAGAGGCGCGGCAATGCTCGATCAGGCTGTGCATCTGCGCCATGCCGGTACCGGCAGCGATCAACACCAGCGGCCCGTCCGGCAGCTCGGCCAAGTGGGTATCACCAAAGGGCATTTCGATCCGGGCCATCTGGTTACGCTGCAGTTGCTCCAACAGGGTGCGCGCACTGTCCTCGCGGACCAGCACATGCAACTCAAGCTCGCGTCCAGCATGGGGTGCCGACGCCAGGGAGAATGCCGATTTCTCGCCATTGTCGCGCTCGATCATCAAGTATTGCCCGGCGTGGTAACGCACCGCCCTGCCGGCCGGCGCGCGCAGGCGCACGCGCCATACATCGCCACCGACTTCTACGCATTCACTCAATTGGCATGACAACTTACGCAATGGCAACTCTCCCGGCGCCAGCACGCCATCCCACAACACAATGCAATCTTCCAGCGGCTCAGCGATACACGTGTAGAACTCACCATGGTCGCGCACTTCACCGGCTTGCCGCACTCGGCCTTCCACGAGCAGCGCGGCGCACACATGGCATACGCCGTTGCGACAGGCCTCGGGGCATTCGTAGCCCAAGCGGCGCGCGCCTTCGAGGATTCGCTCGCCAGGGACCAGCTCCAGCACGGCGCCGGAAGGTTGCAGGGTTACACGCATCAATCTATTCCCAATTCTTTCCAGATCGCATCGACACGGGCAGTGACGGCTTCATCCTTTACGATCACCCGACCCCATTCGCGGGTGGTTTCACCCGGCCATTTGTGGGTGGCGTCCAGGCCCATCTTCGAACCCAAGCCCGACACTGGGGAGGCGAAGTCGAGGTAGTCAATCGGCGTGTTGTCGATCATCACCGTATCGCGCTTGGGGTCCATGCGCGTGGTGATGGCCCAGATCACGTCGTTCCAATCTCGGGCATTGATGTCGTCGTCGGTGACAATAACGAACTTGGTGTACATGAACTGTCGCAAAAACGACCACACACCGAGCATTACCCGCTTGGCATGGCCTGGGTACGACTTCTTCATGGTCACGATGGCCATGCGGTACGAGCAGCCTTCCGGCGGCAGGTAGAAGTCGGTGATCTCCGGGAATTGCTTTTGGAGGATCGGCACGAACACTTCGTTCAGCGCCACGCCCAAAATAGCCGGCTCATCCGGCGGGCGGCCGGTGTAGGTGCTGTGGTAGATCGGCTTGATCCGATGGGTGATGCGCTCGACGGTGAACACCGGGAAGCTGTCGACTTCATTGTAATAGCCGGTGTGGTCACCGTACGGCCCTTCATCGGCCATCTCGCCCGGATGAATCACGCCCTCGAGGATGATTTCGGCCGTGGCCGGCACTTGCAGGTCATTACCACGGCACTTCACCAGTTCGGTGCGGTTGCCGCGCAGCAGGCCGGCAAACGCGTATTCGGACAGGCTGTCCGGCACCGGGGTCACGGCGCCGAGGATGGTAGCCGGGTCGGCACCCAGGGCCACGGAAACCGGGAACGGCTTGCCAGGGTGCTTTTCACACCACTCACGGAAGTCCAGGGCGCCGCCACGGTGGCTCAACCAACGCATGATCACCTTGTTGCGGCCGATCACTTGCTGGCGGTAGATACCGAGGTTCTGGCGGTCCTTGTTCGGGCCTTTGGTGACGGTCAGGCCCCAGGTGATCAGCGGGCCGACGTCGCCTGGCCAACAGGTCTGCACGGGCAGCATGCCGAGGTCGACGTCATCGCCTTCGATGACCACTTCCTGGCACACCGCGTCCTTGACCACTTTGGGGGCCATGGCAATGATCTTGCGGAAGATTGGCAGCTTCGACCAGGCATCCTTCAGCCCCTTGGGCGGCTCGGGCTCCTTGAGGAAGGCCAGCAGCTTGCCGATCTCGCGCAGTTCGCTGACCGCCTCGGCCCCCATGCCAAAAGCCACGCGCTCGGGGGTGCCGAACAGGTTGCCGAGCACCGGGATATCAAAGCCGGTCGGGTTCTCGAACAGCAGTGCCGGGCCCTTGTTGCGAAGGGTACGGTCGCAAATCTCAGTCATTTCCAGCACCGGGGAAATCGGCATCTGGATACGTTTCAACTCTCCGCGCTGCTCAAGTTGCTGCACGAAATCCCGAAGATCCTTGAATTTCATTAACCATGCCACCCGTAAAATAGGCGTACATCCTACCTGCTATGACGGCGACTGGCAGCTTATCGCGGTGCATTTGGGTACAGAGAATGCTTAAAAAACCGACGAAAAGAAATGGCGCCCCTGAGGGCGCCATTCTTTCGGACCTGAAACGTCGTATTACTTACGCTTCATCGACAAGAAGAACTCGTCGTTGGTCTTGGTGGCTTTCAGCTTGTCGATCAGGAACTCGATGGCGGCGACTTCGTCCATCGGGTGCAGCAGCTTGCGCAGGATCCACATGCGCTGCAGTTCGTCGTCGGCAGTCAGCAACTCTTCGCGGCGGGTGCCGGAACGGTTGATGTTGATCGCCGGGAACACGCGTTTTTCCGCGATACGACGGTCCAGGGGCAGTTCCATGTTGCCGGTACCCTTGAACTCTTCGTAGATCACTTCGTCCATCTTCGAACCGGTTTCAACCAGCGCGGTGGCGATAATGGTCAGCGAGCCGCCTTCTTCGATATTGCGCGCAGCGCCGAAGAAACGCTTCGGTTTCTCCAGGGCGTGGGCATCGACACCACCGGTCAATACCTTGCCGGAGCTCGGGATCACGGTGTTGTAGGCACGGGCCAGACGGGTGATGGAGTCGAGCAGGATCACCACGTCCTTCTTGTGTTCGACCAGGCGCTTGGCCTTCTCGATCACCATTTCGGCAACCTGCACGTGGCGGGTTGGCGGCTCATCGAACGTGGAGGCAACCACTTCGCCGCGCACGGTGCGCTGCATTTCGGTCACTTCTTCCGGACGCTCATCGATCAACAGTACGATCAGGTGAACTTCAGGATTGTTACGCGCGATGTTCGCTGCGATGTTCTGCAGCATGATGGTCTTACCGGCTTTCGGCGGCGCGACGATCAGGCCACGCTGGCCTTTGCCGATCGGGGCGCACAGGTCGATCACACGACCGGTCAAGTCTTCGGTGGAACCGTTACCGGCTTCCATCTTCATACGCACGGTCGGGAACAGCGGGGTCAGGTTCTCGAAGAGAATCTTGTTTTTCGCGTTCTCTGGACGATCGAAGTTGATCGTGTCGACCTTGAGCAGGGCGAAATAGCGCTCGCCTTCCTTAGGAGGGCGGATCTTGCCAACGATGGTGTCACCGGTACGCAAGTTGAAACGACGGATCTGGCTCGGCGAGACGTAGATATCGTCTGGGCCGGCAAGATAGGAGGCGTCTGCAGAGCGGAGGAAGCCGAAGCCGTCCTGGAGAATCTCCAGCACGCCATCACCGGAGATTTCCTCGCCGCTTTTCGCGTGCTTCTTGAGCAGGGAGAAAATCACGTCCTGCTTGCGCGAACGGGCCATATTTTCTATGCCCATTTCTTCGGCCAGTTGGAGCAGGTCGGTAATCGGCTTTTGCTTGAGTTCAGTCAGATTCATATAGGAATGACGTAATCATTTATGGAGGGGGGAAATTAAGCTTTTGGCTTAATGAGGCCGCGCCGCAGAGAAGGCGACAGGATCGCGTACTAATCGAAAAGGAATGCGTCGGCGACGGCTTGCAGGGGGCAGTGGAGAAACCAGTGCGGGACCGAATGTACCACCTGAATTTCGGAGCGTCTAGCCCTGTTTCACGAAAAAGCCCCGCGATTTGCGGGGCTTTTTTGAAGACGCTTAGATGTTCGCGTCGAGGAAAGCTTGCAGCTGAGACTTCGACAGCGCGCCTACTTTAGTGGCTTCGACGTTGCCGTTCTTGAACAGCATCAGGGTCGGAATACCACGCACGCCGTGCTTGGCCGGGGTTTCCTGGTTGTCGTCAATGTTCAGCTTGGCAATGGTCAGCTTGCCTTCGTAAGTGGTTGCAATGTCGTCCAGGACTGGAGCGATCATTTTGCAAGGGCCGCACCACTCAGCCCAGTAGTCAACCAGCACCGGGCCTTGAGCCTTGAGTACTTCGGCCTCAAAGGTCGCGTCGGTGACGTGCTTGATAAGATCGTTGCTCATGGATGTCTCCGGATTGTAAGCAAAAAAAACGTGGCCCATCATAGCCGCCCTTCCCGCGTTCAGGAAGCCGCCTCTGATTGAGTCTTGCTATGGTGCCGCATGAGTTTGGGTATCGCCCCACTCAGGGTGTTACGGGAGTCACGAAAGCGATGCCCGTGCGCAACGCCGCATTGCGCACGTGTTCCTGCATGGTTTTCTGCGCCGCTGCACTGCCGCGACGGGCCAGGGCGCGCACTATCCGGCGGTGCTCCTGCCAGGTTTCCATGGCCCGCTCCGGCCGGATGAACGGTAGTTTCTGGCTCTCGAGGAACACTTCGGCACTGGCGCTGAGAATACTCACCATCGCTTGATTACCACTGGCCAGCAGGATGCGCTGATGGAATTCGAAGTCCAGTCGGGCAGCCGCTTCGAAGTCGCCGGCCTTGAGCACCTTGCGCATGGCCTCGACGTTGTCTTCCAGGCTATCCAGCTCATCGATGGTCAGCGTCACCGCCGCCAACCCCGCCGCAAAGCCTTCAAGAGCGTAGCGCAACTGGAAGATATCCAGCGGCGTAGCCTGCGCCGCAAACGGCCAGGCAAACCCCGGCGACTCGTCGGCAGCCTGTACGAACACGCCCTTGCCCGGCTGCACACTCACCACGCCCAAGGCGCTCAGGGACGACAACGCCTCGCGCAACGACGCCCGGCTTACGCCCAACTGCAGCGCAAGATCGCGCTGGGACGGCAAAGCATCGCCCGGCCCGAAGCCTTGCTCCTTGATCAGTTTGCGGATGGCCTGCAGGGCCGCTTCCGGTACGGCTTGGGCGATGGAATTCATAAAAAACTCAAGGTTCCAGTCAACTGAGCGGCTAGTTGTAAAGCTATTCGGGTCGGGCGGCAAGCCACGCCCCAAAGGGGCTCGCCGGGTTTTACCGGCGCTCGAAAAGGGTGCGAAACGTCAGCTCACTGTTCAGACCAGTAAGACCACGGAAGCTCAACAAATCCCGGCCTCGCAGACAGTTCCAGCGGTAATGGCATGGGCTGTGCACTGAGCAAATCCAGAAAATTCCTTCGCCCTTCTCGGAGAGTTGCCATGACCAAGCGCTACAGCGCCCTGCTTACTGCACTGTTTGCCAGCCTGATACTGAGCCAGGCACCTGCCCATGCCAACGGTCTGGACGACATCGTTGCCCGTGGCACCCTCAAGGTCGCCGTGCCCCAGGACTTTCCGCCGTTCGGCTCGGCCGGCCCCGACATGAAGCCGCGCGGCCTGGACATCGACACCGCCAAGCTGCTGGCCGATCAACTCAAGGTCAAGCTGGAACTGACCCCGGTCAACAGCACCAACCGTATCCCGTTCCTCACCACCGGCAAGGTCGACCTGGTGATTTCCAGCCTGGGCAAAAACGCCGAGCGCGAAAAGGTCATCGACTTCTCCAAGGCCTACGCACCGTTCTACCTGGCGGTGTTCGGCCCGCCTGATGCCGCCATCAGTACCCTGGACGATCTCAAGGGCAAGACCATCAGCGTGACCCGTGGCGCTATCGAAGACATCGAGCTGACTGCCGTCGCGCCCAAAGAGGCGACCATCAAGCGCTTCGAAGACAACAACTCGACCATCGCCGCCTACCTGGCCGGCCAGGTAGACCTGATCGCCAGCGGCAACGTGGTGATGGTGGCGATCAGCGAACGCAACCCGAAACGCGTGCCTGCACTGAAAGTGAAGCTCAAGGACTCGCCAGTGTACGTGGGCGTGAACAAGAACGAGCCGGCGCTGCTGGAGAAGGTCAACCAGATCCTGGTCGCTGCCAAAGCCGATGGCAGCCTGGAAAAGAACGCGATGCAGTGGCTCAAAGAACCATCGCCTGCCGATCTCTAAAAGCGGAGCTGATTCATGGCCTATCAATTCGACTTTGTGCCGGTGCTGGCCAATACCGACCTGCTGTTGCGTGGTGCGCTGTTCACTCTTGAACTGACAGCCATCGGCGCGATTCTCGGCGTAGCGTTGGGCACAGTCGGCGCGGTGGTGCGGGCCTGGAAGCTCCAGCCGTTTGCGTGGTTCTTCGGTGTGTACGTCGAGTTGATCCGCAACACACCGTTCCTGGTGCAGTTGTTCTTCATCTTCTTCGGCCTGCCGTCCCTGGGACTGAAGATCACCGAGTGGCAAGCCGCCGTGCTGGCGATGGTGATCAACCTGGGCGCCTACTCCACGGAAATCATCCGCGCTGGCATCCAGGCGATTCCACGCGGGCAGCTGGAAGCTGCCGCAGCGCTGGCGATGACGCGCTTCGAAGCGTTCCGCCACGTGGTGCTGCTGCCGGCGCTGGGCAAGGTGTGGCCGGCCCTGAGCAGCCAGATCATCATCGTGATGCTCGGTTCGGCAGTCTGCTCGCAGATCGCCACTGAAGAGCTGAGCTTCGCCGCCAACTTTATCCAGTCGCGCAATTTCCGCGCTTTTGAAACCTATGCCCTGACCACCTTGGTGTACCTGTGCATGGCGTTGATGATTCGCCAGTTGCTCAACTGGATCGGCCGCAGGTGGGTGATGAGGAACAGCCGATGAGTGATTTCTCTTTCTGGGACATCGTGCGCAACCTGCTCACGGGCCTGCAATGGACGCTGTTGCTGTCGCTGGTGGCGTTTGTGGGTGGCGGCGTGATCGGTTTGCTGGTGATGACGATGCGCATCAGCAGTAAGGCGCTCCCGCGCAACGTTGCGCGCACCTATATCGAACTGTTCCAGGGCACGCCGCTGCTGATGCAGCTGTTCCTGGTGTTTTTCGGCGTTGCCCTGCTGGGTGTGGATATCTCGCCCTGGCTCGCGGCGGCAATCGCCCTGACCTTGTTTACCAGCGCCTACCTGGCTGAAATCTGGCGCGGCTGCGTCGATTCCATCGCCCACGGGCAATGGGAAGCGTCGGCCAGCCTGGCGCTCAACCCGCTTGAGCAACTGCGCTACGTAATCCTGCCCCAGGCCCTGCGCATTGCCGTGGCGCCCACCGTGGGCTTCTCAGTGCAGGTGGTCAAAGGCACCGCCGTGACCTCGATCATCGGCTTTACCGAACTGACCAAGACCGGCGGCATGCTCGCCAATGCCACGTTCGAGCCCTTCATGGTCTACGGCCTGGTGGCGCTTGGTTACTTTCTGCTCTGCTACCCCCTATCCCTCAGTGCGCGCTACCTGGAAAGGAGACTGCATGCCTCTGCTTAGAATTTCCGCCCTGCATAAGTATTACGGCGATCACCACGTACTCAAGGGCATCGACCTGACCGTTGAAGAAGGCCAGGTGGTGGCGATCATAGGGCGCAGCGGCTCGGGTAAATCCACACTATTGCGCACCCTCAACGGCCTGGAATCGATCAACGACGGCGTGATCGAAGTCGACGGCGAATACCTCGACGCCGCCCGCGCTGACCTGCGCAGCCTGCGGCAGAAAGTCGGCATGGTGTTTCAGCAGTTCAACCTGTTCCCGCACCTGACCGTCGGCGAAAACGTGATGCTCGCGCCGCAAGTCGTCCAAAAAGTGCCCAAGGCCAAGGCTGCGCTGCTGGCCAAGCAAATGCTGGAGCGCGTCGGGCTGGGGGAGAAATTCGACGCCTTCCCCGATCGCTTGTCCGGCGGCCAGCAGCAACGCGTGGCGATTGCCCGCGCACTGGCGATGTCGCCCAAGGTGCTGCTGTGCGATGAAATCACCTCGGCCCTCGACCCGGAACTGGTCAATGAAGTGCTCAGCGTGGTGCGCCAACTGGCCAAGGACGGCATGACCCTGATCATGGTGACTCACGAGATGCGCTTTGCCCGCGAAGTCGGCGACAAGCTAGTGTTCATGCACCAGGGCAAGGTGCATGAAGTCGGCGATCCCAAACACTTGTTCGCGCACCCGAAAACCGCCGAACTGGCCAACTTCATCGGCTCTACGGAGCAGCCGGACTGACCAGCTCGAATTGGCCATGGCCCTCCAGTTGCATCTCCCGGCGTACCGCGAGGGCATCGGCCGGCAGTTGAACCTCAATCTCCACCTGGGCCGTCAACCGGCGGCCCGTCACCGCCACACCGGCGGCATTGGCAAACAACGTGCGACCGGGTAGCAGCCGCCCGCTGGCGGTTTCATCGGGTTGCCACGACACCGGGCTGCCGTCGACCTGCGCCTGCCTCAGGCTCAAAGTGAAACGCCCTTGCCGGCCAAACTGATAGCTTTGGGCATCAGCGGGTGCACCGCTGAAGCGCAGGCTCATCCCCGTGGGAGTCGCGCAGAGCACGCTCAGGTGCAGCGTACGTTGCGTCTCCAGCATCAATGTCGCCCTGCCAGACGACGCTTGCGAAGGACGCATCACCCCGTAGTCGATCCGAGGCTCGCTCAAGGTCATCCGGCAGTCGTCAGCACGCGCAGGGCTGCCCATCAGGGCGACCAACAACAGGCAGAGGCGGGGAACATGTGAGCCACTCATCGGCTTAGCGAGCATGGCATACCGCCGGTGCGGTTTCGAAAAGTTGGTCATCGCCAGACTCTTGCTCAGGGTTGACTTGCAGCACACAGGCGGCCGAGTCCGGCAATGAAACCCTCAGCGTTTGCGGCCCATTGATGTTATTGAGAAAAATCATGCCGTCACCCACCACACTGGTCATAAAGTTGTTGTCCTCGCCGAACACCGCGGCCCCTTGAGGCAAGGGCCGGCCCTGTTCATCCAGGGCTTCAAGCAACAGACGACGGACTTTCACCACATCAAAGTTGAGGATGTTGACTGAGCCACGACCGGCAGCGAGCACCTTGGTCCCGTTCTTCAAATCGACGCGCCTGGGCAGCGACTGGGTCTGTACTTGCACATGGTTATTGCCGTAGGCCTGCAGCCCGGGGATCACCGCCTGGCCGCTGAAATCCGTCCATACCGGCCCTTGGGCCGTGGAGACCTTGGCCGTAGCAATATCGCCCACCGAGACGATGCCAAACGTGTCCTGCACTGCATACGGCGAGAACGTCACGCCGTGTTCATGGGCGACAATGCCGCCTTGCAGTTGCCCGGAATAACTGGTGCTCGACGGATCACGGCTGGCACCCAAGCTCACGCGGGTATAAAGCGGCAGTACGTCCACACGGCCGCGCACGCTCTGTTCACGCTCGCTCACGTCTCTATCAACACCGACCTCGTAGTTCACATAGTCGTTGACCCGCTCGCTGAGAGCAGTGCCAGCATCCAGTCGGTCGCCTCGACGACTGACGTAAGAACTGACTCGGCGATTGCCGCCCAGGGGCACGGTCACCTGCAGCCGGAGGGAGGCGTCTTCGTCCAGCCGTCCGTCGCGTCGGCCACCCGCAACCGAGTCACGGCGTCGAGGCGCGACCCCACCGACCTGAGCGTCGGCGATCAGCGCCACACCCAAACCGTTAAACGTATTGTTCCATGAGGCAAAGAGGTGATCGGCGGACTGCCCGTCAAACTGCGAGCTACGCGTGAAACTGATGGAAAAACCACCCACAAACGGGTCCGCCCAGCTCAACCCTGCCGTGTACTGGCGCTTGAAACGCGCATCGAAGTCGTACCCACGCGACGCCTGGCCTGCGTCCAGCACCTCCCGGTAGCCTCGGCTTTGCGTAGAGGCGCTCAGGTTCATGTCGAGGTTGGCGAACAACGGGCTGCCCACAGAGAGTGTGCTGCGTGCGCCCCCTACGCCATCTTGGCCATCACGGGACAGGTTGTGGCGCATGCCCACCGTCATTTGATGGAAAAACACACTGCTCAGTGAGCCGCCTGCCGACTGATACTCGTCGGTACTCAGCAAGCCGAAACCCAGTGACGAGTTCTGGCCCAGCCCCCAGGTGCCGCTGCCCATGACAACAACGGGCGCTTCCCGGCTGTCGAAGGACGTGTCACGCACCTTGCCGACGGAAAAGTAATACCCCGGCGCAACCGGAGCCCCACCTCGAAAGGACGCGGCGGGTACGACAAAACTGCGCTTTGCGCCCCGCACGTCAATCACGCTCACATCGAGGTCGCTGGTGCTGTTGAGCAACGGTAATCCGGTGAGCCTGAACGGCCCCTCCGGCACCAGCGTGGTATGGATCAATGCACCCGACTGACGCACCTCGACCCGTGACTGGCTTTGGGCCAGCCCTTCAACCACTACCTCGCTGCTGCCCCCACCCACGCGTTGTTGACCATCCGGAAAAAACTGCAAGCCAGCCAGTTGCACCCCGCCAAATATCGGGTTTCTGCTGGAAATCTGCCCGGCCTGGAAAGTCGACTGCAACGCCGCGATATCACGCTGGGCGTAGGCGTCCACCTGCTCGGTTCGCGTCTGGCCATTGTCAGAGATAAAAAACTGGCGGCTGCGAACAATCCAGTTACCCAGGTTGAACCCTGCCTCGGTATAGGCCGATACAAAGCGACTTGGCCCACTTCGCGAACGGGTATCGAAACCCAACACGTCATAGTTGAAGATGGCTGCCGCGCCGCCCTGAGAAAAATTCCCGGCCTCCCACTCTGGCGCGCGCAGGGACTGGGTCGGCACTACCAGGGTGACCTCATCGCTGCTCGGGCGCAGCCGTACCATGGTCGCCGGGTATTCACCAACGAAATCATGGCAGGCCTGGTCAGGGCTGATGCCTTCGCGTATCACACGGGAGGGTTTGACCAGACCCGCCTTCGCCAGTAACGCCTCGGTGAAGCACAACTGGCCCTGGTAATCGAACCGCGCGTCCACCAACCCCAGCGGGGCGCCATTGACCCGCAGCCCGACCACATGCACACCTTCGCGAAAGCGCGCCGCGCTGCGAAAGTATTCGGACACCTGCGGGTCGATCCCAAGGGTTGTCAACGCGGCCAGGTCAAAACCTTCTCCGAGCGCCACGGCTGCGCTGGAGCCTGGCAACCCCCACAGCGTCGCGAGCCCCAGCAAGACCCTGGAACGCGCCTGTAATACCTTGCCAGACGCGCTTTTGGCAGAGCGACCTGAGTGCCTGATCTTTTTCATAGGCTTGTCAGTCCGCATCTGCCGTAACGGGTGCGCGGTAGCTGTCCACCGTAAACCCGTAGACCGTGGCCGGTTGAATCTCCACCGCGACCACTCCCGCCACTGAGTTGTCTGTCGCTACCGTGAGCACTTCACCCGGCAGAATGTAGGTACGCGGTAACTTTCCCAGACGCGCCAGCGGATGCAGTTGGACTTCCAGTGCCATCCGCACAACGTAAGCGCTGTTGTTATAAGCCTTTATCTGGTCACCTTCGCGCTTCCAGGTGAGCAACTGCCACGGCGCATCGTGCTTGGGCAAGCCTTTGGGATGCAGGATCAACGGCAGGTTCTGGCGCAGGGTGATACCGATGGTCGCACCGCCGGGCGCGCGAGCCTGGGGGATACCTTCAAAGGAAACTCGCTTCAGGCGTTGGGTCTTGAGCGGTGCCTTCGCGGTCATGATGAAGCGTACAAGTTGAGTGTCGCCCGCCTCGACCCTAGTAATGGGCGGCGTAACGATCAATAAGGATTCCAAATCTTCAGGTATGTTTTGTATGACCGAATGCAGTAACGCCGCACCAGGGTCAGTATTTTTGATATTAAGTGTCGCCTCACCGTCCTCTTCATTCAAAATCACAACTGTTGTCTCGGGTTGCATCCCGTCAGCTACGGCCATACCACACAAGCAAAGGCACACGCTTACATACCGTAGAAACGCCATCAGTATTATTGAAAGAGCCTTCACTGAGTTCCCTCACCGCCATAAAGCCAATAATCAACGAACACCCACGCAAAAACAGCCGACACTTAACAGAGACGCATCACTGCCTGTGCGTTAATGTCGGCCGTTAATAACGTATTTAGATGTAACTCAATTCCAGAGTGGCGCGGCCGTCCAGCGTCGTATCGCGGGTCAGGTCCAGATCTTGCGTGCGGTTGATAACGGCTTTCACAGCCAGAGTGCCCGTAAGTTGGGTGATGGATGCGGGTTGCAGGCTGGAGCCGTTGCCCCACGAATATTGACTCGGCCTTTGCGCGACTTTGCCGTCACTGCGCTGCCAGGAACCTGTGGTACCAACACGCACCAGAGGGTTCAAGGGCCCGGTGGACGAGCTCAGATTCGTCAGCCTCACGGAGTAGCCACCCGTACGCTTGCCGTTGGCAAGGCCAAGCCCGAAGTTCTGCGCCTCGGTGAACCCGGAACCGAGAATCCCGGTCACCTTGCTGCCCGATTGCAGGTCAGTCAGCGTCAGGCCGAACTGGGCTGGCGCCTTGCCGCAACTGACGGACAAGCTGACAGGTTTCTCTGTTAGAGGATTGAAGTTAGTGGCGGACAGACTGCCGGAGGGAATTATTCCGTAATCCACGATGCCGCCACCGGCGAGGCTGAGGTTGCAAGCCAACGGCTTGATCGTCCCTCGTACAATCAGTTCAGCAGCCGTTGTTGCATGAGCGCCGATACTCGCGACCAGACACAGAGTACCTACTGTCAAACCAAGCATTTTTTTCATGTTTAACCTGTCATTCATAGTGGGCAGGTGCGTTTACGATGGCCGGGTATCCTTTACCCATCTTTTCTTCATCCTGAACATAGGACCATAAATAAATAACACCACGGCGAAATTGCCGAGTGACAGTCTGTCGCTTTGCCGCCCGAATAAAGAATGAGAGAACACGCCACTGTTCGTGGGAGGCGTAAATAGAGAAAGTGGGCCAGAATTCATCGTCGAGTAGGCTTAAGTACAAAACAAATTAGTGATTACCCGACTTAGTGTAGGCAAAATCATAAACAGCCTGAAAACAACAAGCGCTTAATTACGCCTACAAAGATGAAACATCATTCGCTACGGGCTTAGAAAACCGTCCTACATTCCCCACAAGAATTCCTTACACACAGCCAAAGAAAAATTACCGAAGCAGTACGCGTTGGCACCAAAGGTCGATCGTGGCACGATGGCTGGGTTATCGACCGAGACCCCCTAACCATGCCGCAATCCAAAGCCAAGAATCTGTCCCTGATCGCCGCCATCGACCTGGGCTCCAACAGCTTTCACATGGTCGTGGCCAAGGCCCAGAACGGCGAAATCCGCATCCTTGAGCGGCTCGGCGAAAAAGTGCAACTGGCTGCCGGAATCGACGATGAGCGCCAACTCAACGAAGAATCCATGCAGCGCGGGCTCGATTGCCTCAAGCGATTTGCCCAGTTGATCAACGGCATGCCCCTGGGCGCCGTGCGAATCGTCGGCACCAACGCCCTGCGCGAAGCCCGAAACCGTGGCGAATTCATCCGCCGCGCCGAGGAGATCCTTGGGCATCCCGTTGAAGTCATCTCTGGCCGTGAAGAAGCGCGCCTGATCTACCTCGGCGTGTCCCACACCCTGGCCGATACGCCCGGCAAACGCCTGGTCGCCGACATCGGCGGGGGCAGTACCGAATTCATCATTGGCCAGCGCTTCGAACCGCTACTGCGCGAAAGCCTGCAGATGGGCTGCGTCAGCTTTACCCAACGCTATTTCAAGGATGGCAAGATCACCCCGGCGCGCTACGCCCAGGCTTACACGGCGGCGCGACTGGAGATCATGAGCATCGAGCACGCCCTGCACCGCCTGTCCTGGGATGAAGCCATCGGCTCGTCCGGCACCATCCGTGCCATCGGCCTGGCCCTGAAAGCCGGCGGCCATGGCACCGGTGAAGTAAATGCCGAAGGCCTGGCGTGGCTAAAACGCAAACTGTTCAAGCTGGGGGACGCCGAGAAAATCGACTTCGACGGCATCAAGCCGGATCGTCGTACCATCTTCCCGGCCGGCCTGGCGATTCTTGAAGCGATCTTCGACGCCCTCGAGTTGCAACGCATGGACCACTGCGACGGCGCCCTGCGCGAAGGTGTGCTCTACGACCTGCTGGGCCGCCACCACCACGAGGACGTGCGGGAGCGCACGCTCACTTCGTTGATGGAGCGTTACCACGTCGACTTGGAACAAGCAGCCCGGGTGGAGCGTAAAGCCCTGCACGCCTTCGACCAGGTCGCCGAGGATTGGGACCTGGAAGACGGCGTATGGCGCGAGTTGTTGGGCTGGGCGGCCAAGGTGCATGAGGTGGGCCTGGATATCGCCCACTACCATTACCACAAGCACGGTGCCTATCTGATTGAGCACTCGGACCTTGCCGGCTTCTCCCGGGAAGACCAGCAAATGCTGGCGCTGTTGGTGCGTGGCCACCGCCGTAACATCCCTAAGGACAAATTCGCAGAGTTCGGCGACGAAGGCATCAAGCTGATTCGCCTGTGCGTGCTGCTGCGCTTTGCAATCCTGTTCCACCATATCCGTGGCACCCAGGAAATGCCCCAGGTGACCCTGCGCGCCGACGGCGACAGCCTGGACGTAGTGTTCCCGAAAGGTTGGCTGGATGAGAATCAGCTGACCCAGGCGGATTTCGCCCAGGAAGCGGAGTGGCTGACGCGGGTGGGGTTCAGCCTGAACATGCGCTGAGCCGGTCCAAAGAACACTGCAAAAACAAATGTGGGAGCAGACTTGCTCGCTCCCACATTATTAGGTTTGTTTCGGCTGTTAGTTAACCGTCAGGATCGGGCTACCCAAGCGCTCCAGCAACGTCGCCTGCGCACTGCGCGGGTTCTGGTTGCCGGTCGGCGTGTTGCGAATATAGCGGCCGTCCGACTGCAGGCTCCAGCTGTGGGTGTTGTCGGTGAGGTAGCTTTCCAGCTCCTTCTTGACCCGCATGATCAACTTCTTGCCTTCCACCGGGAAGCATGTTTCCACACGCTTATCAAGGTTGCGCTCCATCCAGTCGGCACTGGAGAGGAACATCTGCTCTTCGCCACCGTTGAGGAAGTAGAAAACCCGCGTGTGTTCCAGGAAGCGGCCGATGATCGAGCGCACATGGATGTTGTGCGAAACCCCGACAATGCCCGGACGCAGGCAGCACATGCCGCGCACCACCAGATCGATGCGCACGCCGGACTGGCTGGCCTTGTACAGCGCGCGAATGATCTTCGGATCGGTCAACGAGTTGAACTTGGCAATGATGTGCGCCGGTTTGCCGTCGAGGGCGAACTGGGTTTCGCGGGCAATCATGTCGAGCATGCCCTTCTTGAGGGTGAACGGCGCGTGCAGCAGCTTCTTCATGCGCAAGGTCTTGCCCATGCCGATCAACTGGCTGAACAACTTGCCGACGTCTTCACACAAGGCATCGTCGGACGTCAGCAGGCTGTAGTCGGTGTAGAGCTTGGCGTTACCGGCGTGGTAGTTACCAGTGCCCAAGTGCGCGTAGCGCACGATCTCACCGGCTTCGCGGCGCAGGATCAGCATCATCTTGGCGTGGGTCTTGAAGCCGACCACACCGTAGATCACCACCGCGCCGGCCGCTTGCAGGCGGCTGGCCAACTGCAGGTTGGACTCTTCGTCGAACCGCGCACGCAACTCGATCACCGCCGTGACTTCCTTGCCGTTACGCGCGGCGTCGACCAGGGCGTCGACGATTTCCGAGTTGGCGCCGGAACGGTACAGGGTCTGGCGCACGGCCAACACGTGTGGGTCCTTGGCGGCTTGTCGCAGCAAGTCGACCACTGGCGTGAAGGACTCGAACGGATGCAGCAGCAGGATGTCCTGCTTGCTCACCACGCTGAAGATATTCTCGCTGTTTTGCAGCAATTTCGGGATCTGCGGGGTGAACGGGGTGTATTGCAGTTCCGGATGGCTGTCCAGGCCGGTAATGCTGAACAGGCGCGTCAAGTTCACCGGGCCGTTGACCTGGTACAACTCGGATTCGGCCAGGTTGAACTGTTTCAGCAGGTAGTCCGACAGGTGTTTAGGGCAGGTGTCGGCCACTTCCAGGCGCACCGCATCGCCGTAGCGCCGCGAGAACAGCTCGCCGCGCAGAGCACGGGCCAAGTCTTCGACGTCTTCGGAGTCCAGCGCCAGGTCGGCGTTACGGGTCAGGCGGAATTGGTAGCAGCCCTTCACCTTCATGCCCTGGAACAGGTCATCGGCGTGCGCATGGATCATCGACGACAGGAATACATAGTTATCGCCAGCGCCCCCCACCTCTTCCGGTACCTTAATGATCCGTGGCAACAGACGCGGTGCCGGGATGATCGCAAGGCCTGAGTCACGGCCGAAGGCGTCGATACCTTCCAGCTCGACAATAAAGTTGAGGCTCTTGTTCACCAGCAACGGGAACGGGTGCGTCGGGTCGAGGCCAATGGGGGTGATGATCGGCGAAATCTCGTCACGGAAGTAACGGCGCACCCAGGTCTTGATCTTGGTGGTCCAGTGACGACGACGGATGAAGCGGACCTGATGTTTTTCCAGTTCCGGCAACAGGATGTCGTTGAGGATCGCGTATTGGCGGTCCACATGGCCGTGTACCAGTTCGCTGATGCGCGCCAGCGCCTGATGCGGCTGCAGGCCGTCGGCGCCGGCTTGTTCGCGGGCAAAGGTGATTTGTTTCTTGAGGCCGGCGACGCGAATCTCGAAGAACTCGTCCAGGTTGCTGGAGAAGATCAGCAGGAACTTCAGCCGCTCCAGCAGCGGATAGGACTCATCCAGCGCCTGTTCCAGTACGCGGATGTTGAATTGCAGTTGTGACAGCTCGCGGTGGATGTACAGGCTGCTGTCATCCAGGTTGGTCACAGCGACCACTGGGGCCGGCGCAGGTGGCTCGGCCACCACGACAGGCACGGCGGGCTGGTGCTCCGGCGGCGTTGCGGTGACTTGTTCAACCACCGGGTGAGTGTCTTTTACGGCAACTTCTGTGAGTCCTTCGGTATTCATCGAGTGTTCCTGTGAGGGCTATTGTTGCTCTCTAAGCAATTGGGCGGCGCGGGCGGCGAAGTAGGTCAGAATGCCATCAGCCCCGGCGCGTTTAAAGGCTGTGAGGGATTCAAGGATCACCCCTTCACTCAGCCATCCATTCTGTATTGCTGCCATGTGCATGGCGTATTCGCCACTGACCTGATACACAAAGGTCGGCACCTTGAATTCTTCTTTGACCCGATAAAGGATGTCCAAGTAGGGCATCCCTGGCTTGACCATCACCATGTCAGCGCCTTCGGCCAAGTCGGCCGCCACTTCATGCAGGGCTTCATGGCTGTTGGCCGGGTCCATCTGGTACGAAGCCTTGTTGGCCTTGCCCAGGTTAAGCGCCGAGCCCACCGCATCGCGGAACGGGCCGTAATAGGCGCTGGCGTACTTGGCCGAATAGGCCATGATCCGCACGTTGACGTGACCGGCCAGCTCCAGGGATTCGCGGATCGCCTGGATCCGGCCGTCCATCATGTCCGACGGTGCAACCACCTGGGCACCGGCTGCTGCATGGGACAGGGCTTGCTTGACCAGGGCATCCACGGTGATGTCGTTTTCAACATAGCCGTCCCGGTCAAGAATGCCATCCTGACCGTGGGTGGTGAACGGGTCCAACGCCACGTCAGTGATCACCCCCAGCTCCGGGAAACGCTCGCGCAGGGCACGCGTGGCGCGCTGGGCGATTCCTTGCGGGTTCCAGGCTTCGGCAGCGTCCAGCGACTTGAGTTCACACGGTGTGACCGGGAACAGCGCCAGCGCTGGAATCCCCAACTCGACCCAGCCCGCGGCTTCTTCAAGCAGCAGATCAATGCTCAGGCGTTCGACACCGGGCATCGAAGCCACCGCTTCCCGACGATTTTCACCGTCCAGCACAAACACCGGCAGGATCAGATCGTCGGTCGTCAGTACGTTTTCACGCACCAGACGACGAGAAAAATCATCACGACGATTGCGACGCAGACGGGTGGCGGGAAACAGGCGATTGGAGGGGTTAAAGCTCACGACAGACTCCTGAGCCCGGGTTCACGGGCGAGCGTTGCAGTTATAAGCGGCCATTATGACGAAGGTATGACAGTTGTGCTTAAGGATGCGACCTGTAGTCGCATTCGCCATTTACATAGGAAATGTTCACTTCGCGACACATCTCGATACTTTCATGAATCTTCGTGAAGGCGTAGGCTGCGCGTTCATTTCGCCAGCACCCAGACCATGCTTCAACAATTTCTGCATGACTTCGGCTACTTTGCCCTCTTCCTAGGCACCTTCTTTGAAGGCGAGACCATTCTTGTTCTCGCAGGCTTCCTGGCGTTCCGTGGGTACATGGATATCAACCTGGTGGTGGTGGTTGCCTTTTTCGGTAGCTACGCCGGCGATCAGCTTTGGTATTACATGGGCCGCAAGCACGGCCGCAAGCTGTTGGCGCGCAAGCCGCGCTGGCAATTGATGGGCGACAAAGCCCTGGAGCATATCCGCAAGCACCCGGATATCTGGGTATTGAGCTTTCGCTTCGTCTACGGGCTACGCACGGTCATGCCAGTGGCGATCGGTCTTTCCGGCTACCCGCCGCTGCGTTACCTGATCCTTAACGGTATTGGTGCCGCGATCTGGGCGGCCGCGTTGGGCGCAGCGGCCTATCACTTCGGCGCGGTGCTGGAAGGCATGCTCGGTAGCGTGAAGAAATATGAGTTATGGGTATTGGGCGCGTTGCTGCTACTAGGCGTTGGCCTCTGGCTGCGCCGCCGCTTCAAGAACGCCCGTATCGCTCGTCAGGCCTGTGCCGATGAAAAGGCCCGGCTTGCCGCCGAGCAAGCACGGGTTGAAGCGCCTAAGACACCCGTCGAGTAAACCGGCTTCTGCAGCAGTAGAGGCCAATCACGCTGAGCAGGCTGTAACTGAGCAGGCCCAGCCACTCCAGGTTGCTGGCCGGCCACAGACCGACCAACGGTGCCAGCCATACCAGCGGCACATTCAGCACCAGCCGTGAAAGCTCGGCGTTGAACGCCCACGGGCGGTTCTCCAAAGCCACACCCAATGTAAACAGCCCCAACGCCATGGCACTCCAGCCAAGGATCAGCGCCGCCGTGGGCAAGCCTTCGCCGACATTCATCAAATAGCTACCAAAGCCGACATACGCCGCGAACTGCAGGGCGATGTAGACCTGTTGGCGCACATCCAGCGCTACCTCGAATTTGCGGAACTGGCTCAACTCATGTTTCGCCAGCGGGTACTTGGCCTTCACGTCCGCCGGGCGCCAGCCGGTGCGCATGAACCAGATGCGCAGCTTGTCCCACCTGTTTTCTGTGCGCCGCGCATCACTCCACAGCTGTGCATAAAACTGCAGGTTGGCCCACAGCGGGTTCCAGCTGGCCAACGGCGTGGTCACGCCGAAAATGACAGGCTCGTTGTCGTCTTCTTCCTGGAAGGAGCCGAACAGGCGGTCCCAAATAATGAACACCCCGCCGTAGTTGCGATCCATGTAGAGAGCGTTCTGTGCATGGTGGGCCCGATGATTGGATGGCGTGACGAAAAACCATTCGAACCAGCCGAGTTTGGGCACATGCCGGGTGTGCACCCAGAATTGATACAGCAAGTTGACGGACGCCACGCTGATAAACACCACCAACGGCACACCGAGTGCGGCCAGCGGCAGGTAGAAGATCCAGCTCAGCAGGAAACCGGTGCTGGTCTGGCGCAGGGCAGTGCTGAGGTTGTAGTCCTCGCTCTGGTGATGCACCGAGTGCGCGGCCCACAAGATGTTGCGTTCGTGCCCCATGCGATGCAGCCAGTAGTAGCAGAAGTCGTAGAACACAAAGGCGAACACCCAGGTCCAGACGCTTTGGGCCGACAGCTCGACCACCGCGAGGTGCTTGAGGGCGAACGCATAGGTCAACAGCCCCACGCCCTTGCTCAGCAGCCCCGTGGTGGTAGACAGCACACCGGTGCTAAGGCTGTTGATGGCGTCCGCCACCCGGTAGTTACGCTGGCCACGCCAATGATCGGCGAGCAGCTCCACCACAATCAGGGCGATGAAAAACGGTACCGCGTAAGGCACGAAGTCCATGGTCTGGTCCGGTCTATTTTTGTTACATCAGATTAGGTGCAGCGGCGCGAGACCCCATTGGCAACAGATGACAAATTAGTAGACATTTAACGCCAAGAACCCAGGAGAAATGCCCATGAGCAAAAAGATAGCAGTGATCCTTTCCGGCTGTGGCGTGTACGACGGCGCAGAGATCCAAGAAAGCGTGATCACGCTGCTGCGCCTGGACCAGCGCGGCGCTCAGGTCCAATGCTTCGCCCCAGACATCGCGCAACTGCACGTGATCAACCACCTCACCGGCGAAGCGATGCCCGAGTCACGCAATGTGCTGGTGGAGTCGGCGCGGATCGCCCGGGGTGACGTGAAAGACATCCGCGAAGCCAATGCCGAAGACTTCGATGCGCTGATCGTGCCCGGCGGGTTTGGTGCGGCGAAGAACCTGTCGAACTTTGCCGTGGAAGGCGCCGGCTGCAGCGTCAACCCGCAGGTTCTGGAGCTGGCCGAGGCTTTTGCCGAAGCGGGCAAGCCCGTCGGGTTGATCTGCATTTCACCGGCCCTGGCGGCGAAAATCTACGGTCCTGGCGTGACCTGCACCATTGGCAACTGTGCCGACACCGCCGCCGCACTGGACAAGATGGGCGCCACCCACCAGGAGTGCGCGGTGGAAGATATCGTCGAAGACCAGGCGCGCAAACTGGTGAGTACCCCGGCCTATATGCTCGGCAAGAACATCAGCGAGGTCGCTTCGGGGATCAACAAGCTGGTGGATCGGTTGCTGGAGCTCACACACGAAAACGACTGATCAGCTTGCCAAACACTGGGTGTAGTAGCGGGCTTGCCCGCTCACTACACAGATCAGGCTTGGCGCATCAACCGGGTGAGGATTCGGTCCAGGGCATTGGCAAACGCCTGCTTGTCCTTCTCGCCATGGGGCGGTGGACCGCCGCCCATCTGGCCCTGCTCGCGCAGATCGGTGAACAGATTGCGCACTGCCAGGCGCTCACTCATGTTGGCCGGGCTGAACTCCTTGCCCCGTGGATCGAGGGCCGTAACACCCTTTTTCACCAAACGGTCAGCCAGCGGCACATCGCTGCAGATCACCAGTTCACCAGGCTCTGCGTGCTCTACCAGGTAGTCATCCGCCGCATCCGGGCCACTGGGCACCACAATCAGCTTCACGCAGGCAAAGCTCGGCTTGATCTGGCTCTGACCGGCCACCAGCACCACTTCGAACTGGCGCTTGAGGGCGAACTTCACCACTTGGTCCTTGGCCGCCCGAGGGCAGGCGTCGGCATCAATCCACACGCGCATCTTATGCCGCCACCCGGCGCTTCTCAGCCATCCGACTGCGGCCATACAGCACCATAATCGCCAGGATCGCTACTGCCTGCGCACTCAGCGAGTAGGCATCGGCGTGAATCCCCAGCCAATCAAAGTCAAAGAATGCCACCGGCCGCGTGCCGAAGATCCCGGCTTCCTGCAACGCCTTCACGCCGTGCCCCGCAAACACCACCGACAGTGCACACAGCAGCGCCGCGTTGATTCCGAAGAACAACGCCAACGGCAGCTTCGCCGAACCCCGCAGGATCACCCACGCCAGGCCCACCAACAGCACCAACGCCGTGGCGCCACCCGCCAGCACAGCGTTGTGCCCGGCCGGACCGGCTTGCAGCCACAGGGTTTCGTAGAACAGGATCACCTCGAACAGCTCGCGGTACACCGAGAAGAACGCCAGCATCGCAAAGCCAAAACGCCCGCCACCGCCCACCAGGCTGCTCTTGATGTAATCCTGCCAGGCCGCAGCGTGGCGACGGTCATGCATCCACACGCCGAGCCACAGCACCATCACGCTGGCGAACAGCGCCGTGCAGCCCTCAAGCAGCTCGCGCTGGGCGCCGCTCACGTCAATCACATACGCGGCCAACGCCCAGGTCGCCAAACCCGCCAACAGCGCCAGGCCCCAGCCGACGTTGACGCTGCGCACCGCCGACTGCTGGCCAGTGTTGCGCAGGAACGCGAGGATCGCGGCCAGCACCAGGATCGCTTCCAGGCCTTCACGCAGCAGGATCAACAAACCGGAGATGTAGCTCAACGACCAGCTCAGGCCGTCGCTGCCCAGCAAGCCGGCGGACTCGGTGAGTTTGCCTTTGGCCACGTCCAGACGCTGTTGAACCTGCTCGACCGGCAAACCGTCCTGCAACGACTGCCGGTAGGCCATCAGCGCCTTCTCGGTGTCTTTGCGCACGTTGGCGTCGACGTTATCCAGGGAGCTTTCCACCAGCTCGAAGCCTTCCAGGTACGCGGCCACCGACAGGTCGTAGGCCTGTTCGTGATCTCCGCTGCGGAACGCCGCCAAACTCTTATCCAGGGTCGTAGCGGTGTATTCAAGCAACTGCCCTGGCCCCCGCTTGACCTGCGGCGGTTGCGCCCGCTGGGCGCGGAACGTCGCGGCGGCAGCTGGGCCGTTAGCGGCCAGCACTTCATTGGGCGTCTGGCGAGCCAGGTCGGCGAGGTTAAACGGTTGCTCACTTTTAGCGCCGGCCGGGTCGGCGGTGAAACCGGCGATGTAAGTGGCCAGGTCCCAGCGTTGGCGATCGTCCAGTTGGTCGGCAAAGGACGGCATATCGGTACCTTCGACACCCAGGCCCAGCGTGTTGTAGATCGCGTAGAGGCTCAGGCGATCCAGACGCACAGCGTCCCGCAGGTTAGCGGGCGGCGGCGTCATACCCACACTGGCCGGCCCATCACCGGAGCCCGCTGTGCCGTGGCACACCGAGCAATGTTGGGCGTAGAGCGGCGCGCCACGGGTTGGATCAGGCGTGATCGCCGGGGCCTGACTGACTTCATAGGCCACGGCCAGTTGAGCCCCCAATTGCCGGGCTTGGCGTGCGACTGTCGCGCCGTCCTGATGAGCGGTTACAGCCGCTAACAGTTCATCAACACCGTTGACCAACGCCGCGCGTTCCTGGCGCTGTGGCAACTCTGCCACCAGCCCCTGCAACACCCCGAGAAACTCCAGCTGTTCGCGGTATTCGGATTCATCGATAACCTTGCCCGCCTCCACCGTCGGAGGATAGTCAGCACCAATGTAGTCCAGCAAATGCAGAGCTTGTGGGGCGCCCTCGGCAGTCGCGGCCAACAGGTTGAAGCTGCACGACATCAACGCCGGCAATATCAGCCAGGCGAGAAAACGGAAGGGGGCAGTCATGAACGAATCTCAAATGGAAATACGAAGTAACACATTGTTAAGGCTTTGCGGGTTTGACTCAAGCCGTAAGTGATTTGTCGTTTGTGGGGGCGGAGCGTTTTAAATGCGGGAGGGTGGCACTCCAGTCGATTTCATCTGAGCAAATAGCCATTGTTTTGCCAGTAATGGTGCCTATAATGCCGCGCCCTGTTAGTGCGAAAGGGAGTTTCGTTCCTCGTTCTTATGAGGAATTACCACATCGGTTGATACTTTTCAGGGAAGAAGTTTGCATGGCATTTCGCGCCTTACCTTCGCTCGCGCTTGCGGCGGTTACCTTGCTGTCCGGCTGTTCGATGTTCCGCAACTACGACACCGAACTGCAAGCCACCAATCAGCAATTGGCCACCGGCAATGTCGACGCCGCGCTGACGCTGCTGGAAAAGAACAACACCGGCGACGACAAGGACCTGCTCTATTTCTTCGAGAAGGGCGAGTTGCTGCGGGCTAAAGGCGACATGACTGGCAGCCAGACAGCCTGGCGCAGTGCCGACCTGCAAGTCGCCAAGTGGGAGGACTCGGTCAAGTTCGACAGCGCAAGGTACCTCGCCCAGTTCGGCAGTTTCGTTGCCAACGACAAAGTGCGGCGCTACGAAGGCTATGACTACGAAAAGGTCATGCTGACCACGCAGATGGCCCTGAACCTCCTGGCCCTGAACGACTTCGACGGCGCGCGCACCCAAATCAAGAAGACCCATGAACGCGAAGCGGTGATTGCCGACCTGAGGGACAAGGAATACCTCAAGCGCGAGAACGAAGCCGAGCGTGAAGGCGTGACCACCCGGATGAAAGACCTGCGCGGCTACCCGGTGGAAGCCCTGGATGCGCCGGAAGTGGTCGGCCTGAAAAACAGCTACCAGAGTGCG
Organism: Pseudomonas sp. RA_5y_Pfl1_P24; assembly: GCF_963970945.1. Lineage (NCBI taxonomy): Bacteria > Pseudomonadati > Pseudomonadota > Gammaproteobacteria > Pseudomonadales > Pseudomonadaceae > Pseudomonas > Pseudomonas sp. RA_5y_Pfl1_P24. The sequence goes on along the minus strand of NZ_CAXAOJ010000005.1, from coordinate 214,098 downwards.
TTCAGCCATTACCTGGCCGGTTTCGTCTACGAAGCCTTGGGCGAAAAAGACCTGGCTGCCCCCGGCTACCGCAAGGCCGCCGAGTTGCGCCCCAATACCCCGTTGCTGGAACAGGCCCTGCTGAACCTGGATAAATCCAAGGTCGGCGCCAATGAAACCGACGTGCTGATCGTGGTGCAGAGCGGCCTGGCACCGGCCCGCGATTCGATTCGCCTGCCGCTGCCGATTCCCATCAATGGCAACCTGGTGATCACACCGCTGTCGTTCCCGGTGATCAAGGCGGATACGTCCACCGCGACCTTCGCCCAGATCGGCGTCGACGGCCAGCAGCAGAACCTCACTGCACTCAACAGCACCACGGCCATGTCCCGCCGCGCACTGCGCGATGACATGCCGGGGATCATCCTGCGCACCACCGTGCGCGCGGTTACCCGTGGCGTGGCGCAGAACAACCTGAACAAGACCAACCCTATGGCGGGCCTGGTGCTGGGTATCGCCTCGGCCGTCACCGAAGGCGCCGACACCCGCACCTGGCGCACCCTGCCGGACATGACCCAGGTGACCCGCCTGCGCCTCAAGCACGGCGAACACCAGGTCAGCCTGCCCAATGCCCTGGGCGGCACGCTGGTGACGGTCAAGGCTGATCAGCGCTATCAGGTGATCACCCTGCGCGTGGTTGGCAACCAAGTGTTCGCGGGCGGCCTGGCCGCCCATGTGGTGCCGAACACGGCCACCCAAGCCATCGCCCTCAAACAACCTTAAGGAGCACGCTATGCGTCATTTCATCCCTGGCGCCCTGGCGCTGGTCCTGCTTGCAGGCTGTGCCACCCCACCACCGCCGGAGCCCGGCAGCGCCGCGAGCAAAATCGTAGTAATGGGCAAATTCAAGGGCGTCGCGGTCGGTGCCATTCGTGTTGCCCGCGAGAACGGCTTTCTCACCGCCAAGGTGCAGTTGAGCAACATCACCAGCAGCAACCAGATGATGTATTACCGCTTTGCCTGGCTGGGTGCCGATGGCTTCCCGGTGGGCGATGAAGAAACCTGGAAGGTGCTGAACCTGTACGCCAACCAGGCGACCTTCCTGCCAGCGATTGCCAACTTGCCGCAGGCGGCGGACTTCCGCCTTGAAGTGAAAACGCCTTGAGCCGTTCACCCTTTTTGCTACTGAGAGATTCCCCCATGTTTGCACGCTTCTCGATCCTCGCCGTAGTTGCCGTATTGGCCAGCGGTTGCTCTAACACTTCGCCGGTACTGGGCGGTAAAAACATCAGCTACGGCGATACCAAGGCCGTAGAACTGGTGACCAACGAGTTCGGCTCCACCGACCTACAGATGATCGCCGAAAGCATGACCCGCTCCCTGGCCCAGTCCGGCATCCTGCAAGGCCGCCCGGTGGTGCAGGTGTATGACGTGAAAAACAAGACCAGCGAGTACATCGATACACGCGAAATCACCACGTCAATCAAGACCCAGTTGATGAAGACCGGCACCGCCCGCTTCGCCAGCGACAACACCGACATGCAAAGCCAGGTTGACCAGCTCAAGCTGCAGAACCAGAGCGGCCTGTACAAGAAGTCCACCGTCAGCAAGACCGGCAACATGGTCGCCGCCAAGTACCGCCTGGAAGGCTCTATCAGCTCAATCGTCAAGCGCAGCTCGGACTACAAGGACGTGTTCTACAAGTTCAGCCTGCAACTGATCGACGTCGAGAGCGGCCTGGCCGAATGGATGGACGAAAAAGAAATCCGCAAGACCACGGAGCGCTAAGCAATGCGTGCATGGATCGGCATGATCGGCCTGCTGTGCGCCTTCGGCGCCTCGGCCGCCCCGAAGATCGCGGTGACTGACCTGGCCTACGAGGCGCGGGTCGAGGAATACATTCACCAGGTGTCGGCGAGCAATAACTTCCAGGCCAGCGCTTACCACGCCAGCGGCGCATCGAATTACAGCGAGTACGAAAGCCGTACCAGCTACATCGAACAGACCGAGCTGCGTAAATTCAGCGGTGACATCAAGGGCGAGATCCTCAAGTCCCGCCAGTTCCAGCTGGTGCAGGGTACGCCCTACACCGCCGATGCCAAGGGTGACGTCTACGACGTGATCAAGCGCATCAAGGCCGGCCACTTCAAGGGGGCTGACTATGTGCTGTTCGGTACGCTCTCAGACATCGACTTCACCCAGGACATCAACGCCCTGGACCACACCAACAGCTACTCGGCGGTATTGGGCCTGACGCTGGTGGCGGACTTCAGCCTGATCAACACCCGCACCTACGAGATCACCTCGGCGTTCACCGCCATGGGTGAAGGCCAGGACACCAAGCTGGTGAGCAGCCGCGATGTGCGTGTGAGCCTGAATCGGCCGCGGGTGGTGAAAGAAGTCTCGAAAGCGCTGGGTGAGGATGTAGCGCGGCAGTTGGCGGAGCAATTGGGTGGCGGGTATCAAGACCCGAGCCAACCGCCGTTGCGCAACAACCTGCCAAGGGATGAAGCGCCGAAGATCCTGCGCTGAGCCTAAAACTCACTGTCAACACAAAACCAATGTGGGAGCAGGCCCGCTCCCACATTTTTTGATTCGGTTTCTTCAGTTGGCGTGCGGTTTATGCCGTTGCGCGATGCAGGCTTGCGAGAAAGCCCGCCGCCCCCACAAACAACCCAGCAAACGTACGGTTCATACGCTTCTGCTGCTTAGGCGTGCGCAACAAACGCAACACTTTCGACGCCAGCCCCGTATACCCCGCCATCACCACCATATCGACGCAAATCATCGTCGCACCCAGGATCAGGTACTGGATCAGCAACGGCGCTTGCGGGTTCACAAACTGCGGCAGCACCGCCAGCATGAACACCAGGGCCTTAGGGTTGCTGGCATTGACCAGAAAGCCTCGGAACATCATCGCCATCGGCTTGCCGATCGGGCGCACAGCCGCGTCGTCGGTCATGTCCATAGGCAACGCGCGCCATTGCTTGATGGCCAGGTACACCAGGTACGCCACACCAAACCATTTGATCGCATAAAACGCCGTGGACGACGTCGCCAGGATGGCTCCCAGGCCGCAAGCGACGACGGCAATCTGCATCGCCAGGCCTAGCTGCAGGCCAATGGCATTCCAATATCCGCGCAGGAAACCGTATCGCAGGCCGCTGGACATCGAGGCAATGGCGCCGGCGCCAGGGGAAAGGGAGATGATCCAACTGGCCAGGAAAAAGGCCAGCCACGTGTCGAGTGCCATTACACACCTCAGGAGGGAGTTATCGGTTTTCCCTTAAGCTAACTCCGCCGACCAACGGATAGCTATAGATTTTTACAAGATGTGAATGCTAGCGATCGCCCGGAAACACGTGGGTACCTGGCCAACGTCGCACCGAGCGTTGGAAGAACAGGCTGTTGGGCACCTGCACCATCGCGCTGTCGGTGCCGGCTTCCGCCGCTTCAACCAGTGTGGTGTAGAGCAAATTGATCGCCACGACCCGGCCCTTAACGCCCGGTTTGTCGACGGTATCCACTAGCTCGACAATATCACCCAGGCGAAACGGCCCGACGGTGAAGATCAGAATGGCACACAGCAGGTTGGACAGCACCGACCACATGGCAAAGAACGCCACGGCGGCAACCGCGACAAACCCGGAAAGCGCCGTCCACAACACGGTGGCGGAGACACCCAGGCGGCCCAGCACAAAGATCAGCGCACTGCCCATGATCAACCAGCGCAAGCCACCGCGCAGCGGCATCAGCAATTGCGGGGGGAATGGGTAGCGCTCACCCAGGCGAGTCAGGCCTTTGGCTACAAAACGCTGGGCCAGGTAGCCGGCCAGCAGAATCAGCAGGATTTGCACGCCGATCCATACGGGCTCGACCCATTGCGCCGGTAACGGCAGATGCAACGCTTCCATCAGGACAGCGCCTCCAGCTCCGCTTGCAGGGTTTCCAGCAGCTCGAGAGCTTCCATCCAGGTTTCCTCCAACTGCCCTTCGCGCACCTTGAGTTTGGCCTGTTCAGCCAGCAGGTCACGCAGCTCGTCCTTGCGGGCTGCCTCGTAAACGGCGCTGTCGCCCAGGCTGGTTTCGATCTTGGCCAGGCGCTCGTGCACCTTGCCCAGCTCGGCTTCCAGCTTGTCGGCTTCACGCTTGTGCGGCGCCAACTGCTGACGCAGTGCAGCGGCGGCCTGACGCTGGGCTTTTTTGTCGGTCTTGTCCGGGTTGACTGGCGTATTGCTGACCGGCGCGTTGCGCAGGCGGTAATCCGTCAGCCAGCGCGCGTAATCATCCAGGTCGCCGTCAAACTCTTCGACTTTGCCATCGGCCACCAGCAGGAAGTTGTCGGTGGTGCTCTTGAGCAAGTGGCGATCGTGAGACACCACCAGTACCGCACCGCTGAACTCCTGCAAGGCCATGGTCAGCGCCAGGCGCATTTCCAGGTCCAGGTGGTTGGTCGGTTCGTCGAGCAGCAGCAGGTTCGGACGATCCCAGGCGATCAACGCCAGGGCCAGTCGGGCTTTTTCGCCACCGGAAAAATTCAGCACCGGCTCGTCGATGCGCGCCCCCCGGAAGTCGAAACCACCCAGGAAGTCGCGCAGGGTCTGTTCCCGCTCGATCGGCGCCAGGCGCTGCAAGTGCAGCAACGGGCTGGCTTTGGAGTCGAGGGAATCCAACTGATGCTGGGCGAAGTAGCCCACCACCGTGTTCTCGCCACGGATCAAACGACCGGCCAAGGGCTCAAGCTCACCCGACAGGTTTTTGATCAGCGTCGACTTGCCCGCGCCGTTAGGACCGAGCAAGCCGATGCGTGCACCTGGCGTGAGCTGCAGCTTCACTTTTTCCAGGATGGTTTTGTCGCCATAACCCAGGCGAGCATCCGAAAGATCCAGCAACGGGCTGGATATCTTCACCGACTCGCGAAACACAAAGTCGAACGGCGAATCGACATGGGCCGCCGATAGCTCTTCCATGCGCTCCAGGGCCTTGATCCGGCTCTGGGCCTGGCGGGCCTTGGTGGCCTGGGCCTTGAACCGGGCGATGTAGCTTTCCATGTGCGCACGCTGCGCCTGCTGCTTCTCGAACGCCTGTTGTTGCTGGGCCAGGCGTTCGGCGCGCGCGCGCTCGAATGCGCTATAGCCGCCACGGTACAGGGTGATCTTCTTCTGTTCGACGTGGGCGATGTTGTCGACCACGGCGTCGAGGAAATCGCGGTCGTGGGAAATCAGCAGCAATGTGCCCTGGTAATTCTTGAGGAAGTCTTCCAGCCACAGGATCGCATCGAGGTCCAAGTGGTTGGTCGGTTCATCGAGCAGCAACAGGTCCGAGGGGCACATCAGCGCTTGGGCCAGGTTCAGGCGCATGCGCCAGCCACCGGAGAAGTCGGCGACCGGGCGGTCCATCTGCTCGTTGGTGAAGCCAAGGCCGGCGAGCATTTTGCGGGCGCGGGCGTCGGCGGTGTAGCCGTCGGCACTGTCGAGTTCCGAGTGCAGGCGCGCCTGGGCGGCGCCGTCCTGGGCTTTCTCGGCCTCGGCGAGGTCGTGTTGCACCTGGCGCAGGCGCAGGTCGCCATCGAGCACGTAGTCGATTGCGATGCGGTCCAGGGTGTCGATCTCCTGGCGCATGTGGGCGATACGCCAGTCGGCCGGCAGCAAGCAGTCCCCGGAATCCGGGGTCAGCTCGCCCAGCAACAGGGCGAACAACGTGGATTTGCCGGCGCCATTGGCACCGATCAAGCCGGCTTTGTGACCGGCGTGCAGGGTCAGCTCGGCGTCTTCGAGAAGACGTTGCGGGCCACGCTGTAATGTTAGGCTTTGAAGTCGGATCATAATGGCGGCGGAGTCTACCAGCTTCGTTGCCCGCTGGCTTGGGTGTGAATATGTGCGCTGACCTATGGAGCTTTGCCCTCACGACTTACGCCCGCCCGGGCGTCGAAGCCGGTTGTCTGCGTTTACAGGAGCAAGGTGCGGATGTGTGCCTATTGCTCTGTGGCGCGTGGCTGGAACAGCGCGCTGTGGCCGTGACGGCCGAGCGCATTCAGGCGCTGAAACAGATCGCCGAGCCTTGGCAGGCGCACGTGGTTGAGCCGTTACGACGGGTGCGCATGCAATGGCGTGCGATGGCGCAGCAGGACGAGGATTTGGCGGGGTTACGCGAACGGGTCAAAGCCCTGGAGCTGGAGGCCGAACGACAATTGCTCGCGCGCTTGGAAACACTGGCGCGAATGTGGCCGACGGGTGAGGCGATGGGTCATCAACAGTGGCTGGAAGGACTGGCGGCTGAGGATGCCGCCAACCTTGACCACGACGCGCTGCAGCAGCTGCGCCTCGTGGTCACCAGCACTTAGGAAGCGCTGGTTGGGGTGGTGCTTGGCGCTACCGGGGCAGGCGTGTTGCTGGCCGGTGCAGCTGGAGCGTTCGACGCTGCCGGGGCAGCAGCAGGTGTTGCTGGCTTGGCCAGTGCTGGTTTGGCAACGGCTGGCTTGGCAACGGCTGGCTTGGCAACGGCTGGCTTGGCAGCAGGTTTGGCAGTTGGCTTAGCGGCTGGTTTTGCAGCAGCAGGTTTGGCGGCTGGCTTGGCGGCTGGTTTTGCAGCAGCAGTTTTAGCAACTGGCTTGGCGGCTGGTTTTGCAGCAGCGGTTTTGGCAACTGGCTTGGCGGCCGGTTTTGCAGCAGCAGGTTTGGCAACTGGCTTGGCGGCTGGCTTTGCAGCAGCAGTTTTAGCAGCTGGCTTGGCGGCCGGTTTAGCAGCGGCGGTTTTGGTAGCTGGCTTCGAGGCTGCTTTAGCAGGCGCCTTGGCGGCAGCAGCTTTGCTTGCAGGCTTCTTCGCCGCGCTTACTGCAACAGCTTTTGCAGGCGTACGAGCGCCCAGCGCCTTAGCTACAGCTTCCTTCACACGACCAACGCCCTGGGCCAGCTTCAGGCTTTCCTGAGCATCTTTTTTGAGTTGGGAAATGTAGGTGCGGGTTTCAGCTTGGCGATCCTTGAGGGCGTCGAGCAGGTCCTCAAGTTCTTTGACAGCGTCTTTGGCTTTGGCTTGAGCCTTGGCCTTGCCGGCAGTGGCAGCATCTTGCAGTTTGGTGCGGGATTTGTGCAGCTTTTCTTGCGCTTTACCGCGTTGTTTTTCCAGCTTGGCGAGCAGTTTTTCTGCATCGGCCAAGGCTTGGGAACAAGCGCTTTCCAGGTGTTCGAGCAAACTGCCCGAGAGTTGTTGGAGTAAATGCAACGGGGTATTAACAGGCTTCTGTTTGGCCGACATGGTTTACCTCCTGGCTGACTTGGGTGCGGCTCATACTAGCCCTCTGCTCTTACCGCCGCTAGGGCATGTTGACAGTATCGTTTGACTTGCGTTGCACCGTGTAAAAATTCTTGTCGATATAACGTAAATACGCGGCACTTCTCACCTCATCACACTGGCATAATCCGTCGCACTTTCGGCGGGAGAATGCCCATGTCGCGTTACCTTTTTCTTGTGCTTGGCTTGGCCATTTCGGTGGCCAATGCGAGCGATCAATCGCCGCCAAAAAACGCTGATCAGAACCAGCACGACCTCGCCTACAGCGTGGGCGCCAGTCTCGGTGAGCGCCTGCGGCAGGAGGTCCCCGACCTGCAGATCCAGGCGTTGATCGACGGCCTCAAGCAAGCCTATCAGGGCAAACCGCTGGCGCTGGACAACGCACGTATCGAACAGATTCTTGCCCAGCACGAAGCACAAAACGCAGCCGAAGCGCAGGGACCTCAAAGTGAAAAAGCACTTGTGGCCGAACAACAATTTTTGAGCAAAGAAAAAGCCGTAAAAGGCGTACGCGAATTGGCTGATGGAATCCTGCTCACCGAACTCACCCCCGGCACGGGTGGAAAGCCCAAGGCCAACGACCAGGTTGAAGTGAAATACGTGGGGCGATTACCCGATGGGACAGTGTTCGACCAGAGCACGCAACCTCAATGGTTTCGTCTGGACAGTGTGATCAGCGGCTGGAGCAGCGCGTTGCAACAAATGCCCGTGGGTGCGAAATGGCGATTAGTGATTCCATCGGCCCAGGCCTATGGCGCCGACGGTGCCGGCGAGTTGATCCCACCTTATACACCGCTGGTATTCGAGATTGAGTTGCTCGGTACCCGCCCTTGACCCATAAAAAACGGCGCGCCATGCGCACCGTCTTTCGTACCGCTGTCGAGGGTCAGGCCTGGGTAGCAGACTCTTCTTTGTGAGCGTTGTGCAGCACTTCGATCAGGCAATCTTCCAGCTCGAATCGCTCGTGCAGCAGCGCGCCCAACTCTTTGAATTTTTCAGCAACACAGTTTCCGGCATCACACAGGTCGGTAAACGCCAGAAGCTTCTCGGTAATGACATCGATGCGCGAGTAAATGGTCTCAGCCAAATCCAGGCCACACTGATCGTCAAAGGCCTCCGCCTCCTTGGTGAGTTGATCATAGACACCAAAATGGCCGGCCGACACGTAGTCCACCAATACAACGCAGAAGTCCTGCAACGGCTCGCGGCTCTCAGCCAGCGCCTCAGGCTTGGCACCGAGAGCATCAAAGGCCCGAACCAGTTCGTGGCGTGCCTTCAGCCAATTGTCGATCAGCTTGTGCACCCCACCCCAGCGTTCCTGAGCATTCTGACAACTTTCCAGCATGGTGATCTCTCTTCCCTATAGGGGCGCTGCCGCCTGGTGCCTGCGCAACACTTCAAGGATAAAGCAGCGCTGGGCAAGGCAACATCTGACAAACGGTTTCAATAACACGTGCGGGCCAGACTATGCCCGCATGACTATGGCTTCAAGGTACGCAGGAGAGAAAGTTCATACAAGTGTTTAATCCCGCTCTCCAAACTGCGACTGGCTTTCAGCGCCTCGCCGGGCGCGAATACTGGCTTAAAAACAGTCGTGAAAACTGCATGAGACCAAGGATCAACACCCCGATGAAGAACAGCAGGCTCCACTCGGGAAGGCTCAAATCAAACAGTGTCCAGTTGGTTTCCACGCAGTCGACAGTGCCTCTGAACGTCAACTGCAGGGCCTGCCAAAACGATAGGTTTTCGATCATGTAGTGCAGGCTGGGCCAGCAATCGGCGGCCTCATCCGGCGCGGCATTTTGTAGCAGCACCTGGCGCACGGCGGTTAGGGCGCCCAGCAAGGCGCAGACCATGCTTGCCAGCCCATACAGGCAGATAACGGATCGCTTGGGGTTATGGAGGGCGGCGACCAGGTTGATCAATGTGAACGCGGCCAGGAACCCCCGTTGCACTTGGCATAGGAAACACGGACGCAACGAGGCGCCAAACTCGAGGTAAAAGGACGCGCCCAATGTCAGCGTACCCGCCAGGAATGCGAGGAAAAACAAGGAACGTGAAGGGGCCAAAGACATGCTTTATCCGCATCGCGAAAGATAGGACACTACGGTAGAGGAAAGGCCTGACCGCTTTCAATACATGCCAGAGCAGACGATTCCGTGAGAAGGTAAGGACTTCCCGTCAGAAGATGGAAGACCTTGGGCAATCGAGCGTCGGACTTTGCCGCCGAACGCTCCCCCCTCACTCTTTTCGAGCTAACGAAAGGTTGGCCGCCAGATACATCTGAGCCAACCCTTGCCCCTTTCCTACCTCAAACCCGAGCAGTGAAAGGTAGCGGAGACGCAAGCAAACGGTTATCCAGCAGTCCAAGACCCTCTTGAAACAGCTGATTACTTCGCTCGGTGTCACCCAGTTGGGCCAACAAGCGCGCCAGCTCGGCACAAGCCTCAGGATTACGCTGCACTTGTAGGCTGCTCTCCAGATAATCCCGCGCCTTGCCCCACAGGCTGTTTTGCAGGCACAGGCGGCCCAACGTCAACAGCAGACTGGCATCGCCCGGGTGATCCTTGAGCCAGCCCTCGGCAAACTTCAACTGCCGGGCTGGATCACTGCCACGCAGCAGGCCGTATAGCCGGATCAGGTGGCTGTCGTAGCCGCGTTTGATGGCGCCACGCAGCGCTTCCTCGGCCTTGGCATCGGCGCCCAATTGGCGCAGCTGCTCGGCGTAAGCCAGAACCAGTTGCGGCTCTTGGCGCTGGGCGGAAGTGAGTTGCTGCCAGGCGCGCTCAAGGGACTGCAAACCGGCTTCGCCCTGCTCTTCTCGCTGAGCAGCCAGGCTAAGGTTCTCACCCCAGGCACGGCGTTCAAGCTCAGCCAGTTCGCTGGCAGGCAGGACTTTATCTTTGCGCAACTCCGGCAACAGACGGATCACCGACGACCAATCACCCCGCTGCTGATGCAGGCGCTGCAATTGACGCAAGACCTGGCCGTTATGCGGATGACGCTCGTGCATCGCCTGCAAGGTGGTCAGTGCACCCTCGGTATCGCCGCGGTCCAGTTGCAGTTGCGCATGGCTCAAGGCAACTGCCAGCTCGGCCTGGGGCTGACGCTCCAGTGCTCTTTCCAGCAAGCCGTCGGACTCTTCGTAACGACCCTGCTCATTCGCAGCACGCGCGGCGCCGAGGTAGTACAGAAGTGGCTGGCGCTCGGCTTCGGCGGCGCGATGCAGGTGGCGCTCGGCACTGGCCCAGCGGCCCTCGGCGAGGTCCATCTGGCCCTGCTCGATGGCGATCTGCACGCGGCGGCTGCGGTTACGCCGCGACCACGGGTTGACCACGCCACCGGAGGTGGTGACCAGGCTCAACAGCACACGGATCAGGTAGATCACCAAACCAATGGCAAACACCGCCACCACCGTCGCCCACAAGCTCGACTCGTAGTGCAGCACATGAGGGTAAGTAATCAGCACATAGCCGGTGTGTTTCGAAATGCCCACAGCCAGCGCCAACGCGATTGCAATCGCCAGCACCAGGATCACATAGAAGCGTTTCATCGGCTCTACTCCTGCTTCGCCGACGTAGCCGTCGGTGTGGCCGCCGCCTTGGCTTCGTCAGCAGACAGATGACGACGTTCGAGATACGCCTGCACGGCAGCCAGGCTCGCGGCTAGGTCCGGCGTCACCACCGACACCGCCTTGGGCTCAAGCTCGGCAATACGCGCGAGCATCGCCTTGCTCTGCGGATTGCCTTGGTTAAAGTTATCCTGCAACACGCTACGCGCCTCGCCGAGGGAGCGGCTGTATACAGCCGACTCCCCGTTGAGCGCCGCCCATTGCGCCTGCTCCAGGGCCAGGCTCAACGCCAGGCGCACCTGGTTCAGGCCTTGGCCGGCCAGCAGTGGGCGAATGTTGTCATCCGGATTGAAGTCGATGCGGAAGTAACGGGAAATCTGCTCCCACCATTGGCGCCAATGGCTGTCCGTATCCGTGGTCGGACGCCCCTCGGAAGCCGGCTCGGTCAGTTGATATTCCGGGGCAATGGCCGCCAGTTGCACGACCTGGTCACGCAAGGCCGCCAATTGCAGGTACAGCCCAGTGCGATCCGGCTGCTCGGTGCTGCGCAGCGCTGCAAGGCTCTTGGCCAACTGCTCACGGGCGGCATAGGAACCTGGATCGCTTTGCTCGCGAAGAATCTCGTCGGCGCCCTGCACCAGCGCTTGGGCGCTATTGATATCTTGCAAGGCAGACAGACGCAGGCTCGCCAGGCGAATCAAGTGTTCAGCCTCGGCTAAACGCCAGTCCTTGCGGCTGGACCCCAACACGGTCTCAAGGCGCTGGCTCAGGCGCTGCTGATCGCCCTGCAACTGGGCCACCAGGCGACGGCGCTCCTCCAGCTCATCAGCACCCGGCAACTGCGCCAGCCGCGCGGCCAGTTGTTGCTGGCTCTGCTTGAGGGACTGGGATTGGTCATCGAGGGTCTGCACCTGGCCCAGCTGTTGCTGGCTGCTGGCTTGCAGGGCGCGGACCTGCCAGATCCCCCAACCGCCGGCGGCAACACCGGCGGCGCCGAGCAGTAAGGCGACGACTGCCAGGCCATTGCCACGGCGCGGCGCGGTGACCGGTGACTCAACCGGCGCACCAAGTGCGGGTTGGGCTTCATCTTTAGGCAAGGCTGTTTCGCTCACGTATCCGTCCTTTGCGTTTCAGAGAGTGACTACGGCATGCCTCATAGGGCAAAGCTGCGTAACGCCACTAACAAAGCCGCGGCACTCGCACCGCGGCAATCCACAACTTTTTCTGCGCCAGCGCACCGCGCCATCTCGAAGACTCGCGGGCTCGGCACGAACAACGGCAACTGTGCCACCTGTGGCCAATCGGCTCCAGCCAAGGCGTGCAGGTGCAAAAAACCCTGCCCACTGCTGACCGTCAGGCCGTTCAAGCGTTCCAACTGGATGCGTTGCATCAGTACCCCGGCGTCGTAGGCCGGAAGGAAACGGCGATACAATTCCAGATAGTCGACACTAGCACCACTCGCGCGCAAACGCTCTGCCAGCAGCTCGCGACCGCCCTCGCCGCGCAGGATTAACACGCGTGCATCCGGGCGTGCGATAGCCTCGCGCAACGCAGGCAATTGAAGCAAGGCCTCGCTGTCATCGCCAGTAGGGGGATAGTGAACGTTGAGGCCGTGTTCGGCCAGTACCTGCGCGGTGGCTGCGCCGACGCTGAACCACGGCAGTTGCGGCCATGCTCGATGCAACTGTCGCACGGCCAGGCGCGCGGCGGGTTTGCTGACGACAATCACCGCACAATAGCGGCCAAGGTCACGCAAGACTTGCAGCTGTTCAGGTGTAACGGGAAGCGGCTCGATGTCCAGCAACGGCAGGCTGCTGCTGAAAATGCCGGCTTCGGCCAACGTCGCCGCCAGGGCCAACGACTCCTCGGCAGGCCGCGTCAGCAGCACACGCCATTCGGTCACTGCGGACCGGCCTCGCCGTAGATTTTTTGCAGGATGGAACCGGCGCCTTTGTCCAACAGCTCTTCGGCTACCTGGATGCCCAGTGCCGTCGCGTCACGCTGCGGGCCGCGCACCTCGGCAGTCAGCAAGGTGCCACCTTCCGGGTCCCCTACCAGTCCGCGCAACCACAGGTTTTCACCTTCGAGCACGGCGTAGCAGGCGATTGGCACCTGGCAGCCGCCGTTTAGGTGCTTGTTCAGCGCACGCTCGGCCGTGACGCGCACTTCGGTGTCGTGGTGATCCAGGGGTTTGAGCAGGGCGTGGATTTCACTGTCAGCGGTGCGACACTCGATGCCAACGGCGCCTTGCCCACCTGCGGGCAGGCTGTCCTCGACGCTGATGGCCGAGGTGATACGGTCTTCGAAACCCAGGCGGATCAGGCCCGCAGCTGCGAGGATGATCGCGTCATATTCGCCGGCGTCCAGCTTCGCCAGGCGGGTGTTGACGTTGCCACGCAGGAAGCGGATCTGCAGGTCCGGGCGGCGAGTCAGCAGCTGTGCCTGGCGGCGCAGGCTCGACGTGCCGACGATGCTGCCCAGGGGCAATTCTTCCAGGGACGCGTAGGTGTTGGAAACGAAAGCATCGCGCGGGTCTTCGCGTTCGCAGATGCAAAACAAACCCAGGCCTTCTGGGAAGTCCATGGGCACGTCTTTCATCGAATGCACGGCGATGTCGGCTTCGTTCGCCAGCAGCGCTGTTTCCAGTTCTTTGACGAACAAACCCTTGCCGCCGATCTTCGACAGAGGCGAGTCGAGCAGCTTATCGCCACGACTGACCATAGGCACCAGGGACACCTTGAGGCCAGGGTGGGCCAGCTCCAGGCGTGCTTTGACGTATTCGGCCTGCCACAAGGCCAGGGCGCTTTTACGGGTGGCGATGCGGATTTCGCGAGAGGACATGGATCAATCCGTACTGAAAATATATGACGGATAATAACAGCTCAGGGAAATACGCTTTGATTTGAATCAGCAAGTGCGGGGCCTCCCTGGCCACGACGCACCGGGATAAGGAATGCAGGCCTCGCCACAGACGCCGGGCTAAAGCTGCTGCATCATCTTGCGCACGCCGGCAACATGCCGTCGGCTGACGACCAACGCATCGCCGTTAAGGCCTTTCAGGAATAGCTGAAAATGACCCAGGGGCGTGCGTTGCAGGCGTTCGATTCGCTCGCGGGCCACCAGCGCGTTGCGGTGAATACGCACGAAGCGGTCGCCGAACTCATCCTCAAGCGCCTTGAGCGGCTCATCAAGCAACACTTCGCCGCCTTGGTGGCGCAAGGTCACATACTTGTGATCGGCAATAAAATAGACCACCTCGCCTAGGGGGATCAGCTCAATGCCTTTGCGTGTACGAGCACTGATATGGCTGCGTGGCCCGTTACCACTTTGGGCGGCTGGCTGAGTGAGCGCGGCGAGCTGTATGCGGGTTGGGCGCTCGGCCTTTTTCAGGGCCTTGATCAATGCTTCGCCTGCCACCGGTTTGATGAGAAAGCTGACTCCGCTGTCTTCCAACGTGTGCGCAGAAAACTCTTCGCCCGTTGCACAGAACACTACGGCCGGTGGGGACTCTCGCTCGCTCAGTCGGGCGGCAACTTGCAGGCCGTCAAGGCCCGGCATACGGATATCGAGCAACACCACATCAGGCTTGAGGCTGTCGATCAGCGTCAACGCCTCTTCGCCCGTGGTGGCGCTCGGCTCTAATACTGCATAACCCTCGAGCTCACTGACCAGACGGCTCAGTCGCTCGCGGGCTTGGGGTTCGTCATCAACGATCAGGACATTCATATTGCGCTGGATTCCTGCGTGAGTCTCGCACAAGGATAGCGTAGACAGGTGCGGTGACTTGCGTCACAGCGATCCACGCTAAGACTAGCGCGAGCGGCAAAAAGTGCCCTGAGAGTGGCACCCAAATTTACCCGGACCTGTTCAATAACGCCCAAGACCGGCTGACTTCGGGCGTCGTAGTAGGGTTTGCTGATACACAATCGAATACCCCCCCTTTTTCTAATGGATAGTCTGGGCTATGACCGCATCACCCGACTTTGGTGCATTCACACACTATCAGTCCAACTGTAGACGCTCGCTGAGACGACATTGCTGAATCGACAAATATCGTTTCAATAAGCCCCTGTACCCAGTCTCGTCCTGGACGCGGTCGGCGGCAAGGCACTTAGCCATCCTTGGAGTAAATAAAAATGCCGACGACCCGCAGCCCCGCCTCCACGGGCAACCCTGTTATCATCGCCGGCACAACTTCATGCCTCTTTATTAAGCAGATCACGAGCGAATCCATGAGCACCGACAAGACCAACCAGTCCTGGGGCGGCCGCTTCAGTGAACCCGTCGACGCCTTCGTCGCCCGCTTCACCGCCTCCGTCACCTTCGACCAGCGCCTGTACCGCCACGACATCATGGGCTCCATCGCCCACGCGACGATGCTGGCCAAGGTCGGCGTACTGACCGACGCCGAGCGCGACAGCATCATCGACGGCCTAACCACCATTCGTGGTGAGATCGAAGCTGGCACGTTCGACTGGCGCGTCGACTTGGAAGACGTGCACATGAATATCGAGGCGCGCCTCACCGACCGCATCGGTGTGACCGGTAAGAAGCTGCACACCGGCCGCAGCCGTAACGACCAGGTGGCCACCGACATCCGCCTGTGGCTGCGTGATGAAATCGACCTGATCCTGTCCGAAATCACCCGCCTGCAGAAAGGTTTGCTTGAACAGGCCGAGCGTGAATCAGACACCATCATGCCGGGCTTCACTCACCTGCAGACCGCCCAGCCCGTGACCTTTGGCCACCACCTGCTGGCCTGGTTCGAAATGCTCAGCCGCGACTACGAACGCCTGGTGGATTGCCGCAAGCGCGCCAACCGCATGCCCTTGGGCAGCGCAGCGCTGGCTGGCACCACCTACCCGATCGACCGCGAGTACACCGCGCAGCTGCTGGGCTTCGATGCCGTCGGTGGCAACTCGTTGGATGGTGTGTCGGATCGTGACTTCGCCATTGAATTCTGCGCCGCGGCCAGTATCGCGATGATGCACCTGTCGCGCTTCTCGGAAGAGCTGGTGCTGTGGACCAGCGCGCAGTTCCAGTTCATCGACCTGCCGGACCGCTTCTGCACCGGCAGCTCGATCATGCCGCAAAAGAAAAACCCCGACGTACCAGAACTGGTACGTGGCAAAAGCGGCCGTGTATTCGGCGCGCTGATGGGCCTGCTGACCCTGATGAAAGGCCAACCCCTGGCCTACAACAAGGACAACCAGGAAGACAAAGAACCGCTGTTCGACGCCGCCGACACCCTGCGTGACTCGCTGCGCGCGTTTGCCGACATGATCCCGGCGATCAAGCCCAAGCACGCGATCATGCGTGAAGCGGCACTGCGTGGATTCTCCACCGCGACCGACCTGGCGGACTACCTGGTGCGCCGTGGCCTGCCGTTCCGCGACTGCCACGAAATCGTCGGCCACGCGGTGAAATATGGCGTAGACACCGGCAAGGACTTGGCGGAAATGAGCCTGGAAGAACTGCGCAAGTTCAGCGACCAGATCGAGCAGGATGTGTTTGCCGTGCTGACCCTGGAAGGCTCGGTGAATGCCCGTAATCACATCGGCGGTACTGCACCAGCGCAGGTGAAGGCAGCCGTCGTGCGCGGCCAGGCCCTGCTCGCCAGCCGTTAAAGCATCGAAGGCAAGCCAGCTCCCACAGGAAATCGCATTCCAAGGTGGGAGCCGGGCTTGCCCGCGATAGCGTCCTGCCAGACGCCAAAGGTCTATTTCTTGGCAGCAATCATCGCCATAAACGCCGGCATAGCCGCCTCCCTGTCCGCCGCCACTTTCTGAGCGTTGGGCATGGCATGCAACCTTTCCAGCAACGCCTTGGCCGCCGGCATCTCTGCCAGCAAATCCATTCCAAACAGCTTCTCGCCCACCGCACAGGCGAGGTTCACGCTGTACATGAAATACAAATCCGCAATCGTGAAATTCTCCCCCGCCACAAACGGCGCGAACTTGCCGTGCCTGCCCAGCGCACTCAAGCCCAATAGCAATTCGGCCTTGGACTTCTCCTTGATCGCCTCCGGCACCGGCATACCAAAAAACGCTTCGGCAAAACACGCCCGCGCGGGCAGCTCGATATACAACTCAATTTCCCGGCATAGCGCCAGCACCTGTGCACGCTGGAACGGCTCGGCCGGCAGCAGTGCGGGCCCTTCCTGGGTGTGCTCGATGTATTCGAGGATCACACTGGTCTCGTTGATAAAGCCCTGTTTAACGCCCAACACCGGCACTTTGCCACGCGGGCTGGCTGCCAGGGCTTCGGGCGTTTGCCCGGCATAAAAAGGCACCTCTTCGAACGGCAGCCCTTTCTCCAGCAGCGCCAGTTTGACCATGTTGTAGTAGTTGCTGACCGAGAATCCGTAGAGCTTGAGCATTGCGGTTGCCTCCGTGCCGGGAATGGGGTTGGCTGCAAGCGTTATAGCTCCCCTTGCCGGGCCTTGCCAGCAGCATCACCGGCTTGAATGGGGGTAGACTGGCGCTCTTTCCTAGAGGAGCCTGCCATGAGCGAGCCGAACGATATCGACAACGACGAAGAAGAATTCACTGAAACCACCCTGATCGAAGCGATCGAAAACCAGATCGAGAGCGAAAACCCACCCGCCGCCAAGGCAACGTTCAACAAGCTGACCCTGGTGGGTTATGAGCGTGAAGAGATCCTGCAACTGATGGCCCACGTGCTCGCTGTCGAGATTGATGCACTACTGGAAGAGGACCGTGCTTTCAATACCGAGTGGTATGAAACTGCACTGCGTGCACTGCCGGAATTGCCGCCCGAAAAACGATAAATCCAACACGCAGCAACTTACTGGACAGTTCGGCAAAGTGCGTTCACCTTATGGCCTGCTAGCCTCTAATAAATTCTTAGAAAGTCTGGAGTCCTTATGTCGTTTACCCCTGAGTTGGTTGCCGAACTGGAAATCCTTGTACTCTTCAGCCTGGATAGCACCCAGGAAGGTCTGAAAGTCCATCAGACCGCTGCCCCTACTGCCATCGCCGCTGCCAAGCGCCTGTTCGAGAAAGGACTGATCGATCAGAAAGACGGGGGCTACCTGACCCCACTTGGCCGGGATGCCGCAGAACAAGCTAAAACCCTGCTGACCATCCTGACCACCGTCAACGCCAAAGAAGCCGCCTGATACCCGCTACGCCCATGGAGTCCGCCACTTGCGGATTCCGCGGGTGTTGCTGCGCAAGTGCGAAAATTCTGACGTCAAAAATCATTTCTCGCTAAACCTCCTACGCTGCTGGCTGTAAACTCCTACATGGCCGCCCGCGTCGGGCTCTGCGAGCCACCGACTCCGACATGACCCGCACCCATGAAATCCGCCCCGACCTGGACGAAGGCATCGACCGCAAGGTGCTGGCCCAACTGCGCGCGCGGTTCATGACCCTCAACGAAGGCCGCATGGCGCGGGCCATCGAGGGGCTGACGCCACGCCAGCAAAGCGTGTTGACCCTGTTGCCGCTGTTTTTCCACGTCAACCATCCGCTGCTGCCGGGCTATGTGTCGGGCAGTACCCCGGCCGGATTATCCAACTTTGAGCCCGACGCCCAAGCCCTGACAGAAGCCCAGCGCCTCACCCGTTCGTTCTCCTACAAACCACGCCACGGCAACCCGCCACGTCCGATTCACGGACTGTTTCTGATGGGCAGCCTCGGCACCCTGGCCCAGGCCGACCAGAGCGATATGGACGTGTGGGTCTGCCACGCGGCGAACCTCAGCGAAAATGAACTGGCTGAACTGCGCAAGAAATGCCAACTGTTGGAAGCCTGGGCGCTGACCATGGGCGCCGAGGCCCACTTTTTCCTGATCGAGCCGACACGCTTTGTGCTCGGCGAGCGCGACACCCAGCTCAGCTCGGAAGACTGCGGCACCACCCAGCATTACCTACTGCTGGACGAGTTCTATCGCACCGCCATCTGGCTGGCCGGGCGTACGTCAATCTGGTGGCTGGTGCCGGTGTATGAAGAACCCCGCTACGCCGAGTTCACCCACACGCTGATTTCCAAGCGCTTTATCCGCGCCGATGAAACCCTCGATCTTGGCCATCTGGCACGGATTCCCCCAGGCGAATTCATCGGTGCCGGGCTGTGGCAGTTGTTCAAAGGCATCGAGTCTCCCTACAAATCGGTGCTCAAACTACTGCTGATCGAGGTCTACGCCAGCGAACACCCTAACGTGCAGTGCCTGAGCCTGCGCTTCAAGCGGGCGGTGTTCGCCAACCAGATGGACCTGGATGAGTTGGACCCCTACATCGTGGTGTACCGCCGCATCGAGGAATACCTCAAGGCCCGAAACGAGCCCGAGCGTCTGGAACTGGTGCGGCGTGCGCTGTACCTGAAGGTCAACTGCAAGCTCACCGCCGGCCAGCGCAACACCAGTTGGCAGCGCTTGTTGCTCGAACGCCTGGCGCATGAGTGGGACTGGGACCAGCGCCAACTGGCACTGCTGGACAGCCGCAGCCAGTGGAAAGTGCGCCAGGTCGCCTCCGAGCGTCGCGCCTTGGTCAACGAGCTGAATTACAGCTACCGCTTCCTGACCCAGTTCGCCCGCACCGAGCAGACCGTCAGCCTGATCAACAAGCGTGACCTCAATGTGCTGGGCAGGCGCCTGTACGCCGCCTTTGAACGCAAGGCCGGCAAAGTCGAGTTCATAAACCCCGGCATTGCCCCGGACTTGGCCGAAGACACCTTGACCCTGGTGCAATCGCCCAACCGCAAGGAGCCCGGCCAGCACCACTGGGGTTTGTACAACGGCAACCTCACTGCACTGGAATGGGAACACTTCGCGCCGATCAAGCGCAGCCGTGACCTGTTGGAGATGCTCACCTGGTGCCACCGCAACGGCGTGATCGACAGCAGCACCCGTCTGGCCTTGCACCCCGGCACCAGCGACATGACTGAGTTCGAGTTGTTCAACCTGCTGGGCAGCTTGCAACAGACCGTCGCCCTGCCCTTGACCAGCGTTGATGAAGAACGCCTGCTGCGTTCGGCGGTGCCCGAGGAAGTGTTACTGCTGATCAACGTCGGCGTTGACCCGCTCAAGCACCACCGCGACCTGAATATCCTGATGACCACCGAGCGCACCGATTCCCTGAGTTATGCTGGCGTGCGCGACAACCTGGTGCTGACGCTGGACCAGGTCACGCTCAATAGCTGGAACGAAGTGATGGTCAGCCGCTACGACGGCCCCCACGCCCTGCTCGACTGCCTGCGCGACTACCTTAACCAGTTGCCGCCGGACCACCTGCCACGGCTGAGAGTGCGCTGCTTCTGTCACAACCGTGCGCAGTTCATTGCCCAGCGCGTGGAAGAAATCTTCGACACGGCGCAGCACCTGCTGCTGGGTCAGTCCAATCATCGCTACCTGCTGCAAGTGCAGCAGCACTATCACGTGATGGAGTTGATGCCAGGCCAAGCCACCCACGTTTCCCTGGAGACCCAGGATGCGCTGATCACCTACCTCAGCGAAGAACTGGCCAGCTACAGCCCGCTGCACCTGGATGCCATGGCCTTGGAGGAGCACGACCTGGCGCTGCTGCTGCCAATGGGCATGCCCGATTGCGTGCAGGTGTTCTATCGGGTCAGCGAAGGCTCTGCCGAATTGTATGTGCTGGATGAGTTCAACGCACTCTGGCAACAACGTCTGCCGTTTCATGACGAGCAGAGCTTGCTGGCGCCGTTGCAGCGCTTTTTGCACTCGATCATTTATCGACGGAATGCGTTGTCGCCATTGGACCAGCAAGATCCGCTGGGGGCCGTGCAAATCATGTATTACCAGCTATTGCCCTCCGGCAGCGGGCGCGCACGGAGCATCGAGCCTCGACCAGCACCGGTGAATCTGGCAAATAAACCGTTTTATGACGTGCAGGCCATTATCGGCAAGGCCGCGCCGGGCCAGGTGGGCATTACCCTGTATTGCAATCAGCGGGAATTTTCCGAACTGGAGTTTGGCGACCAGCTGTTTGCAGTGGTCGCCCAGCAAATCGTCGGGCAACGCCAGGAAACCGAGCGTTACCGCTGTTACATCACCGATCTGGACCTGTCCGGCCTGCTAGGTGATGTACAAAGCCCGAGCAACCTTTACTTGCGTTACAAGGCCGAACTGGAGCTGTCGCTCAATGAGGCGCTGAGCCAGATCTAGAGCGACTCTGTTTTAAAGAGAGAAAGGGCCGCCGTCTTTGGGCTGGCCTTCCACGCTGAGCAATTCCAGCTTGAGGGTCTTGCCGCCGGGTGCCGGCCAGTCGATATGCTGGCCCACTTGCAGGCCAAGCAACGCACTTCCCACCGGCGCCAGGATCGAAATCTTGCCTTCGTCGGCGTTGGCGTCCTTGGGATAAACCAAGGTCAGGTGATAGTCCTTGCCGCTGCCTTGCTCGCGGCAATGCACGCTGGCGTTCATGGTCACGACACTGGCAGGCACTTCATCGTGGCCAACCACGTCTTCGGCGCGGTCGAGTTCGTGTTGCAACGCTTCGACACCGGGAAACTCGTCGCCCAAGCGGTCGATCAGTTGCTCAAGACGCTGCACGTCAAGACGGGTGAGGATGATGGACGGTGCGGTGGTCATGATTCAGGCAGACTCCTTTTTTCTGCACAAAAAAGCAAAACCCCGCCAGGAAAAGGCGGGGTTCTCACGGGCCTCGATGAGTTGAGGCGTACCCGGACACTACCACAGCGTCACAAATAAACAAGACGGCCTCAGGCGTGGGCCCGGCGCTGCTCAGCCTCGGCACAGATCACTCGGCGCCGCGCGTCGTCGGCAGAGCGCCATTCGCGGATATCTTCCACGTGTCGGAAGCAACCGAGGCAGACTTTCTGCTCGTCCAGGCGACACAAACTGATACAAGGTGACGGCACCGCCGGGCTGACATTGCTGAACAGCGGTTTCGGCGGGCGTACTGGGGCTGGCTGGCTCACTATCAGATCTCTTCGAAATCCAGATCGGCACCGGCTTGTTCCAAGACCAGGCGCGCGAGCATTTCGCTGAGCAGTTCATCGCTGCTATCGCACTGCCAGTTATTGTCTTCTTCGTTGAAATCGAAGTGAAAACCACCGGAACGCGCAGCCAGCCACAGCTGGCGCAGTGGTTCCTGGCGACTGAAGATCAACTGGGTGCCATTCTCGAACTTGACGGTCAGCACGCCGGCCGAGCTTTCAAGGTCCACGTCCAGGCCGCTGTCGTCGAAAATATCTTCCAACTTCTCCTGGGTCGAATCCACCAGGTCGTGAAAACGGGCTTCGGTCAAACTCATTGTGGCAACCTCAAAAGTGTCTGGTTTTGCTCAAGCGCCGCACGATACGGGCGAGCCCCGCCGATTGCAAAGGATACCGATTTCAACACGATTGACGGCGTGAAATATCCTCAAACAGCGTAGTGCGCTTCTCGACTATCTCGGCAAACCCCCGCCAGACGGGTATTCCGGCGCATAGGCAAGCTGGCGGGTGGTCGGTATACTCGGGCGCAATTAATGCCTATTCAAGGATTTCGCCATGAAGCGCCTGATCTCTTCCCTTGCTGCGCTCGTCGCGGTCGCTTGCCTCGTTAGTGCCTGTGGTCAAAAAGGCCCGCTGTACCTGCCCGATGACAGCAAAGACCCGAATGAACAGGCGCAATCGTCGCAAAAACCAGCCAAAGCGCATAAGCACGATACCTATTAAGGGAACCTCATGGATGCTTTTAACTACCGGAACGGCGAGCTGTTCGCGGAAGGCGTGGCGTTGTCCGCGATTGCCCAGCGCTTTGGTACCCCGACCTATGTGTACTCCCGTGCTCATATCGAAGCCCAGTACCGCTCTTTCACCGACGCACTGAATGGCGTGCCGCACTTGGTGTGCTACGCGGTCAAGGCCAACTCCAACCTGGGCGTACTGAATGTCCTGGCGCGCCTGGGCGCTGGTTTCGACATCGTGTCCCGTGGCGAGCTGGAACGCGTACTGGCTGCCGGTGGCAAGGCTGACAAGATCGTCTTCTCCGGCGTAGGCAAAAGCCGCGAAGACATGCGCCGCGCCCTTGAAGTCGGCGTGCATTGCTTCAACGTCGAGTCCACCGACGAGCTGGAGCGCCTGCAAGTCGTGGCCGCCGAGCTGGGCGTTCGCGCGCCGATCTCCCTGCGCGTCAACCCGGACGTTGACGCCGGTACCCACCCGTACATTTCCACCGGTCTCAAAGAGAACAAGTTCGGCATCGCCATTGCCGACGCCGAAGACGTATACATCCGCGCCGCGCAGTTGCCGAACCTGGAAGTATTGGGCGTCGACTGCCATATCGGCTCGCAACTGACCAGCCTGCCTCCATTCCTCGATGCGCTCGACCGCCTGCTGGCGCTGACCGACCGCCTCGGCGAGTGCGGCATCTACCTGCAACACATCGACCTGGGTGGTGGTGTGGGCGTGCAGTATCGCGACGAGGAGCCGCCGCTGATCGGCGATTACATCCAGGCTGTGCGCGAGCGCACTGAAGGTCGCGGCCTGACCCTGATGTTTGAGCCGGGCCGTTATATCGTCGCCAACGCAGGCGTGCTGCTGACCCAGGTCGAGTACCTCAAGCACACCGAGTACAAGGACTTCGCCATCGTCGACGCGGCGATGAACGACTTGATCCGCCCGGCGCTGTACCAGGCCTGGATGAATGTCACCGCCGTGACGCCTCGCGCAAGCGAAGCCCGCGCCTATGACATTGTCGGTCCGATCTGCGAAACCGGCGACTTCCTGGCCAAGGATCGTCAGCTTGCGCTGGAGGAAGGCGATCTGCTGGCCGTGCATTCGGCCGGTGCCTACGGGTTTGTCATGAGTTCCAACTACAACACCCGCGGGCGTTCCGCCGAGGTGCTGGTGGACGGTGAACAAGCGATTGAAGTGCGTCGCCGCGAGACGGTAGCCGAGTTGTATGCTGGCGAAAGCCTGCTGCCGGAGTAAGCCATGCTGCTGCGTTTTACCAAGATGCACGGGCTGGGCAATGATTTCATGGTCCTCGACCTGGTCAGCCAGCACGCGCACATCCTGCCCAAACACGCTAAACAGTGGGGCGACCGTCATACTGGCGTTGGTTTCGACCAATTGCTGCTGGTGGAAGCACCGACCAACCCGGAGGTGGATTTCCGTTACCGGATCTTCAACTCCGACGGTTCCGAAGTGGAACAGTGCGGCAATGGTGCGCGCTGCTTCGCGCGCTTTGTGCTGGACAAGCGTCTGACCGCCAAGCGGCAGATCCGCGTTGAGACAAAAAGCGGCGTGATCGAGCTGGACATCCGCAGCGACGGCCAGATCAGCGTCGACATGGGCGCGCCACGCCTGGTGCCAGCGGACATTCCGTTCCAAGCCACCGAGCAAGCCTCCAGCTATGCCGTTGAGGTCGACGGTAAGATCGTCGACCTGGCCGCCGTGTCCATGGGAAACCCCCATGCCGTCCTGCGGGTCAACGACATCAACACTGCGCACGTGCATGAATTGGGGCCGAAGATCGAACACCACCCGCGCTTTCCGGCACGGGTCAATGTGGGCTTCCTACAGGTGATCGACCGTTCCCGCGCGCAACTGCGTGTGTGGGAACGCGGCGCCGGCGAAACCCAGGCCTGCGGCACTGGCGCCTGCGCCGCTGCCGTAGCCGCGATCAGCCAGGGGTGGATGGATTCGCCGCTGTTGATCGACCTGCCCGGTGGACGTTTGTCCATCGAGTGGGCAGGCCCTGGCCACCCGGTGATGATGACCGGGCCGGCTTCGCGCGTATACGAAGGACAGGTCCGTCTATGAGTGAGCCAAGCCAATGACCGATAAGCCTCAAGTACCCGCACACGCTACCCCGAGCGACAGCCTGGAGGCCGCTGCCGTCGCGGCGTACCTTGAGGCTAATCCGGACTTCTTCGTCGAACACGAAGAACTGCTGCCGGCCCTGCGCATCCCCCACCAGCGCGGCGACACCGTGTCGCTGGTGGAGCGGCAGATGAAGATCCTGCGTGAGCGCAATATCGAAATGCGCCACAAGCTTTCGCACCTGATGGACGTCGCCCGCGACAACGACCGCCTGTTCGACAAGACTCGCCGCCTTATTCTTACGCTGATGGACGCCACCAGCCTGGAAGAAACGGTGATCGCCGTGGAAGACAGCCTGCGCCAGGACTTCCAGGTGCCCTTTGTCAGCCTGATCCTGTTCAGCGACAACCCGATGCCGGTAGGTCGTTGGGTCAGCGGCAGCGAAGCACAAACGGCGATTGGCGGCCTGCTCTCCGAAGGCAAGACCATCAGCGGCACCTTGCGCGAGCATGAGCTGGACTTCCTGTTTGGCGCCGAACAGCGCCAGCAGATCGGCTCCACCGCTGTGGTCGCCCTCAGCCATCAAGGCTTGCACGGCGTGCTGGCGATCGCCAGTCGCGACCCTCAGCACTACAAGAGCTCAGTAGGCACGCTGTTTTTGACCTACATCGCCGAAGTATTGGGCCGCGTCTTGCCGCGTTTCACCACCGCCCTGCGCGCGGTGCGCTAGCCATGGAACGGCAACTGGACGCTTACTGCGCTCACCTGCGCAACGAGCGCCAGGTGTCGCCTCACACCCTGGAAGCTTACCGGCGGGACTTGAACAAGGTCCTGGCGTACTGCGAAAAACAACAGATCAGCAGCTGGAAGGCCCTGGATATCCAGAGCCTGCGCAGCCTGGTCGCGCGCCTGCACCAGGCGGGCCAATCTTCGCGCAGCCTGTCGCGCCTGCTCTCGGCCGTCCGCGGGCTTTATCATTATCTGAACCGTGAAGGCCTGTGCGACCACGACCCGGCCAATGGCCTGTCGCCCCCCAAGGGCGAACGGCGCCTGCCCAAGACCCTGGACACCGACCGCGCCCTGCAACTGCTCGATGGTGCCGTCGAGGATGACTTCCTGGCCCATCGCGACCAGGCGATCCTGGAGCTGTTCTATTCCTCAGGCTTGCGCCTCTCGGAGCTGACCGGCCTGAACCTGGATCAACTCGACCTCGCCGACGGCCTGGTGCAAGTGCTCGGCAAGGGCAGCAAGACCCGAGTGCTGCCCGTAGGCCGCAAAG
The DNA here is from genome assembly GCF_963970945.1 of Pseudomonas sp. RA_5y_Pfl1_P24. Classification (NCBI taxonomy): domain Bacteria; kingdom Pseudomonadati; phylum Pseudomonadota; class Gammaproteobacteria; order Pseudomonadales; family Pseudomonadaceae; genus Pseudomonas; species Pseudomonas sp. RA_5y_Pfl1_P24. Next base: position 188,223 of record NZ_CAXAOJ010000005.1, on the reverse strand, counting down.
CGCGGGAAGCCTTGCAGTTGTGGCTACCGCTGCGCCTGTTGACCAACCCGGCGGACGACGCGGTGTTTGTCAGCCAGCAAGGCCGCCGCCTGGGGCCACGGGCGATTCAAGTGCGGGTCAAGGCGGCGGGTGAGCGCGAATTGGGGCAAAACCTGCACCCACACATGCTGCGACACTCCTTTGCCAGCCATATGCTGGAATCGTCTCAAGACTTGCGCGCAGTTCAAGAGCTGCTCGGCCACTCTGACATCAAGACCACGCAGATCTACACCCATCTGGATTTCCAACACTTGGCAACGGTGTACGACAGCGCCCATCCACGGGCCAAACGCATCAAGGGCGGCGACTCATGAGTATCAAGCTGATCACCTTCGACCTGGACGACACGCTCTGGGACAACGTACCGGTCATCATCAGCGCCGAAGCGTCGATGCGCGAATGGCTGGCCACCCACGCGTCCAAGGTCGGCGACCTGCCTCTGGAGCATTTCGCCACTCTGCGCCAACAGGTGCTGGAGCGTTATCCTGAGCTGAAACACCGTATCAGCCTCCTGCGCCAGCGGGTGTTGATGCATGCATTTGAAGAGGCCGGTTATCCACAGCCTGAGGCCACGGAGATGGCGGACGTGTGTTTCGAAGCCTTCATCCATGCGCGGCACCAGATCACCCCATTCCCCGAAGCCGAGCCGATGCTGCAAGCGCTGCGCCAGCACTTTCTGCTGGGGGTGATCACCAACGGCAATGCCGATGTGCAGCGGGTGGGCTTGGCGGATTATTTCCATTTTGCGCTGCGTGCCGAAGACATAGGTATCGCCAAGCCGGATGCGCGATTGTTTCAGGAAGCGTTGCAGCGCGGTGGCGTGGACGCCAGCGCAGCGGTGCATATTGGCGATCATCCAGGGGATGACATTGCCGGCGCACAGCAGGCGGGGCTTCGGGCGGTGTGGTTCAATCCGACAGGCAAGGTGTGGGAGGGGGAAAAACGCCCGGATGCGCAGATTCGTAGCCTGACGGAGTTGCCAGCATTGCTGGATAGCTGGAACTAGCACAGAGCCGAATGTGGGAGCTGGCTTGCCCGCTCCCACAGAGTATTACGGCAGGCCGCGAATTTATTCCATCCATGAAAAAACCCGCAGCGACGGCGGGCTTTTCACGCAAGCATGCAATTGACCCTAGATAGGCCGGCTGCCGTACTTGTTATCAGGCTTCTTCGGCGGGTCTGCCACCACGTTAGCCTCGACTTCGACCACTTTGCCGCCTTTAGCGAGGAATTCTTCCATCGCACGGGCCAGGGCATCGCGCTCTTTGTTCTTGGCTTCAACGCTTGGCAATTCATCTACCGACACAGCTGCCTTGGCTTTGCCCTTGGCTGCTTTGACAGGTGCGTCATCGCCACCGTCATCACCTTCGTCAGCAACGTCTTCGACTGCCGCTTCAAGACCTTCCTCGGTCTCGTCGTCACCTACTTCGAGTTCGTCGTTTTCCAGATCATCGTCGCTCATGTTCTACCTCATGACTTGCGAAAAGCAGATTAGTTATAGCCCAGCTTCACCTTCTGTCGACGGCTGCCGGAAAAAAATCAACATCCACCGGATAACCAGTGGCTTACGCCCCATCACCGTGCAAGGTGGCGAGGACTTTACGAGCACCGCCATGATCACGGTGCTCGCCCAGATAAACACCTTGCCAGGTCCCTATCGCCAAGCGGCCGGCCTGCACCGGCAAACTCAGCTGGCAGCCCAGGAGACTGGCCTTGAAATGCGCCGGCAGGTCATCCGGACCTTCGTCGTTGTGTTCGAACCCTGCACGCCCTTGCGGCACCAGCGAGTTGAAAAAACGTTCGAAGTCACGGCGAACCGCCGGGTCGGCATTCTCGTTGATGGTCAACGAGGCCGAGGTGTGCTGCAGCCACAAATGCAACAAGCCCACGCGACAGGCCTTCAATTCAGGCAAGCCGGCCAGCAACTCATCGGTCACCAGGTGAAAGCCCCGGGGCTTGGGCCGCAGGGTAATCAAGGTCTGTTGCCACATACAGTTCTCCGCCCATCGGCGCGCATTCTAGCGCGCTCTGGGAAAAAACAAAGTGCCGAATACGCCTACATGCCTGTAAGACATTGGCACGCTGAAAAGCGCCGTGTGTATCCCATCACAAACGCTGCGTAAAAACCGGTACAGCTTGGTATGACTGACAAACTCCAGGCAAAAAAATGCCCGGCAAGCCGGGCATCTTTTTTCGCGTAATTACAAGTTGTAACCGCGCTCGTTGTGTTGCGCCAGGTCGAGGCCGACAGCCTCTTCCTCTTCGGTCACCCGCAAGCCCATGACCATGTCCAGCACCTTGAGGATGATGTAGGTCACGATAGCTGTGTAGATCACGGTGAAACCTACACCTTTGCACTGGATCCAGACCTGTGCAGCCACGTCAGTCACGGTGCCGAAGCCGCCCAGTGCCGGGGCTGCAAACACACCGGTGAGGATTGCGCCGACGATACCGCCGATACCGTGCACGCCGAACGCGTCCAGGGAGTCGTCGTAGCCCAGCTTGCGCTTGAGGCTGGTGGCGCAGAAGAAGCAGATCACACCGGCGACCAGACCGATCACCAGGGCACCCATCGGGCCGACAGTGCCGGCAGCTGGGGTAACTGCAACCAAGCCAGCCACTACGCCCGAGGCGATACCCAGTGCGCTTGGCTTACCGTGGGTGATCCACTCAGCGAACATCCAGCCCAGCGCCGCAGCAGCGGTAGCGATCTGGGTAACCAGCATCGCCATGCCGGCGGTGCCGTTGGCGGCAGCAGCGGAACCGGCGTTGAAGCCGAACCAGCCCACCCACAGCATGGCCGCGCCGATCAGGGTGTAACCCAGGTTGTGCGGTGCCATTGGGGTGGTCGGGAAACCTTTGCGCTTGCCGAGCACGATGCACGCCACCAGACCAGCCACACCGGCGTTGATGTGCACCACGGTGCCGCCAGCGAAGTCCAGCACGCCCCAGTCCCACAACAGCCCACCGTTACCGCTCCAGACCATGTGCGCGATTGGCGCATAGACCAGGGTGAACCAGATAGCCATGAAGATCAGCATCGCGGAGAACTTCATGCGCTCGGCGAAGGCACCGACGATCAGCGCCGGGGTGATGATGGCGAACGTCATCTGGAAGGTGATGAACACGGCTTCCGGAAACAGTGCCGCAGGCCCGGTGATGCTGGCCGGGGTAACGCCCGCCAGGAACGCCTTGCCCATGCCGCCGAAGAAGGAGTTGAAGTTGACGACGCCCTGCTCCATCCCGGTCGTATCAAACGCGATGCTGTAGCCGTAGACGACCCACAGGATGCTGATCAGGCCGGTGATGGCAAAGCACTGCATCATCACGGAAAGAATGTTTTTGGAGCGCACCATACCGCCGTAGAACAGCGCCAGGCCTGGAATGGTCATGAACAGCACCAGCGCGGTGGACGTAAGCATCCACGCGGTGTCACCGGAATTGAGGACTGGAGCCGCCACTTCGTCTGCCGCCACGGCCAGGCTTGGCATTACGATGGACAACAGGGCTCCGAGCCCTGCGAATTTACGCAGAGTCATATTGTTTTCTCCTGGGGCGTTGGGGTTTGGCGGCTTAGATTGCGTCGGTATCGGTTTCGCCGGTACGGATGCGAATAGCCTGTTCCAGATTGACCACGAAGATCTTGCCGTCACCGATCTTGCCGGTATTGGCAGCCTTGGTTATCGCCTCGATAACCCGGTCAAGATCCTTGTCGTCAATGGCGACATCAATCTTCACCTTTGGCAGGAAATCGACCACGTATTCCGCGCCGCGATACAGCTCGGTGTGACCCTTCTGCCGACCGAAGCCTTTGACCTCAGTAACGGTAATGCCCTGCACGCCGATCTCGGACAACGACTCGCGTACATCGTCCAACTTGAACGGCTTGATGATGGCAGTGACTAGCTTCATGAAAACTCTCTCCCGAATTGGTGGACTTGCCCCAGGAAAACAAACCCGTCTCAAGTCTAAGCGCAGTGCCTGGCTTTGTAACGCGTCGTCGCCTCGGCATTTGCCTTTGCGACGCCAGCGAACCACTGGTGACGAAACCTGTACCCCTGATCCGTCGGCGCACTGCATTCGTCACAGCGACTGCATCAGTGCATGGGTCATGATCGTCTAAGCAGAAACCTTGCCAGCTCCGTAAAAATGACTGAAATCAGTCCTTTGACCACTTATGTCCACCTGCTGGGCCTAATGGCGGCGGCAATGCGCACAAAAACAGTGCGCCAGCGCCCAGCCCCCTGCGCGAAAAGCGTGCGTGCGCCGCCATGAAAAAGACTATAGACGCTGCGTGATACACTGGCGGCCAACAGTTTTCCGGAATATTTCCCATGCTCGCGCCCAAAGACCTCCTCGACGCCCTGAGCGGCCACGCCTCCCGCTTGTTCAACGGCGATACCCCGCTGCCTCGCAATGAGATCGAAAGCCAATTCAAGGCATTGCTGCAAAGCGGCTTCAGCAAACTTGATCTGGTCAGCCGGGAAGAGTTCGATAGCCAGATGGTGGTGCTTGCCCGCACGCGTGCGCGATTGGAGAGCCTGGAGGCTAAAGTCGCGGAGTTGGAAGCACGGTTGACGCCAGCGGGCGAATAACCGGCATCAAACCCTCCATGTGGGGCTTACCCGCCCTTGACCGGCGCCTGCTGAAAATACAATTCAGCTTTTTGCTGGTCGTGCTCGGTGGACGCTGCAACCAGCTTGCTGTGGCGTGGTGGGCCTTGCAGGAAATCGGCTCCGCCCTCGCCTTCGCCAACATGATCGCCTGTTCAATCGCGGCGGAAGTGCTCGCCCGGCCACTGCTGGGATGGCTGGGTGACAAGTACAACAAGATTCTGATCCTCAAGCTGGCCTCCCTGACAAGCGTGCTGACCGCGCTGCTGATGGTTGTGCTGTCCGCTACGCAGTTGTTCAACCCGTGGAGCGTCGGCGCCCTGATGCTGATCGGCAGTGCCGTCGCCGGCGTGCTCGACCCGCTGCAATCGTCGATTATTCCGTTGTTCGCAGGCGCCGATCAGGTCTCGCTCGCCGTTCGCACCAAAAGCATGCTGTCGTCCATTGCCAACTTGCTTGGCCCCGTCATCGCCAGCGCGCTGATTTTCGGTTTTGGAACCCTGCTGACTTTTACCGTCGACTGTTTTGCGATGCTGGGAGCGGCACTGTTGGGAGGCAATCTGTGGGTGGCAGGCACGCTCTCGTCGATATTCGAGGTACCGCTGGCGTTTTTCTGCGGCGGGGTAGGCCTGATGCTGATAAACATTCCTACCTCTGCCGTCAGGTTGCTGGCGACACCCAAGCAGCATCGCAATCGGATCTTTGCCACCGTGTCCTTCCTCTCCGCAGCCGCCAGCCCGCTGGGCAGTTTTGCCGTGAACGGCCTGATCGCTCACCTCGGTGTCGCACTGACCATCACGTCACTGGGTGCGATGGTGCTGGGGCTGTCGCCGCTGGTGTTCCTGATTCCCGACTTGCGCAGAGTCATGCGCTCCCCCGACACACAACTCAGCGATGCTTACCTGGATAAATATCCCGACGCCTTTGCGCGTTGATACGTCCTGTAAAAGTCTGATCCCTTACCCCTGCCATCCCTCGTCTACCCTTGAAAAACCGCAGGAAGCGGCCTCCCATTCAAGGAACGAGCATGTCCCTCGCGATCGTCCACAGCCGCGCCCAGATTGGCGTCGAAGCCCCCGCCGTCACCGTTGAAGTGCATATGGCCAATGGTTTGCCGTCCCTGACGCTGGTGGGCCTGCCGGAAACGGCGGTCAAGGAAAGCAAGGACCGCGTGCGCAGCGCTATCCTCAACTCCGCCCTGCAATACCCGGCCCGGCGCATCACCCTCAACCTCGCGCCCGCCGACCTGCCCAAGGACGGCGGGCGTTTTGATCTGGCGATTGCCCTGGGCATCCTGGCAGCCAGTGTGCAGGTGCCGGCGTTGATGCTCGATGACGTGGAATGCCTGGGGGAGTTGGCGCTGTCCGGGGAAGTACGCGCCGTGAAAGGCGTGTTACCGGCGGCGCTGGCGGCGCGCAAGGCCGGGCGTACCGTGATAGTGCCCAGGGCGAATGCCGAAGAGGCGTGCCTGGCGTCGGGGTTGAAAGTGATCGCAGTGGACCATTTGCTTCAGGTGGTCGCGCACCTGAATGGGCATCAGCCGATTGAGCCGTACAAGTCCGATGGCTTGCTGTACTTGAATAAACCCTATCCCGACCTGAGTGAAGTACAAGGCCAATTGGCGGCCAAGCGGGCGTTACTGATAGCGGCGGCGGGGGCGCATAACTTGTTGTTCAGCGGCCCGCCTGGTACCGGTAAAACGTTGCTCGCCAGTCGTCTGCCTGGATTGTTGCCACCCTTGAGTGAGCAGGAAGCCTTGGAGGTTGCAGCGATTCAGTCCGTGGTCAGCCTGGCCCCGCTGAGTCATTGGCCGCATCGGCCGTTTCGCCAGCCACATCACTCGGCCTCAGGCCCGGCGCTGGTGGGCGGCGGATCAAAACCGCAACCAGGGGAGATCACCCTGGCCCATCATGGTGTGTTGTTCCTAGATGAGTTGCCGGAGTTTGACCGTAAGGTGCTGGAGGTGCTGCGAGAGCCGTTGGAGTCTGGCCATATCGTGATTTCCCGCGCTCGCGACCGCGTGAGTTTCCCGGCGCGTTTTCAACTTGTGGCCGCCATGAACCCCTGCCCTTGCGGCTACTTGGGCGAACCCAGCGGGCGTTGTCGTTGTACGCCGGAGCAGATCCAGCGTTACCGCAACAAACTCTCCGGGCCATTGCTGGACCGGATTGACTTGCACCTGACGGTGGCACGGGAAACGACTGCGCTGAACCCAATCCGCCAAGCTGGCGACACAACTGCTCATGCATCGGCGCTGGTCGCCCAGGCCCGAGAGCATCAGCAAAAACGCCAGGGGTGTGCCAACGCGTTTCTTGATCTGCCGGGGCTACGCAAGCATTGCAAGCTGACCAAGGTCGATGAGGGCTGGCTGGAGACCGCTTGCGAGCGTCTGACGCTGTCGCTGCGTGCAGCCCATCGATTGCTGAAGGTGGCGCGCACCTTGGCAGATCTGGAGCAAGCGGTCGCCATTTCGCGCGATCACCTTAAAGAGGCCCTGCAATACCGGCCGGCAGCGATCACCTGAGCCGTGCACATAATCAAACAGGGGAGCTGGCCTGCCTTCGACACCTATAGATCTTCAAGGTTGAACGTGCGTAGCAGCTGTCGAGCCCTGCTCCCACACACGCCAGGTCCCACAATTTATCTGCGGAGTTTCAGCGGAACCGATCCACCTCATGCCGCAAACCCGCCGCCAGCGTCTCCAGTTCCTTGGCGGTAACTGCCAGGTTCGACACCACTTCACGCTGCTCACTGTTGGCCAGCGCAATGCTTTGCAAGTTGCTGCTAAGCAAGGTCGCGGTGCTGCTCTGTTCCTGGGTGGCGGTGGTGATCGCAGCGAACTGCTCACCGGCCGAACGGCTTTGTTCGTCGATACGCGCCAGGGCTGAAGCCACGTCGGCGTTACGCGACAGACCTTCCTGCATCAGCACGTTACCGTCTTCCATGGTGCTGATGGCATTGCCGGTTTCTTGCTGGATACTCTGGATCATCCCAGAGATCTCGTCCGTAGCCTCTCGGGTGCGCGACGCCAAGTTGCGTACTTCATCGGCGACAACGGCAAAACCACGCCCTTGCTCACCGGCCCGTGCGGCCTCGATAGCCGCGTTGAGTGCCAGCAGGTTGGTCTGATCGGCGATCGACGTAATCACCCCGACGATCCCCCCAATTTCCTGGGAGCGCTGGCCCAGGGTGTTGATCACCGTGGCCGTGCTGTTGAGGGCGGTGGCGATGTGCTCCAGGGACGACGATGCCTCTTGCATCGAGTTACGGCCGATGCGGGTCTGCTGAGCGTTTTCCTGGGCCAGGCGCTCGGTGGCGCCCATGTTGTCGGCGATGTTCAGCGAGGTGGCGCTGAACTCTTCTACCGCGCCGGCCATGCTGGTGATCTCGCCGGACTGCTGCTCCATGCCTTCATAGGCACCACCGGACAAACCGGACAACGCCTGGGCGCGGCTGTTGACCTCTCCGGCGGCGTTGCGGATATGCGAGACCATGGTCGACAGCGCTTCACCCATCTGGTTGAAACTGCGCGCTAGCTGGCCGATTTCATCATGGCTGGACACATTCAGGCGTGCGCTCAAATCACCCGCGCCCAAGGCTTCGGCCTGGCGCACCAGGTCGCCCAGTGGCGCCAGTTTGCTGCGCAGCAGCCAGACGGTTGCGCCCACTGCCAGCAGCATCGCCAGCACGCTGCCAATCACCAGGCGGATGCCGACTTCCCACGTCACCGAGCGAATCTCGGCTTTGGGCATGCTCGCAACCACGGCCCACGGCCCGCCTTCGAAGGGCACCGACACGCTGTAGAAGTCTTCGTTTTTGTCAGCCCAAAAGCGGCCGACACTTGGCGTCTTAGCCAGGTCCAACATGACGGGCACTGCTTGATCCAGCGCCTGCACGCCAGCCGGCGGCACCAGCCAGCGCTTCTGCTCATCCAGCAAGGCCAGGGAACCGGTCTTACCGATACGGAAGCGTTTGAGGTTCTCGAACTGCACGTTCTGGGCGTCGGTATAGTCAAAGCCGATGAACAGCACCGCGATGACTTTGCCGCTGGCGTCGCGCACCGGGCTGTATTGAGTCATGTAGGAGCGATCGAACAACACCGCTCGGCCGATGTAGGTTTGCCCACTGAACACACGCGAATAGGCCGGCGCATTGCGGTCAAGCACAGTGCCAATGGCGCGATTGCCATCCTGCTTGGCCAGGGAGGTGCTGACACGGATGAAGTCGTCGCCGCTGCGCACAAATACCGTGGCCACACCACCTGACATCTGCTTGAACTTGTCCACTTCATCGAAGTTGTTGTTCAGTAGATCGCTGCCCAAGTACAAGCTTGGCGTCTGTACACCAGCGACCGCGACGGGTTGATCGGCCCGTACGCTCAAGCCGGCACTGAAGCGCTTCTCGAACAGCCCGGTCAGGCGCTCGGTGCTCTCACGCAGCGTGCTGTGGAACGTGTTGAGTTGGTCGGCGAGCAGCCGCGCTTCACTGGCCAAGTGTTCCTCGCGGGTATCGAGGTTGGCTGAGTCGAGGGAACGCAGGGCAAAGACAGTGCTGCCACCAATGGCGACAGCCAGAATCAAGGCTAAAGCGATACCTAACTGTGAGGCTATCCGGGCGCGAGGTTGAGACATGAAGGCTCCTGGCCGAGGCCAGGATCATCCTGATCTCATAGCGCTGCTCGGCAAATTATCGGGTGGGGAACGTTGTGCACGATTGTTCCAACACACCTACTTCGGCAGGCCGAGACAATACTTGAGCGATCTACAGGGGTATCGCGCAAACGATTGCACGAACGGTTTGCCATCCCTTAATCGAGGCATTCGACCCGAGGCAATTCCATCGCCTTGACTTCCGCCTGCAGAAACTCCGCCAAGCGCCGCAAACGCTCGCCACCGGGACGGGTTTTCGGCCACACCAGGTAGTAATTTTCGCCACTGGCCACGGCGGTTGGCCAGGGCAAGCTCAGCCGCCCTTGCGCCACATCTTCGGCCACCATCAGCAAGTCGCCCATCGACACACCATAACCCCGTGCGGCGGCGATCATGCCCAGCTCGAGGGTATCGAATACCTGGCCGCCCTTGAGCGACACTTCGGATGACAACCTCATGCGCTCCAACCAGTAACGCCAGTCACGACGATCTGGCGTCGGATGCAGCAGCTCGGCGGTTGCCAGCCGTGCCACATCCCAAGGGCCGTCGTTCAGCAGGTTGGGGGCGCCGACCGGTATCAGCATTTCGGGAAACAGGTAACACGCCTCCCAATCTGCCGGGAAGTGGCCGTTACTCAGCAGTACCGCGCAATCGAACGGCTCCTGATTGAAATCCACTTCGTCGATGTTCATCCAGGCGCTGGTCAATTGCACTTCATTGCCCGGCTGCAATGCGCGGAAGCGACTGAGCCGCGCCAACAGCCAACGCATGGTCAGGGTCGACGGTGCCTTCATGCGCAGGATGTCATCTTCGGCGTTCAGGGTATGGCAGGCCCGTTCCAGCGCGGCGAAACCCTCACGGACACCGGGCAATAGCAGGCGCGCGGCTTCGGTGAGTTGCAAGGTGCGCCCACTGCGCTGGAACAGGCGGCAGGCGAAATGCTCTTCCAGCGTGCGGATATGTCTGCTCACTGCACTTTGCGTAATCGAAAGCTCCTCTGCCGCGCGGGTAAAGGAGTTGTGCCGTGACGCGGCTTCAAATGCGCGCAAGGCATAAAGCGGAGGAAGACGACGCGACATAGGGAAGCTCCTACAAGGCAATGCCGCACCCTACCATGAGTATTAGTCATGCTAACGATCGCATTTATCCCTTTGTGCAACGGCCGGAGAGCGCCGAGAATCAACCCTTCCCCACCCCTCTGACTTTTCGAGCGTGATGATCATGCAGCATCCGGCGCGTACCGAACTCTGGGCCATTCTGCGGCTATCGGGGCCGTTGATTGCCTCACAGTTGGCGCACATGCTGATGGTGCTGACCGACACCCTGATGATGGCCCGTCTCAGCCCCGAAGCGCTGGCCGGTGGCGGCCTGGGTGCGGCGAGCTATTCGTTCGTTTCGATTTTCTGCATCGGCGTGATCGCCGCCGTGGGTACGCTGGTGGCTATTCGTCACGGCGCGGGCGATATCGAAGGCGCCACTCGGCTGACCCAGGCCGGGCTATGGCTGGCTTGGCTGATGGCTTTGGCGGCCGGCCTGTTGCTGTGGAACCTCAAACCGCTGCTGCTGTTGTTTGGCCAGACCGAAACCAATGTGCACTCGGCCGGGCAATTCCTGACGATTTTGCCGTTCGCCCTACCCGGCTTCCTGAGTTTCATGGCCCTGCGCGGCTTCACCAGCGCGATAGGCAAGGCGACGCCGGTAATGGTGATCAGCCTCGGCGGCGCGGTGGCCAACTACCTGCTCAACCATGCACTGATCGAAGGCATGTTCGGCCTGCCGAAGCTCGGCCTCATGGGCATCGGGCTGGTCACGGCCATCGTCGCCAACGGGATGGCACTGGCGTTGATGTGGTACATCCACCAAAACCGCACCTATGCCGCCTATCCGCTGAGCAACGGCCTGCTGCGCCTCAACACTCAATATCTGCGCGAGCTGTGGCGTCTGGGCCTGCCGATTGGGGGCACCTACGCGGTGGAAGTCGGTTTGTTTGCCTTTGCGGCGCTGTGCATGGGCACCATGGGCAGCACACAGTTGGCGGCGCATCAGATCGCGCTTCAGATCGTCTCGGTGGCGTTCATGGTGCCGGCGGGGATGTCCTACGCGGTCACCATGCGCATCGGCCAACATTACGGCGCAGGTCAGTTGCTGCAGGCGCGTATGGCCGGTCGCGTCGGGATCAGCTTTGGTGCTGCCGTGATGCTGGGATTTGCGCTGGTGTTCTGGCTATTCTCCGACCCGCTGATCGGGCTGTTCCTCGACCATAACGACCCGGCGTTTCACGACGTGATCGTGTTGGCCGTCAGCCTGTTGGCCGTCGCGGCCTGGTTCGAGTTGTTCGATGGCGTACAAACCATCGCCATGGGCTGTATTCGCGGGTTGAAAGATGCCAAGACCACCTTCCTGGTCGGCCTCGGCTGCTACTGGCTGATCGGTGCGCCTTCGGCCTGGCTGATGGCCTTCACCCTGGGCTGGGGGCCGACCGGCGTGTGGTGGGGTTTGGCGCTGGGCCTGGCGTGTGCGGCGGTCAGCCTGACATGGGCGTTTGAAGTGAAGATGAAGCGGATGATTCGGCGGGAGCCGGAGGTTCGCGCTGAATTTCAGGCGATGCAGCCGGACTAGAAATCCCACATTTGGATTGGGTTTACAGCTCAACCCAGCAAAGCCTGCTGTCCTTTGCCAAACGTCAGGTAATCCACTAACTCCGGTAATGGCAGTGGCTTGCTGATCAGGTAACCCTGCGCCTGGTCACACCCAAACAGCCGCAACAACGCTAGCTGCTCAGGCGTTTCCACCCCCTCGGCAACCACTTCCAGGTTGAGGTTGTGGGCCAGGTTGATCATGGCGTGCACCAATTTGCGGTTTTCTTCACGTTCTTCCATCCCACCGACAAAGCTCTTGTCGATCTTCAACAAGGCAATCGGCAGGCTGTTGAGGTGCACGAACGACGAGAAACCGGTGCCGAAATCGTCCAGGGAAAACCGCACGCCAAGGCGACCCAGCGCATCCATGGTCTGCTTGACCAGGTCACTGCGACGCATCACGGCCGTTTCGGTCAGTTCGAACTCCAACCATTGCGCGTCCACACCACGCTCGGAAATCAGCCGGCTGAGGGTCGAAAGCAACTGGCTGTCCTGAAACTGGCGAAACGACAGATTGACCGCCATGTGCAGCGGCGGCAGGCCGCGTTCACGCAGGTCCTGCATGTCGCGCAGGGCTCGGGAAATCACCCAGTAGCCCAGCGGCACGATCAAGCCGCTTTGCTCGGCCAACGGTACGAATTCACTCGGCGGCAACAGGCCCCGCTCGCCATGACGCCAGCGCACCAGGGCTTCCAGGCCGACGATGTGCCCGTCGTCCAGGTCCAGGCGCGGCTGGTAATGCAGCTCCAGTTCATCACGACGCAAGGCGCGGCGCAGCTCGCTTTCCAGGTCGGCCAGGCTGCGCGCGTTGCGGTTGATGCGTTCGTTGAAGATATGAAAGGTGCAGCCCTGGGTGCTTTTGGCTTGCTGCATGGCGATATGGGCGTGCCACATCAGCGGGTCGGCACCGGCGCGAGCCCGAGCATGCGCCACACCCAGGCTGCAACCGATCAGTAAGCTTTCGCCATCCACCCAGTAAGGTTCGGCCATGACTTCAGTGATGCGCTCGGCCATCCACTCGGCACGCTGGGGTGCACGGCGGGTGTCGATCAGCAGGGCGAATTCGTCGCTGCCCAGACGCGCTAATTGGTCTCCGACCTCAAGCTGGCTCTTGAGCCGTGAGACCACTTGCAGGATCAGCCGGTCGCCAGCCTGGTGCCCGAGGGCATCGTTGGCGTGCCGGAAGTTGTCGAGGTCCAGGTGACCGAGGGCCAGGCCGCGCCCCTCATTCTCGGCCAGCCGCGCCGCCAGCAGGGTCTGGAAGCCCTGGCGGTTGGCAATGCCGGTGAGCGGGTCCTGTTCGGCCAGGCGCTGCAAGGTATTTTCCAGCAGCCCGCGCTCGCGAACGTGGCGCAGGCAGCGGCGCAGTGTATCGGCGTCCAATACATTACTGACCAGCCAATCGCTGACGCCAAGGGGCGACACCAGGGGCTCTTGCTCCAGCAGCAACACGCACGGCAGGCTGCAACGGCCAGGGCCGGGTTGCAGGCTGGGCGTGGTCAATAGCACGGCGCTGTGGTCGTCATCGAACAAACGACTCACGGACTCCCAGTTTGGCGCGCTGATCAGCACAGCCCCATCGCCCATCGGCGCCAGGCACTCGCGCAATAACGCTGCCCACGCGGGCTCATCGGCCAGCAGCAGCAAACGCAAGGGTTCGACAGGCGTAGACAAGCTAGCTCCCTAGACTCTGCAATATTTCGTTGGCGGCGGGCATTATGACGTGCGCCCTTAGAATCACCAATGATAGGGGGTATCAAACACTCAAAATGTAAACAATAGTCTCAAACAACCCCCACATCCTGCGGCAAAGTATCAAAACCGGCAAATTTAGATCGAGTGGTACGTCACACTGTCGTTCTGACAGGGCAGAATCCTGCCAGCCTGTTAAAATGCCCGCCCTTTTGAACAACGACTCCCTGAATTCCGTATGTCCCGACTCAATCCCCGGCAGCAAGAAGCCGTGAACTACGTCGGCGGCCCTCTATTGGTGCTCGCCGGCGCAGGCTCCGGCAAGACGAGCGTGATCACCCGCAAGATCGCGCACCTGATCCAGCACTGCGGCATCCGCGCCCAGTACATCGTCGCCATGACGTTTACCAACAAGGCCGCGCGGGAAATGAAAGAACGTGTCGGCACCCTGCTCAAGGGTGGCGAAGGCCGCGGGCTCACCGTGTGTACGTTCCACAACCTGGGGCTGAACATTATCCGCAAGGAGCATGCACGTCTGGGCTACAAGCCAGGTTTCTCGATTTTCGACGAGACCGACGTGAAGTCGCTGATGACCGACATCATGCAAAAGGAATACGCAGGCGACGACGGCGTGGATGAGATCAAGAACATGATCGGCGCCTGGAAAAACGACCTGATCCTGCCCGCCCAGGCCCTGGAAAACGCACGCAACCCCAAGGAACAGACTGCCGCGATCGTCTACACCCACTACCAGCGCACGCTCAAAGCGTTCAACGCGGTGGACTTCGATGATCTGATCCTGCAGCCGGTCAAGCTGTTCGAGGAACACGCCGACGTCCTCGAAAAATGGCAGAACAAGGTGCGCTACCTGCTGGTGGACGAATACCAGGACACCAACGCCAGCCAGTATCTGCTGGTGAAGATGCTGATCGGCAAGCGCAACCAGTTCACCGTGGTCGGCGACGATGACCAGTCGATCTACGCCTGGCGTGGCGCCCGCCCGGAAAACCTGATGCTGCTCAAGGACGACTACCCGTCCCTGAAAGTGGTGATGCTGGAGCAGAATTACCGCTCCACCAGCCGCATCCTGCGCTGTGCCAACGTGCTGATCTCGAACAACCCCCACGAGTTTGAAAAACAACTGTGGAGCGAGATGGGCCACGGCGACGAAATCCGAGTGATCCGCTGCCGCAACGAAGACGCCGAAGCCGAGCGCGTGGCCGTCGAGTTACTGACCTTACACCTGCGCACCGACCGCCCCTACAGCGACTTCGCGATCCTGTATCGCGGCAACTACCAGGCCAAGTTGATCGAGCTGAAGCTGCAGCACCACCAGATTCCGTACCGACTGTCGGGCGGCAATAGCTTTTTCGGACGTCAGGAAGTGAAAGACCTGATGGCCTACTTCCGCCTGATCGTGAACCCGGACGACGACAACGCGTTCCTGCGCGTGATCAACGTGCCGCGCCGGGAGATCGGCTCCACGACCCTGGAAAAACTCGGCAACTACGCCACGGAACGCAAGATCTCGATGTACGCTGCTACCGACGAAATCGGCTTGGGCGAACACTTGGACACGCGCTTCACCGACCGCCTGTCGCGCTTCAAGCGCTTCATGGACAAGGTGCGCGAGCAATGCGCCGGCGAAGATCCGATCAGCGCCCTGCGCAGCATGGTCATGGACATTGACTATGAAAACTGGCTGCGCACCAACAGTTCCAGCGACAAGGCCGCGGATTACCGCATGGGCAACGTCTGGTTCCTGATTGAAGCGTTGAAGAACACCCTGGAAAAAGACGAAGACGGCGAGATGACCGTCGAGGATGCCATCGGCAAGCTGGTGCTGCGCGACATGCTCGAGCGCCAGCAAGAAGAGGAAGACGGCGCCGAAGGTGTGCAGATGATGACCTTGCACGCGTCCAAGGGCCTCGAATTCCCCTACGTGTTCATCATGGGCATGGAAGAGGAAATCCTCCCGCACCGTTCCAGCATCGAAGCCGACACCATCGAAGAAGAGCGCCGCTTGGCCTACGTGGGCATTACCCGCGCGCGTCAGACCCTGGCCTTCACCTTTGCAGCCAAGCGCAAGCAGTACGGCGAAATCATCGATTGCGCGCCCAGCCGGTTCCTGGATGAACTGCCGCCGGACGACTTGGCCTGGGAAGGCAATGACGACACCCCGACCGAGGTGAAGGCCGTTCGCGGCAACACCGCCCTGGCGGATATACGCGCGATGTTAAAGCGCTAGAATCGACTACTTTTTAATCTACTTTCGGCGCGCACCGCGCCATTAGAGGAAGCTTTCCGTGGAAGCACTGCACAAGAAAATTCGCGAAGAAGGCATCGTGCTTTCCGATCAGGTACTCAAGGTCGACGCCTTTTTGAACCACCAGATCGACCCGGCACTGATGAAACTGATCGGCGATGAATTCGCCGCGCTGTTCAAGGATTCGGGCATCACCAAGATTGTCACCATCGAAGCCTCTGGCATCGCCCCGGCGATCATGACCGGTCTGAACCTGGGTGTACCGGTGATCTTCGCGCGCAAGCAGCAATCGTTGACCCTGACGGAAAACCTGCTGTCGGCGACGGTGTACTCGTTCACCAAGAAAACCGAAAGCACCGTAGCCATCTCGCCACGTCACCTGACCAGCAGCGACCGCGTGCTGGTGATCGATGACTTTTTGGCCAATGGGAAAGCGTCCCAGGCGCTGATTTCGATCATCAAGCAGGCGGGCGCGACCGTTGCCGGCTTGGGGATTGTGATCGAGAAGTCGTTCCAGGGTGGCCGCGCGGAGCTGGATGCGCAGGGTTATCGGGTGGAGTCGCTGGCGCGTGTGAAATCGCTGGCCGGTGGCGTGGTCACCTTCATCGAATAATTTGCGACACCGCAAATCCCAGGTGAATACAGATCAAAATGTGCGGGGTTGCTCGCTCCCACATTTTGATCTGTGTTGGCTGTTAGTGCGCGGTGGCCTGCAGGCCAGCGAGTAGCAGACGCTGGTATAAGTCCTCTTTCAGTCCCTCCGGCTTATCCAACCGCATCCGCTTCAAATGCTGTGGATACGCCTCCGGTTCAGGCGCATCCAACGCCGCCTTGCCTAACTCCAGCATCTCCGTCAGCTTGAATTTGCTCTTGAGCCAGTTCAGCGCCCGCAACAAATCCCGTTCCTCATCGGTGAAATCACTGCCCAGTGGATATTCCGGAAACAACCGACGATGGCGCGTTTGAATCGCCTGTAGCCGCTCGGGCGTGTTATCGGCAAAGCGCGGATCCAGCTGGAAATCCTTGGGCAACTTGCCGGCTTTTTGCGCCTGTTCGATCAAATCGTCCTGGAAGCGTGAGTCAGTAATGTTAAGCAATGCCTCGATAACCTGGGCATCCGTCTGCCCACGCAAATCGGCGATCCCATACTCGGTGATGACAATATCCCGCAGGTGCCGGGGAATCGTGCAATGCCCATAGCCCCAAACGATATTGGAACTGACCTCCCCCGCCGACTCGCGCCAGCTGCGCAGGATCAGGATCGAACGCGCGCCTTCCAGTGCATGGCCCTGGCCCACGAAGTTGTACTGCCCGCCCACACCGCTGAGCACGCGACCGTCTTCCAACTGGTCGGCGACACCCGCGCCAAGCAACGTGACGATAATCGCGCTGTTGATAAACCGCGCATCCAGGCGTTGCAGGCGCTTGAGCTCTTCCTGGCCGTACAGCTCGTTGATGTAGCTGATGCGGGTCATGTTGAATTCAAGGCGCTTGGCGTGGGTCATTTCCTGCAGGCGCTGATAGAAACTGCGCGGGCCAAGGAAGAAACCACCGTGGATCGAGATGCCATCAGGCTGCGCCGCATCGTCGAGCGTGCCGGCGTTGGCCTGCGCCTGGGTCGCCACATCCGGGTAAACCTTACGGCGGATAATCCCCGCGTCCGCCAGTACCAGCAGGCCGTTGACGAACATCTCGCTGCAACCATACAGGCCACGGGCGAACGGATCGACACCACCTTCCCGGCTGATCAAAGGCGCCCATTGATACACATCGATGTCGGTCAGCAGCAGCCGGTAGGCCTCGTTGTCGGCTTGGCGCGCCAGCAACGCGGCGGTCAGCGCATCGCCCATCGAGCCGATACCGATCTGCAAGGTGCCGCCATCGCGCACCAGGGTGCTGGCATGCAGACCGATAAAGTGATC
The DNA here is from genome assembly GCF_963970945.1 of Pseudomonas sp. RA_5y_Pfl1_P24. Lineage (NCBI taxonomy): Bacteria > Pseudomonadati > Pseudomonadota > Gammaproteobacteria > Pseudomonadales > Pseudomonadaceae > Pseudomonas > Pseudomonas sp. RA_5y_Pfl1_P24. The sequence goes on along the minus strand of NZ_CAXAOJ010000005.1, from coordinate 170,403 downwards.
CTGCAAACCCACCGGCATATTCGGCGTGGAGAACAGCGTGGTGCTGTCTTTTTCATCAATCAGGTAGTCGAAGGCGTCCATGCCCAACTCGGAATCGCCGGGCATGTAGGGCAAATCGCTATGGACTTGGCCAACGATCAGCACGGTTTCCCCCGCATCACGTCGCTTGGCGATCATCGGCAGCAGGTCGAGGGTGATGTCCGGATTGCAGCTCAGGCTCAGGCGATCAGGATGTTCGGCGCTGCTCGCAACCAATTGCGCCACCAGGTTCAGGCCGGCGGCATTAATGTCGCGGGCAGCGTGACTGTAGTTGCTGCTGACGTAGTCCTGCTGCGCCGACTCGCTGTGGAGCAAGCTGCCGGGCTGCATGAAGAACTGCTGCACGTGGATATTTTTTGGAAGGCTGTCTTTATGCAGGTCAGCGAGGAAATCCAGCTCGGGGTAATCGCCAAACACTCGCTCGATAAAGGGTTCGAGAAAGCGCTTCTGCAAGCCATCGCCCATCGTCGGACGGCCAAGACTTAGGGCGGTATAGATCGTCAGCGCCCGATCCGGCAATTTAGCGATGCGCCGGTACAGCGCGTTAGCAAACAGGTTGGGCTTGCCCAGGCCAAGCGGCATGCCCATGTGGATATGCGCCGGCAAGCGCGCCAGTACGTCATCAACTGCTTGCTCGATTGAACACAACTGCACCATCCGACCCTCCTGAACATTCCGTGATTAGGGGTTGGACAGAGAGTGGCGGGTCTTTGCTGCAAAGAACAGTGGTGAAACACTAATTGCGGGCACAAAAAAGCCGCCCGAAAGCGGCTTTTTTGGCGAAGATCGGCTGATTAGAGGCCGGACATCTTCTTGATGGCGCCTTTAAGGTCATCATCCGAGCAATCAGCGCAAGTACCCTTAGGTGGCATGGCATTGATACCGGTGATCGCCTTGGCCAGAATGCCGTCGAGGCCGCCCTGTTGGTCGGCTCGCTCTTTCCAGGCGGCGGTATCACCGATTTTTGGCGCACCCAGCAGGCCGGTGCTGTGACAGGCGTTGCAGTGTTTGGCGATGATTTCGTCGGGGGTTTTCGCCCCACCGCCACCCGCTGCCACGGCGACCTCCATCCCCTTGCATTCCTGACCCTGAACACACACCTGGCCGACAGGCTCCAGGCGCTTGGCAATGTCATCATTGGTCGCAGCTTGAGCGCTGACAGCCCATAGGGCCAGTACGGTTGCTGGTGCGGCCAGCATTTTCATAATTAGGTTCACGCGTTCACCCTCAATGGTGGCTATTCACGCCTGCGGCCACGGTTTCGCAGGCGGCGAAAGTATAACGGTTAGCCCGCCTGGCCGAAACAACCCTATTAAACAAAGGGAGATTCGGCTTCACGGAATACTGCTACGGGAACCTCTGCAATGCTGGCAGGGCGCCTCTATTCTTAAAAGTTCGCGGGTGTGGCTGCGCTGATTAGTCGCGCCGGCACGTCGAACGGGTTGCGAAAACGATGGGGCTTGGTACTTTCAAAGTAGTAGCTATCGCCAGCTTCGAGCACAAAAGTTTCAAAACCGACCACCAACTCCAAGCGACCCTCCACCAGGATCCCGGTTTCTTCACCTTCGTGGGTGAGCATTTCTTCGCCCGTGTCGGCGCCCGGCGGGTAGATTTCGTTCAGAAACGCAATCGCCCGTGTCGGGTGCGCCCGACCTACCAGTTTCATGGTGACGGCGCCGTCAGAGATGTCGATCAGCTCATTGGCTTTATAGACGATCTGCGTCGGTATTTCCTGGAGGATCTCCTCGGAAAAGAACTCGACCATGGACATGGGGATGCCGCCCAGCACCTTGCGCAAGGAGCTGATCGAGGGGCTGACGCTGTTTTTTTCGATCATCGAAATGGTGCTGTTGGTGACACCCGCGCGCTTGGCGAGCTCACGCTGGGAAAGACCCTTCAGTTTACGGATGGATTGCAGTCGTTCGCCGACGTCCAATGCAGGTGCCTCCTAGGGTTCAGGCTTTGTTGTAATTGAGCGTTATCATGGCGACAGCGTTCAGTATTTACAACACTTGGGCCTAAATCCCAGGCGGTTGCACGCGTATCTGGCGATCAAGCGCCGGAATAGAGCCTTGGCACGCGGCGCAGGTTGCAGAACAGCTGATAGGGAATGGTCTCGGCGGCGACCGCAATGTCACTGGCGAGGATATTTTTGCCCCACAGCTCTACCGTTGACCCAAGCCCGGCCTGCGGCACGTCAGTCAGGTCGATGCACAGCATGTCCATGGAAACACGCCCTAACAACTGGCTGCGTTGCCCGGCCACCATTACCGGCGTACCGGTCGGCGCGTGACGCGGGTAGCCATCCGCATAACCCATGGCAACCACACCAATGCGCATCGGCTTGGGCGTGATGAACTTCGCGCCGTAGCCCACCGGCTCACCGGCTGGCAATTCCCGTACACAGATCACCTTGGATTCCAGCGTCATCACCGGCTGCAAACGCGCCGCCACAGCCTGGTCTTCACCAAACGGCGTGGCGCCGTAAAGCATGATGCCGGGGCGAACCCAGTCGCTGGACACAGTTGGCCAGCCCATGACCGACGGCGAGTTACGTAGGCTGACCTCGGCCGACAAGCCCTGGCGCGCCGCTTCAAACACTGCAACTTGTTCATCACTGCGCACGCAGTCAAGTTCATCGGCGCGGGCAAAGTGGCTCATCAGTACGATTTTGGCCACCTTACCGCTGGCCAGCAGGCGCTGGTAAGCCTCTTGATAATCCTTGGGATGCAGGCCAACGCGGTGCATGCCGGAGTCGAGCTTGAGCCAGATGGTCAACGGCTTGCTCAGTCTGGCCTGTTCGATGGCATCCAGTTGCCACAGCGAATGCACCACGCACCAGAAATCATGCTCGATGATCAGCGGCAGTTCGTCGGCTTCAAAAAAGCCTTCCAGCAGTAGCACTGGCGCACGAATCCCGGCGGCGCGCAGTTCCAATGCTTCCTCGATGCACGCCACGGCAAATCCATCAGCCTCGGCTCCCAACGCCTGTGCCACGCGCACGGCACCATGACCGTAGGCATCGGCCTTGATCACGGCAAGGGCCTTGGCCCCCGTGACTTCACGGGCCAGTTGGTAATTGTGAAGCAGGGCTTGGAGGTCGATCAGGGCACGGGCTGGACGCATGGCGGCAGGCTTCTAGGCGGCAGAGTAAAGAAAAACCGGCACCGACATACAGCATCGGCACCGGGAGAGGGATCTTGCTTAAGGCAGCGCCACCACTACGGACAGCTCCACTAGGATTTGCGGTTCACACAGCTTGGCTTCAACCGTGGCACGGGCCGGGGCAACGCCATTGGGCAGCCACTTGTCCCACACCGCGTTCATGCCGGCGAAATCGGCGTCGATGTCTTTCAGGTAGATCGTCACCGACAGCAATTTGGTCTTGTCGGTGCCGGCCAGGTCCAGCAGACGCTCGATATTGGCCAGGGTTTCACGGGTCTGCTGTTCAATCCCGGCGCTCATGTCGTCGCCGACTTGCCCGGCCAGATACACGGTACCGTTGTGGACAACGATCTGGCTCATGCGCTCATTGGTGAGCTGGCGCTGGATTGACATGTCGTGCGGACTCCTGGTGGTTGCCATAACGGGAAATATCGAGGCCTTCGGCGCTGATTTGCGGGGTTTTCTTGGCCATCAGGTCAGCCAGCAAGCGGCCGGAGCCACACGCCATGGTCCAACCGAGCGTGCCGTGGCCGGTATTCAGGAACAGGTTCTTGAACGGGGTGGCACCGACAATCGGCGTGCCGTCGGGCGTGGTCGGGCGCAGGCCGGTCCAAAACGAAGCTTGGGTCAAATCGCCGCCCTGAGGATAAAGGTCATTGACGATCATCTCCAGGGTTTCACGCCGACGCGGGTTAAGCGACAGGTCAAAACCGGCGATTTCAGCCATGCCGCCGACGCGGATGCGGTTGTCGAAACGGGTAATCGCGACCTTGTAGGTCTCGTCGAGAATGGTCGAAGTCGGCGCCATCGCCGGGTTGGTGATCGGCACGGTCAGCGAGTAACCCTTGAGCGGGTAGACCGGCGCCTTGACCCCCAGCGGCTTGAGCAATTTCGGCGAGTAGCTGCCGAGGGCCAGTACGTAGCGGTCGGCGGTTTCCAGCTTGCCGTCGATCCATACACCATTGATGCGGTCGCCGGCGTAGTCGAGACGCTGGATATTCTGTTCAAAGCGGAATTCCACACCCAACTGCGTGCACATATCGGCCAGGCGCGTGGCGAACATTTGGCAGTCGCCGGTTTGGTCATTCGGCAGGCGCAAGGCTCCGGCGAGGATATCCGTGACGTTGGCCAAGGCCGGCTCAACACGGGCGATACCGGCGCGGTCGAGCAGTTCGAACGGCACGCCGGACTCTTTCAACACGGCGATGTCTTTAGCGGCACCGTCAAGTTGTGCCTGGGTGCGGAACAGTTGGGTAGTACCGAGGCTGCGGCCTTCGTAGGCAATGCCGGTTTCAACGCGCAGTTCGTCGAGGCAGTCGCGGCTGTATTCGGACAGGCGGACCATGCGCTCCTTGTTCACCGCATAACGGCTGGCGGTGCAGTTGCGCAGCATCTGCGCCATCCACAGGTATTGGTCGATATCGGCGGTGGCCTTGATCGCCAGCGGTGCGTGGCGTTGCAGCAGCCACTTGATGGCCTTGAGCGGCACGCCCGGCGCGGCCCATGGCGATGCATAGCCTGGGGACACCTGGCCGGCGTTGGCGAAACTGGTCTCCATGGCGGCGGCAGGTTGGCGGTCAACCACCACGACGTCAAAGCCGGCCCGCGCCAAATAGTAGGCACTGGTCACACCAATCACGCCGCTACCCAAGACCAGAACGCGCATTTTTATATCCTCATCGCGGGCATGGCCGCTGACGTGTGTTATTCGAGCAATGATGAGCTCAGTGTAAAAAACAATTGCCAGTGCATTTCACTATATAACTACCTATATTTGGCGACAATTCTCGGCAAAAACCCTTTTCACAGAGGCGTATCCCCTATGCGTACCAACACCCAGACCAAGCGGGAGCTGGACAAGATCGACCGCAACATCCTGCGCATCCTGCAAACCGACGGACGTATTTCGTTCACGGAATTGGGGGAAAAGGTCGGGCTGTCGACCACGCCATGTACCGAGCGAGTGCGCCGGCTGGAGCGTGAAGGGATCATCATGGGCTACAACGCGCGCCTCAATCCTCAGCACTTGAAGGGCAGTCTGCTGGTATTTGTCGAGATCAGCCTCGATTACAAATCTGGCGACACCTTCGAGGAATTCCGCCGCGCCGTGCTGAAACTGCCGCATGTGCTGGAGTGCCATTTGGTGTCTGGAGACTTCGACTATCTGGTGAAGGCGCGGATCTCCGAGATGGCGTCGTACCGCAAACTGCTCGGCGATATCCTCCTCAAACTGCCCCATGTGCGGGAGTCCAAGAGCTATATCGTGATGGAAGAAGTGAAGGAGAGCCTGAATCTGCCTATCCCGGACTGACTCACTGACACGACTCAGCCCACATTTGGACCGAGCCCAGCCGTTAAACCAGCACCTGCCGGGTACTCGCCATGTATTCGTGGATCTGCTTTTCCACCCGCGGGTGAATCAGCTCCACCGGCCGCCGCCCGTTAGGGCACGGCAACGTCTTGGTGGTGCCGAACAGCCGACAGATCAACGGCCGCTCGTCATACACCGTGCAACCATCGGGCCCCAGGTGTACGCAGTTCAGCTCATCCATGGCCGCGTCCTGCTCTGCAGCCGTCTTGCGCGGCAGGCGCGACATTTCTTCGGGCGAAGTGGTCACCGGCCCACAGCAATCGTGGCAACCGGGGACGCACTCGAACGAAGGTATCTGCCGACGCAGCGCGCTGATCTTCTGACTGTTGCAACTCATCTAAACATTTACCGAACGGCGAATAAGTGTGGATTCTGCCGTAAAACGCTCTGCGCAGACAGCTTCGCCCGACCGCTGTATCCTGCGTCAAATTTTCCAAACAGGGATGCTCCCATGACCGCCAGCGCCCGGCACACCGCCTCTTACTACGCCGCCAGCAGCGTGCCGCAACCGGATTACCCCGTGTTGGCAGGCGAAGTCACTGCCGATGTGTGCGTGGTCGGCGGCGGTTTTTCCGGGCTGAACACGGCTCTGGAGCTTGCCGAGCGCGGGTTCAGCGTAGTGCTGTTGGAGGCGCGCAAGATCGCCTGGGGCGCCAGCGGACGTAACGGTGGCCAGTTGATTCGTGGCGTCGGCCATGGCCTGGACCAGTTCGCCAATGTGATCGGCACCGATGGTGTGCGCCAAATGAAGCTGATGGGCCTGGAAGCCGTGGAGATCGTACGTGAGCGCGTCGAACGTTTTCAGATCCCCTGCGACCTCACATGGGGTTACTGCGACCTCGCCAACAAACCCCGAGACCTCAAAGGCCTGGCCGAAGACGCCGAAGAACTGCGCAGCCTCGGTTATCGCCATGAGGTGCGCCTGCTGCAAGCAGACCAGATGAGCAGCGTAATCGGCTCCGAGCGCTACGTGGGCGGCATGATCGACATGGGCTCGGGCCACTTGCATCCGCTCAACCTGGCCCTCGGCGAAGCCGCCGCCGCGCAGCAATTGGGTGTGAAGCTGTTCGAGCACTCCCAGGTCACGCGCATCGACTACGGCCCCGACCTCAACGTGCACACCGCCCAGGGCAGCGTGCGCGCCAAGACCTTGGTGCTGGCGTGCAACGCCTACCTCAATAGCCTCAACCCGCACCTGAGCGGCAAGGTGTTGCCCGCCGGCAGCTACATCATCGCCACCGAGCCGTTAAGCGAAGCGCAGGCCAGCAAACTGCTGCCTCGGAATATGGCGGTGTGTGACCAACGGGTAACGGTGGATTACTTCCGACTGTCCGCCGACCGTCGCCTGTTGTTCGGCGGTGCCTGCCATTATTCCGGCCGTGATCCCCAGGACATCAGCGCCTATATGCGCCCGAAAATGTTGCAGGTATTCCCGCAGTTGGCCGATGTGAAAATCGACTACCAATGGGGCGGCATGATCGGCATCGGCGCCAACCGCCTGCCGCAGATCGGCCGTCTCGCGGAGCAGCCCAACGTGTATTACGCCCAGGCCTACGCCGGCCATGGGCTCAACGCCACACACCTGGCGGGCAAGCTGCTCGCTGAAGCCATCAGCGGCCAGCAACAGGGCCGCTTCGATCTGTTTGCCCAGGTGCCGCACATGACTTTCCCTGGCGGCAAGCACCTGCGCTCGCCGCTGTTGGCGCTTGGGATGCTCTGGCACCGCTTCAAAGAGCTGGTGTGAATCAGTTGCGCCAGAAAGGTTTCAACCCTTCCTGGCGCGCCTGTTCGGCAGTCAGCCCGACGTCGCGCAGTTGCTCACGGGTCAAGTGCAGCAACGCCTTGCGCGTTTGACGGCGTTGCCAGAACAGGTTCCAGTGGCTGACGTTGCGCGGCGCGGTTGCCCGCTCATGCCCAGCCTCCAGTTCCTGACTGTGTAACGCCAGCCGCACATCGCTCATACCGTTCATTTTGCTGCCCCTCATTTACGTTGTTGCCTTGAGTGACAAGCATGAGTGCGCAACACAAACCAATACAGATTCAACCCGACTTTATTAAATCCATACAGATACTGCCTATGGGGGGCTGAATCCTGTATTTTCGCCTCATCTGTACTGGCCCCCTAGGAGCGACCGCCATGACCCTTTATGTGAACCTCGCCGAATTATTGGGCACGCGCATCGAACAAGGCTTCTATCGCCCCGGTGATCGCTTGCCTTCTGTACGGGCCTTGAGTGTGGAACACGGGGTCAGCCTGAGCACCGTGCAGCAGGCGTATCGGTTACTGGAAGACAACGGCCTCGCTATGCCCAAGCCGAAATCAGGCTATTTTGTACCCGTCGGCCGCGAGCTGCCGGCCTTGCCGGAGATTGGTCGCCCGGCCCAACGACCGGTAGAGATATCCCAGTGGGACCAGGTACTGGAGCTGATTCGCGCGGTGCCGCGCAAAGATGTCATACAGATGGGCCGAGGCATGCCAGATGTGCTGTCCCCGACCTTGAAACCTTTGCTGCGCAGCCTCGCCCGCGTGAGCCGCCGCCAGGACCTGCCCGGCCTGTATTACGACAACATCCTCGGCTGTATGGAGCTGCGCGAGCAAATTGCGCGACTGTCATTGGATTCTGGCTGCCAGCTGAACGCCGAGGACATCGTGATCACCACCGGTTGCCATGAGGCGCTGTCCGCCAGTATCCACGCCATTTGCGAGCCTGGCGATATCGTCGCAGTGGATTCGCCGAGCTTTCACGGTGCAATGCAGACCCTCAAGGGCCTGGGCATGAAAGCCTTGGAAATCCCTACTGACCCGATCACCGGCATCAGCCTCGAAGCACTGGAGCTGGCGCTGGAACAGTGGCCGATCAAGGTCATCCAACTGACCCCCAACTGCAACAACCCCCTGGGTTACATCATGCCGGAGGCGCGCAAGCGTGCACTACTCACCCTGGCCCAGCGCTTTGACGTGGCAATCATTGAAGACGATGTGTACGGCGAATTGGCCTATAGCTACCCGCGCCCGCGCACCATCAAGTCCTTCGACGAAGACGGCCGTGTACTGCTGTGCAGCTCGTTCTCGAAAACCCTGGCGCCTGGTTTGCGCATTGGTTGGGTGGCTCCCGGTCGATACTTGGAGCGCGTGCTGCACATGAAATACATCAGCACGGGCTCCACGGCGACACAACCGCAGATCGCCATTGCCGAATTCCTGAAAAACGGGCACTTCGAGCCGCATTTGCGGCGGATGCGCACCCAATACCAACGTAATCGCGACTTGATACTCGACTGGGTCAGCCGCTATTTTCCGACAGGCACGCGCGCCAGCCGGCCCCAGGGCAGCTTCATGCTATGGGTCGAGCTACCGGAGGGCTTTGATACCTTGAAGCTCAACCGCGTGCTGATGGAGCAAGGCGTCCAGATTGCCGTAGGCAGCATTTTTTCTGCATCGGGCAAGTACCGGAACTGCCTGCGCATGAACTACGCTGCCAAACCTACGCCGCAGATTGAAGAAGCTGTGCGCAAGGTGGGGGCTGCCGCGAGCAAAATGCTGGCCGAGGCGGCCGACTGACCTTTCGCAGGAAATTGCCGTCATATGCCGACAACCGCCCTGATCTGGAAGCAACTCCCTTGATGATTCAACGGCTATTCCCGTTTTTCCTGTTGGGAGCCCTGGCCCTGGGCGGCTGCGCCACGGTGCCTGCACCGCGCATCCCCAGCGACGCCCTGCCCGCCGCGCAATCGTCGTTCGGCCGCTCGATCCAGACCCAGGCCGCACCGTATCAAGGGCGCTCGGGTTTTCGCCTGCTGCCCAACAGCAGCGAGGCCTTCATGGCCCGTGCCGAACTGATCCGCAACGCCCAGACCAGCCTCGACCTGCAGTACTACATCGTGCACGACGGCATCAGCACGCGCATGCTGGTGGACGAACTGCTCAAGGCCGCCGACCGTGGTGTGCGCGTGCGCATCCTGCTGGACGACACCACCAGCGACGGCCTCGACCAGATCATCGCCACGCTCGCCGCCCACCCCAAGATCGAAATCCGTCTGTTCAACCCCCTGCACCTGGGGCGCAGCACCGGCGTGACGCGCGCCATGGGCCGCTTGTTCAACCTGTCGCTGCAGCATCGGCGCATGCACAACAAGCTATGGCTGGCGGACAACAGCGTGGCCATCGTCGGCGGGCGCAACCTGGGGGATGAGTATTTCGATGCCGAGCCCAACCTGAACTTCACCGATATCGACATGCTCAGCGTGGGCCCGGTAGCCGAGCAGCTTGGCCACAGTTTCGACCAATACTGGAACAGCGCCCTGAGCAAGCCTATCGACAACTTCGTTTCCAATGCACCGTCCAAAGGCGACCTGGCCGACGCGCGCGTTTACCTGGAAGCGTCGCTGGCCGAATCGCGCCAGCAGAACCATGCGCTGTACAACCGCTTGCGCACCTACCAGACCCAACCGCGCATGGACATCTGGCGCCGCGAACTGATCTGGGCCTGGAACCAGGCCCTGTGGGACGCACCGAGCAAGGTGCTGTCCAAGGCCGACCCAGACCCTCGGTTGCTGCTCACCACTCAACTGGCGCCGGAACTGGAAGGGGTCAGCCACGAGCTGATGATGATCTCGGCGTATTTCGTGCCGGGGCAACCGGGGCTGGTGTACCTGACCGGGCGCGCCGATGCGGGGGTGTCGGTCAGCCTGCTGACCAACGCCCTGGAAGCCACTGACGTGCCGGCCGTGCACGGTGGTTATGCGCCCTATCGCAAGGCGCTGCTGGAGCACGGCGTGAAGCTCTACGAACTGCGCCGTCAGCCCGGTGACCCCAGCGCGGGCAGCGGGCCGCATCTGTTCCGGCGCAGCACCTTCCGCGGCTCGGACTCCAGCCTGCACAGCAAGGCGATGATCTTTGACCGGCAGAAATCGTTTATCGGCTCGTTCAACTTCGACCCACGTTCGGTGCTGTGGAATACCGAAGTCGGCGTGTTGGTCGACAGCCCCGAGCTGGCGGAGCACGTGCGTAACCTGGCGCTGCAAGGCATGGCGCCGGACTTGAGCTATGAGGCGAAATTGCAGGATGGCCAAATAGTGTGGACGACCGAAGATAACGGCCAACTGCACACCCTGACCCGCGAGCCGGGCAGTTGGTGGCGGCGGTTCAATGCGTGGTTCGCTACCTCAGTTGGCTTGGAACGCATGCTCTAAAGCCAGAGGAGATCAACTGTGGGAGCTGGCAAGCCAGCTCCCACCTATTAGGCCGGTTGCGCCACGCCGAACGCGCCTTGGCGCAGCAACAGCACCACCAACCCCAACGCACCGGCTGCCATCAGCAGCGGCAACGCATGCCCGCTGATCCACTGGCTGCCCGCCCCTGCCACCAAAGGGCCGATCAGGCAACCGATACCCCACAGCTGCGCCACGTGGGCATTGGCGCGCACCAGTGCATCGTCGCGATAACGCTCGCCGATCAGGATCAGCGACAGGGTAAACAAGCCTCCAGCACTCGCGCCGAACAACACCCAGATCGGCCAGATCAGCGGCGTATGCATCAACAACGGAATCGCCAGGCTCGACGCCAGCAACAGCACCGCACAACTCAGGAACAGCGTGCGCCGAGGCAGGTAGTCGGCCAGTGCGCCAATGGGCAATTGCAGCAGCGCATCGCCGACCACCACCGTACTGACCATGACCAAGGCGATTTCGGCGGTAAAGCCTTGTTGCAGGCAGTAAATCGGCAACAACGTCAGAATCATCGCCTCGAACGCAGCGAATAACGCCACCGCCCACGCAATCGCCGGCAGGCTCAGGCAGAAACGCCACAGGTCAGCGAAGGTCACACTGAAGGACTCGGCGCTCGGTGCGCCGGAACGCCCCAGCAACAGCAACGGCGCCACCACTAACAGACCGACGCCGACCCAGAAACCGTAGTCATGGTCGGTGCCGATCAAGCCCAGCAACAGTGGGCCGGACAGTTGGCTCAGGGCATAAGTGCAGCCATACAGTGCCACCAGACGGCCACGCCACTGCTCCACCACCAACTGGTTGATCCAGCTTTCGCCCAGGATAAATACGATGGTCAGGATCACCCCGATCATCAGCCGTAGCACCAGCCACACCGGGTAGCTGGGCAGGATCGCCAACAAGCCGATGGAAATCGCGCCTGCCCACAAACACAGGCGCATAAGGTTGGCGGTGCCGAGCCATGAGGCCATGCGACTGGACACCTTCGCACCGAGCAGCACACCGAAGGCCGGCATCGCCGCCATCACGCCGATGGCAAAACTGCCATAACCCCAGCTTTCCAGGTGCAGGGACACCAGCGGCATGCTGACGCCCAGGGCCAGGCCGACGCTGAGCACCGAGGCCAGGACGGCGAAATAGGTCGCCCAACGCATGTCCACGCTCCTGTGGATAATTATTTCAAGGGCTGCAAACGAACTGTAGGAGCGAGCTTGTGTGGGAGTCGGGCTTGCCCGCGATGCAGATGCCTCGGTGTGTCAGTCACACCTTGGTGATGCTATCGCAGGCAAGCCGGCTCCCACACAAGCCCACTCCCACATTTGGACTGCGGTGTGGCTTAGAGCTTGATCCAGGTCGACTTCAGCTCGGTGTACTTGTCGAACGCATGCAGCGACTTGTCGCGACCGTTGCCCGACTGCTTGAAGCCACCAAACGGCGCAGTCATGTCGCCGCCATCGTACTGGTTGACCCACACGCTACCGGCACGCAAGGCTTTAGCGGTCAGGTGCGCCTTGGAGATATCTGACGTCCACACCGCAGCAGCCAGGCCGTAGACAGTGTCGTTGGCGATCTTGATCGCTTCTTCTGCAGTGTCGAAGGTGATCACCGACAGCACTGGGCCAAAGATCTCTTCCTGGGCGATCTTCATCGCGTTGGTCACGCCGTCGAAAATCGTCGGTTCGACGTAAGTGCCGCCGGTCTCTTCCAGGGTGCGCTTGCCGCCAGCTACCAGCTTGGCGCCATCGGCATGGCCGGCTTCAATGTACGAGAGCACGGTGTTCATTTGTTGGGTATCCACCAGCGCCCCCACGTTAGTGGCTGGGTCCAGCGGGTTGCCGGGCTTCCAGCCCTTGAGGGCCTCGATCACCAACGGCAGGAAAGTGTCCTTGATCGAACGCTCCACCAGCAGGCGCGAACCCGCGGTGCACACTTCGCCCTGGTTGAAGGCGATGGCGCCGGCGGCAGATTCGGCGGCCGCTTGCAGGTCCGGAGCATCGGCAAACACTATGTTCGGGCTCTTGCCGCCGGCTTCCAGCCACACGCGCTTCATGTTCGACTCGCCGGAGCGAATCAACAGTTGCTTGGCGATTTTGGTCGAACCGGTGAACACCAGGGTGTCGACGTCCATGTGCAGCGCCAGCGCATTGCCCACGGTGTGGCCGTAACCCGGCAGCACGTTGAACACGCCTTTTGGAATACCGGCTTCAACGGCCAGGGCTGCGATACGGATGGCGGTCAGCGGGGACTTTTCGGACGGCTTGAGGATTACCGAGTTACCAGTGGACAGCGCAGGGCCGAGCTTCCAGCAGGCCATCATCAGCGGGAAGTTCCACGGCACGATAGCGCCCACCACGCCGACTGGCTCGCGGGTCACCAGACCCAGCTGGTCGTGCGGAGTGGCGGCAACTTCGTCGTAGATCTTGTCGATGGCCTCGCCGCTCCAGCTTAGGGCATTCGCCGCGCCGGGTACGTCGATGTTCAGGGAGTCGCTGATCGGCTTGCCCATGTCCAGGGTTTCGAGCAGCGCCAGCTCCTCGGCATTGGCCTTGAGCAACGCGGCGAAACGGATCATGGTGGCTTTGCGTTTGGCCGGTGCCAGGCGCGACCACACACCGGAATTGAACGTGGCGCGGGCGTTTTCCACAGCGCGCTGGGCATCGGTGGCGTCACAGCTGGCAACAGCGGCCAGCAGGCGGCCATCGACCGGGCTGATGCATTCGAAGGTGTCACCGGAAACGGCGGCGGTGTACTCGCCATTGATGTAGGCGCGGCCTTCGATCTTCAGATCCTTGGCGCGTTGCTCCCAGTCGGCACGGGTCAGGGTGGTCATGCGAGTGTCCTCCTCTTATTGAATACGAGGGCCAGGCGATGTCCCCCGGCAGCCTCAAAGAATGCTTGCCCGGCCAGCCATCTGTTCGGCTCAAGGCAGCTGCCACCCTAAACCAGCGGCTGGGGATGTTTCAATATATTTGACATAACGCCAGTAAACGCCCTTGCGATGTTCATTTTAATAAACATAGACTTTGGGCTCTCCAACCGCAGGCCAGACGGGAAACGCACATGAGCATCCAGGACATCGTCGACTTCAGCCAAGCCAAGACCGCCGCCGAGCGCTACCGCCCTGCTGCCGAAAAAATCCTCAAGGGCGATCCCGAGCAAACGATCTACAACCACTACAACAGCCCGTGCGGCCAAATGAGCGCCGGGGTCTGGGAAGGTGAGGTGGGGCACTGGAAGGTCAACTACAGCGAGCATGAGTACTGCGAGATTGTGCAGGGTGTGTCTGTCCTACGTGATGCGGACGGCAACGCCAAGACCTTGCGCGCTGGTGACCGCTTCGTGATCCCGGCTGGTTTCAGCGGCACCTGGGAAGTGCTGGAGCCGTGCCGCAAGATCTACGTGGTGTTCGAACAAAAGGCCTGATCAGTAAATCGCAGGCAAAAAAAAGCCCGAATCGTGAGAGACGGGCTTTTTTTCACATTGAAGAAAACCAATTACTTGATTTTGCCTTCTTTGTAGATCACGTGCTTGCGAACGCGCGGGTCGAACATTTTCTTTTCGAGCTTGTCCGGGGTAGTACGCTTGTTCTTGTCGGTAGTGTAGAAGTGACCAGTACCGGCGCTAGAGATCATTCGAATCAATTCACGCATGATATAGCTCCTTAAATCTTGCCAGCGGCACGAATTTCGGCCAGCACGACAGTGATGCCACGCTTGTCGATGATACGCATGCCTTTAGCAGATACGCGCAGACGGACAAAACGTTTCTCTTCTTCAACCCAGAAGCGGTGATGCTGCAGGTTTGGCAGGAAACGACGACGGGTTTTGTTATTTGCGTGGGAAATGTTATTCCCAGTCACCGGACCCTTACCGGTAACTTGACATACTCTCGACATGCCTCAGCCCTCTAAAACCACATGCCCAACCCGGCATGGGTTGGCCGCTTAATCTCTCAGTCATTTGGCGCCAGGCGCCGCGTTTCTTTAGGGTCTTACCGGCTACACCTACAAGCGAAGGAACCGGGCCCCTAGAAAAGAGCGCTGCTTTATACCAGAAAGACCCTATTGCAACAACAGCCCGTGTGTTTTTACCGGCGTAAATCTCGGCGGCAAACGCCTGAACCGTTGCTAATAGGGGCCGCAGTAACAATCGACCACTCGTCGCACAGAATGATTTACAGCGCCCGCGCGCGCAGTGAAGTGCACGGCGGAACGCGCTGAGGCGCCATCAAAACAGCATTTCAGGCAAAAGCACAGGCAAAAATGGGCTAGTCATTTATCTATCAGACCTCTACGGTAGAACTTTTCCAGACTGCACTCGCAGATGGGCCTTCGATCTGCAAAGGAAACCGAACATGCGCCTCGCTGCCCTACCGCTCTTGCTTGCCCCTCTATTTATCGCTCCGGCGGCTGTTGCTGCCACCAATCTGAGCGTTTGCACCGAGGCCAGCCCCGAAGGGTTCGATGTGGTGCAATACAACTCACTGACCACCACCAATGCTTCAGCCGACGTGCTGATGAACCGCCTGGTGGACTACGACGCGGCCAGCGGCAAATTGGTGCCAAGCCTGGCAGACAGCTGGAACGTTTCAGCGGATGGCCTGACCTATACCTTCAAGCTGCACCCGGATGTGAAATTTCATCGCACCGAATACTTCACCCCTAGCCGTACACTGACCGCGGAAGACGTGCGCTTCAGCTTCGAACGCATGCTCGACCCGGCCAACCCTTGGCACAAGATCGCCCAGAGCGGTTTCCCCCATGCGCAGTCGCTGCAGTTGCCCGCACTGGTCAAGAAGATCGACGCTCTCGACCCGCTGACCGTGCGCTTCACCCTGGATCACGCCGACTCCACCTTCCTCGCCGCCCTGAGCATGGGCTTTGCCTCGATCTACCCGGCCGAATACGCCGACAAACTGCTCAAGGCCGGCACGCAGCAGAAGCTCAACAGCCAGCCCATCGGCACCGGGCCGTTCATCTTCAGCCGCTTCCAGAAAGACGCCGTGGTGCGCTACAAGGCCAACCCGGACTACTTCGCCGGCAAACCGGCTGTGGATAACTTGATCTTCGCGATCACGCCTGACGCCAACGTGCGCCTGCAGAAATTGCACCGCAATGAATGCCAGATTGCCCTTTCGCCCAAGCCGCTGGACGTGGGCGAGGCCGAAAAAGACCCGGCGCTCAAGGTGGAGAAAACCGCCGCCTTCATGACCGCCTTCGTGGCCATCAACACCCAGCACCCGCCCCTGGACAAGCCCGAAGTACGCCAAGCGATCAACCTGGCCTTCGACAAGGGCAGCTACCTCAAGGCCGTGTTTGAAGGCACTGCCGAAGCCGCGAACGGGCCTTTCCCGCCCAACACCTGGAGCTACGCCAAAGAGCTGCCCGGTTATCCACAGGACCTCGCCAAGGCCAAGGCGCTGCTCAACCGTGCCGGGCTCAAGGATGGTTTCAAGACCACTATCTGGACCCGCCCCACCGGCAGCCTGCTGAACCCCAACCCCAACCTCGGCGCACAACTGCTGCAGGCTGACCTGGCCAAGGTCGGCATCCAGGCCGAGATCCGCGTGATCGAATGGGGCGAGTTGATTCGCCGCGCCAAAGCCGGCGAACACGACTTGCTGTTCATGGGTTGGGCCGGCGACAACGGCGACCCGGATAACTTCCTTACCCCACAGTTCTCCTGTGCGGCAGTCAAGTCCGGCACCAATTTCGCCCGCTACTGCGACCCAGCCCTGGACAAGCTGATCAGCGCCGGCAAGACCACCAGCGAACAGGGGGTACGCAGCAAGCTGTATCAGCAGGCCCAGGCGCAGATCCAGCAGCAAGCGTTGTGGCTGCCATTGGCGCACCCTACGGCATTTGCCCTGACCCGCAAGAATGTCGAGGGCTATCAGGTGAGCCCGTTCGGGCGCCAGGATTTCTCCAAGGTCAGCATCAAGCCCTGACAACCAAGCCCGCCCCAATGGGCGGGCTTACATCCACCCATATTCAGCCATCGACAACGGATCGCCATCCCCCACGATGATGTGATCCAGTACCCGCACGTCCACTACTTCCAAGGCCTTTTGCAGCAACTTGGTCAATTTTCGATCAGCCGCACTGGGCTCTGCGCTGCCGGAAGGATGGTTGTGGCACAGAATCAATGCCGCCGCGTTATATGCCAAGGCGCGCTTGACCACTTGCCGGGGGTAAACCATCGCCGCGTCAATGGTGCCCTGGGATAACGCTTCGAAACCCAGCACCCTGTGTTTTGAGTCGAGAAACAGGCAACCGAAGATCTCGTGAGGCTCATGGCGCAGCAAAGCCTTCAGGTAATCACGCACGGCTACCGGGCTTTCCAGCACCGAATCCTTACGCAGGCGCTCGGCCATATGTCGCCGGGACATTTCCAGCACTGCCTGCAACTGCGCAAATTTCGCCGGCCCAAGGCCCAATTGCTGGTTGAACAGCGCCTGGCTGGCCTCCAACAATGGGCGCAAGCCACCGAATTGCGCCAACAGATGGCGCGCCAGGTCCACCGCGCTCCTGCCAGCGACCCCGGTACGCAGGAAGATCGCCAGCAACTCGGCATCCGACAGGCTCGCTGCGCCCCATTCCAAAAGCTTCTCTCGCGGCCGCTCTGCTGCTGGCCAATCGCGAATACTCATCCCGCCTCCCTTTCCATATGCGTCCTGTGCGCCACGTGCACCGCTGTTGCCTCGCGGACGCTGTGTTATCGTAGGCCCTCTTTTTTGCCGCGATTTCCCCTGGGGAGGGGGCATCGCAGGCGCCACTGAACTGGCATCACTGAACTGGAAAGGCAAACCAATGCAGCGTCTGTATCGGAAACGCATCGTTCTCGGCGTTGGCGGCGGCATTGCCGCCTACAAGAGCGCAGAGCTGGTCCGCAGGCTTCTGGACCAAGGCGCCGAAGTGCGCGTGGTCATGACTCGCGGCGGCAGTGAGTTCATCACGCCGTTGACCATGCAGGCCTTGTCCGGGCACCCGGTTCACCTGGATCTGCTGGACCCGGCGGCCGAGGCCGCCATGGGCCATATCGAGCTGGCCAAATGGGCCGACCTGGTGCTGATCGCCCCGGCCACCGCCGACCTGATCGCGCGCCTGGCCCAAGGCATCGCCGATGACCTGCTGACCACCCTGGTACTGGCCACGGACGCCACCGTCGCCATCGCCCCGGCCATGAACCAGGCCATGTGGCGCGACCCGGCCACCCAGGCCAACACCCAACTCTTGCAAAGCCGTGGCCTCAAGGTATTCGGCCCGGCGTCCGGCAGCCAGGCCTGCGGCGATGTCGGCATGGGTCGCATGCTTGAAGCCACCGACCTGGCCCAGTGCGCCGCCGAGTGCTTCCAGCACTTGGCGCTCACCGGCAAGCATGTGCTGATCACGGCTGGCCCGACCCAGGAAAACATCGACCCGGTGCGCTACATCACCAACCATAGCTCAGGAAAAATGGGCTTTGCGCTGGCCGAAGCGGCGGTCGAGGCAGGCGCACGCGTTACCTTGATCACCGGCCCGGTGCATTTGCCGACCCCGGATCGGGTCACGCGAATCGACGTAGTCAGCGCCCGCGACATGCTCGCGGCCTGTGAGGCGGCCATTCCGTGCGACCTGTTTATCGCCTCGGCAGCGGTTGCGGACTACCGCCCGGAAGTCGTCGCCCCGCAAAAGCTCAAGAAAGACCCTACGAGCGGTGACGGCCTGCTCCTGCAAATGGTGCGTAACCCGGACATCCTGGCCACCATCGCCACGCGCCCGGACCGTCCGTTCAGTGTCGGCTTCGCGGCCGAGACCGAGCATTTGCTGGACTACGCAGCACGCAAATTGAAAGACAAAAACCTCGACCTGATCGTTGCCAATGATGTCGCCAACCCGAGCATCGGCTTCAACAGTGAGGAAAACGCGTGCAGCGTGATCGATCGCGAGCTGCACGCCACCCTTTTCGCCCAGACCAGCAAGGGCAAGATTGCCCGCCAACTGATCTCTTTTATCGCCCAACGGCTGAACCAGGTTTAATGTCCATGCACGCTTTGCAAGCCAAGATTCTCGACCCACGCATCGGCAACGAATTCCCGCTGCCGGCCTACGCCACCCCGGGCTCCGCCGGCCTCGACCTGCGCGCCATGCTCAAGCAAGACACGGTGCTTGAGCCGGGCCAGACCATTCTGATTCCAACGGGCCTGTCGATCTATGTCGGCGACCCTGGCTTGGCTGCGCTGATCCTGCCGCGCTCCGGCCTGGGCCATAAACATGGCATCGTGCTGGGCAACCTGGTGGGCCTGATCGACTCGGACTACCAAGGCGAACTGATGGTGTCGTGCTGGAACCGTGGCCAGACCGCGTTCAACATCGCCGTCGGCGAGCGCATTGCCCAGTTGGTACTGGTGCCGGTCGTACAGGCGCATTTCGAACTGGTAGAGGAGTTCGACGAAACCCAGCGCGGCGCGGGCGGGTTCGGGCATTCCGGCAGCCACTGACTAAGCTGAATCTGGCCGGGCGCCGTTGCCCGGCCCGACGCCACCGCTGGGCTTTCAGGACGAAGAATGCGCGGATTTTATCAGCGAGATTTCTCCATATAAATCAACGCATTACGCAGAAAACAAGTCGGAGCCAGCACGCCGATGGCATTTTTGCACCACGAACTCTCTGCCGAAAACACCGTCATACCCTTCAGTTTGAGCCTGCCGGTCAGCCACATTGAGGCTAGCCTTGCCCCCTTCAGATGGAGTTTCCCCCCGCGATGAGTACCGCAGCCCGCGTAGCCCCGACATTCCCCGACAGCATCTTTCGCGCCTATGACATTCGTGGCGTGGTGCCCAAGACCCTGACTGCCGAAACAGCCTACTGGATTGGCCGTGCCATCGGCTCACAGAGCCAGGCCCAGGGCGAGCCCAACGTCTCGGTTGGCCGTGACGGTCGCCTGTCCGGCCCGGAATTGGTGGAACAGTTGATCCAGGGCCTGGCCGACAGCGGTTGCCATGTCAGCGACGTGGGCCTGGTGCCGACGCCTGCGCTGTACTACGCAGCCAACGTACTGGCCGGCAAGTCCGGAGTGATGCTCACCGGCAGCCATAACCCGTCGGACTACAACGGCTTCAAGATCGTCATCGCTGGCGACACCCTGGCCAACGAACAGATCCAGGCCCTGCACAACCGCCTGAAGACCAACAACCTGGCCAGCGGCCAGGGCACCGTCACCAAAGTCGACATCCTGCAGCGCTACTCTGATGAAATCACCGGCGACGTCAAACTCGCACGCCGCCTGAAAGTGGTGGTGGACTGCGGCAACGGCGCGGCCGGCGTGATCGCTCCGCAGTTGCTCGAAGCCCTTAACTGCGAAGTGATCCCCTTGTTCTGCGACGTCGACGGCAACTTCCCGAACCATCACCCAGACCCGGGCAAGCCTGAAAACCTGGTGGACCTGATCGCCAAGGTCAAGGAAACCGGGGCTGACGTGGGCCTGGCCTTCGACGGTGACGGCGACCGCGTGGGTGTGGTGACCGAAACCGGCGAAATCGTGTTCCCGGATCGCCTGCTGATGCTGTTCGCCCGCGATGTGGTGGCGCGCAACCCCAACGCCGAGATCATCTTCGACGTGAAGTGCACCCGCCGCCTCACGCCACTGATCAAGGAATATGGCGGTCGCCCGCTAATGTGGAAGACCGGTCACTCGTTGATCAAAAAGAAAATGAAGGAAACCGGCGCGCTGTTGGCCGGCGAAATGAGCGGCCATGTGTTCTTCAAGGAGCGCTGGTTCGGGTTTGACGACGGCATTTACAGCGCCGCCCGTCTGCTGGAGATCCTCAGCAAGGAAAAATCCACGGCCGAAGAGCTGTTTCAGACCTTCCCGAATGATATTTCTACGCCAGAGATCAATATCCATGTGACCGAGGAGAGCAAATTCAGCATCATTGACGCACTGCACGATGCGCAATGGGGCGAAGGCGCTAACCTGACCACCATTGATGGTGTGCGAGTCGATTACGCCAAAGGCTGGGGCCTGGTTCGCGCGTCCAACACCACACCGGTGCTGGTCCTGCGTTTCGAGGCGGATACCGAGGCTGAGTTGCAGCGCATCAAGGACGTGTTCCACGCCCAGTTGAAACGTGTTGCCCCTGATCTCCAATTACCGTTCTGATTTTTAACCGGAGCCCTGAATGACCCTCGAACGCGAAGCCGCTGCCAACACTGCCAAGGTCCTTTCCGAAGCGTTGCCTTACATCCGACGCTACGTCGGCAAGACGCTGGTGATCAAGTACGGCGGCAATGCCATGGAAAGCGAAGAGCTGAAAACCGGCTTTGCCCGCGACATCGTGTTGATGAAAGCCGTGGGGATCAACCCGGTGGTAGTCCACGGTGGTGGCCCGCAAATCGGCGATCTGCTCAAGCGCTTGTCGATCGAGAGTCACTTCATCGATGGCATGCGCGTCACTGACGCGCAAACCATGGACGTGGTGGAGATGGTCCTCGGCGGCCAGGTCAACAAGGACATCGTCAACCTGATCAACCGCCACGGCGGCAGCGCCATTGGCCTGACCGGCAAGGACGCGGAGCTGATCCGCGCAAAAAAACTGACGGTGACCCGCCAGACGCCGGAGATGACCCAACCGGAAATCATCGACATCGGCCAGGTGGGTGAAGTCATCGGCATCAACACAGACCTGCTGAACCTGCTGGTGAAAGGTGACTTCATCCCGGTGATCGCGCCAATAGGCGTGGGTGAAAACGGCGAGTCCTACAACATCAACGCCGACCTGGTGGCCGGTAAGGTGGCCGAAGCGCTGAAGGCTGAAAAGCTGATGCTGCTGACCAACATCGCCGGCCTGATGGACAAGGAAGGCAAGGTGTTGACCGGCCTGACCACTCAACAAGTGGACGAGTTGATCGCCGACGGCACCATCTACGGCGGCATGCTGCCGAAAATCCGTTGCGCGCTGGAAGCGGTGCAAGGCGGCGTGGGCAGCTCATTGATCCTGGATGGCCGGGTACCGAACGCGATCCTGCTGGAAATCTTCACCGACACGGGTGTGGGCACACTGATCAGTAACCGCAAGCGTCCTTAAACACTGCAAACAAAAAGGCCCCGCTCAATTTGATTGAGCGGGGCCTTTTTTTGGACACTGATTTTGCAGCAATGGGGAGATCCCCTGTGAGAGCGGGCGTGCTCGCGAAAGCGGTGGATCAGTCAGCACCCGTATCACTGAAAGACCGCCTTCGCGAACAAGCCCGCACACACGACAACTCCACAGGATTTACTGTGTCAGACGCCGAATTGCTCGCGGTACGCACGCACAGCCGGCAGGTGTTGCTTGAGCTGAGGATCATCCTCCAGGAACTGCAGTACCTGGTTCAGCGACACGATGCTCACTACCGGAATACCGAAATCGCGCTCCACTTCCTGAATTGCCGACAACGCTCCGTTGCCACGCTCCTGGCGGTTCAGCGCGATCAGTACACCGGCGGCCTTGGCGCCGTCCTGGGACGCGATGATCTGCATCACTTCGCGGATGGCAGTACCGGCAGTGATCACGTCATCGATGATCAACACATCGCCGGTGAGCGGCGCGCCCACCAGGCTGCCACCTTCGCCATGGGCCTTGGCCTCTTTGCGGTTGAAGCACCACGGCAGGTCCCGCCCGTGATGCTCAGCCAGTGCCACGGCAGTCGCAGCTGCCAGGGGAATGCCCTTGTAGGCCGGACCGAACAAAACGTCGAAGGAAATACCGCTTTCAACGATGGCTGCCGCGTAGAAACGACCCAACTGAGCCAGGGCCGAACCCGAGTTGAACAAGCCTGCATTGAAAAAGTACGGGCTGGTGCGCCCGGACTTCAGAGTGAACTCACCGAAGCGCAAAACGCCGCGATCGATGGCAAAACGAATGAAATCGCGTTGATACGCCTGCATGAAAAAAGCCTCAGATACCACGGATTTAGCTAATTAGGTAGACGGCGTGTATCATACACGCACGCGATTTTTGGGGCCATTTATGCGGATCATCAGTGTGAACGTTAATGGTATTCAGGCTGCAGTCGAGCGTGGTTTGCTCAGTTGGCTGCAAGCCCAGAATGCCGACGTCATCTGCCTGCAGGATACCCGCGCCTCCGCCTTTGAACTGGACGACCCAGCCTTCCAACTGGATGGCTACTTCCTTTATGCCTGCGATGCCGAAGTGCCCACCCAAGGTGGCGTGGCTTTGTATTCGCGGTTGCAACCCAAGGCGGTCATCAGCGGCCTCGGCTTCGAGACAGCCGACCGCTACGGGCGCTACCTGCAAGCCGATTTCGATAAGGTCAGCATCGCGACCTTGCTGCTCCCTTCGGGGCAGAACGGCGATGAAGACTTGAACCAGAAGTTCAAGCTAATGGACGATTTCGCCCGTTATCTGGATAAACAGCGGCGCAAACGTCGCGAGTACATTTATTGTGGCTCGCTGTACGTGGCGCAACAAAAGCTGGATATCAAGAACTGGCGCGACAGCCAGCAATCCCCGGGCTTCCTGGCGCCAGAGCGCGCCTGGATGGACGAGATTGTCGGCAACATGGGCTATGTGGATGCCCTGCGCGAAGTCAGCCGCGAAGGCGACCAGTACAGCTGGTGGCCGGACAACGAACAGGCTGAGATGCTTAACCTGGGCTGGCGTTTCGACTACCAGTTGCTGACCCCAGGTCTGCGCCGGTTCGTTCGCAGCGCACGCCTGCCGCGCCAGCCGCGCTTCTCGCAGCACGCGCCGCTGATCGTGGACTACGACTGGACACTGACTATCTAAGGTCTTTTTCCAGGCACAAAAAAACCGACATCGCTGCCGGTTTTTTTGTGCCTGTTCATTATTTGATCACGCGCCAGGTCAAGGGATAGCGATAGGCAATGCCCTTGTTGGCCTTGATGCTACCAATGATGGTCAGCACCACCGTGGCGATCGCCAGGGCGAACATCAGGAAAAACCCAACCACCGCGAAGGCCAGCACGATGCAAACCATCCAGGCGATGGCCACGGTGATCTGGAAGTTCAGGGCTTCCTTGCCCTGATCATCAATGAACGGGTCCACTTCCTTCTTCATCTGCCACAGGATCAGCGGCCCCACGACACTGCCGAAGGGGAACACAAACCCCAGAAACGCCGCGAGATGGCACAACATTGCCCCCTGACGCACTTCGTAGGAAGGCGTAGGCACCGGCATCTGGCTGTCATTCATGGCGTTTCTCCTTGAGGCCGACTCAGTCAGCCAGGGCGGCGTTCTGCAGTTCGAAAATCTCGGTCATGCCTTTCTGGGCCAAGGCCAGCATCGCGTTCAGATCAGCCGGCTGGAACGGCGCGCCTTCGGCAGTGCCCTGCACTTCGATGAAGCCACCCGTGCTGGTCATCACCACGTTCAGGTCGGTCTCGGCGGCCGAGTCTTCCAGGTAGTCGAGGTCCAGCACAGGCTCGCCCTGGTACATGCCTACCGATACGGCAGCGATCATTTGCTTGAGCGGGTCACCGCCTTTCAGGCCGCCACGCTTCTTGATCACTTTGAGTGCATCAACCAGGGCGACCATGGCGCCGGTGATGGACGCGGTGCGGGTGCCGCCGTCGGCCTGGATCACGTCGCAGTCGACGTACAGGGTCACGTCGCCCAGCTTGGACATATCCAGGGCTGCGCGCAGGGAACGACCGATCAAGCGCTGGATTTCCAGGGTGCGGCCGCCTTGCTTGCCACGGCTGGCTTCACGCTGGTTACGCTCACCGGTGGCACGCGGCAGCATGCCGTACTCGGCGGTCAACCAACCCTGGCCCTGACCTTTAAGGAAACGCGGTACGCCGTTTTCGACGCTGACGGTGCAGATCACCTTGGTATCGCCAAACTCGACCAGTACAGACCCCTCGGCGTGTTTGGTGTAGTTGCGGGTGATGCGGATCGAGCGGAGCTGATCGGCAGCGCGACCACTTGGACGTTTCATAGGGAGACACCTGTACTGAGGACGAAAAACTGCCGAGCATTATAGAGCCGCGAGCCGATTCGGGGCACTGCTAAAAAATCCTGTTACGAATGGTCGAGTTTGGGCGTGCTCGCCCCACTGCGCTACAATCCTGCGCCTTCTTAACCATCAGCCCGTGTTTGCGGGACTGCAACGCGAGGTACCTCCATGGTGCACAGCATGACCGCCTTCGCCCGCGTCGAAAAAGCCGGCGTACAAGGCACCCTGAGCTGGGAGCTGCGCTCGGTCAACAGCCGCTACCTGGAACCGCACCTGCGTCTGCCGGAGTCATTCCGCGATCTCGAAGGCGCCGTGCGTGAGGCGCTGCGCCAGGGCATCTCCCGTGGCAAGCTGGAATGCACCCTGCGCTTTACCGAGGAAACCACCGGCAAGCCGCTGCAGGTTGATCGCGACCGCGCGGCACAATTGGTGGCCGCCGCCGAGACCATCGCCGGCCTGATCAAGCAACCTGCCGCGCTCAACCCACTGGAAGTGCTGGCTTGGCCTGGCGTATTGGTGGCCGACGCCACCGACCCGCAAGCCCTCAACGCCGAAGCCCTCGCCCTGTTCAACCAGGGCTTGAAGGAGCTCAAGGCCGGCCGCGAGCGCGAAGGCGCCGAGCTGGCACGCCTGATCAGCGAGCGTCTTACCTCCATCGAAGCAGACGTGGTCACCCTGCGCGAGCTGGTGCCGCAGATGCTCGCCACCCAGCGCCAGAAGGTGCTCGACCGCTTTACCGACATGAAGGCCGACCTCGACCCGGTGCGCCTGGAACAGGAAATGGTGTTGCTGGCGCAAAAGAGCGACGTCGCCGAGGAGCTTGATCGTCTGAGCACCCACATCCTTGAAGTGCGCCGCGTGCTCAAATCGGGAGGAGCCGCCGGTCGGCGCCTGGACTTCCTGATGCAGGAACTCAACCGCGAAGCCAATACACTGGGCTCCAAGGCGTTCGATCCGCGTAGCACTACGGCTGCGGTCAACCTCAAAGTGTTGATCGAGCAGATGCGCGAACAAGTACAGAATATTGAGTAAGGCAACCTCCATGACCCACAGCACCGGCACCCTTTACATCATTTCCGCCCCCTCGGGCGCGGGCAAAAGCAGCCTGGTCAAGGCCCTGACCGACGCTGACGAGCAGATCCGCATCTCGGTTTCCCACACCACCCGCGCCATGCGCCCGGGTGAGGTGAACGGCGTGCACTATCACTTCGTCGAACGCACCGAGTTCGTCAAGATGATCGAGCACGGCGACTTCCTCGAGCGCGCCGAAGTCTTCGGCAACCTCTACGGCACGTCGCAAAGCCACTTGCAGCAGACCCTGGACGAAGGCCACGACCTGATTCTGGAAATCGACTGGCAGGGAGCCGAGCAAGTGCGCCAGCTGATGCCCAAGGCGCGTTCGATCTTTATCCTGCCTCCGTCGCTTGAAGCCTTGCACCAGCGCTTGAAAAATCGCGGCCAGGACAGCGACGAGATCATCGAAGGCCGCATGCGTGAGGCCGTCAGCGAAATGAGCCATTACGTCGACTATGACTACCTGATCATCAACGACGATTTTGCCCACGCTTTGGACGATTTGAAGGCGATTTTCCGCACCAACCAGCTCCAGCAAAAGCGCCAACAACAGCGTTTCGGCAAATTACTGGCCGAACTGCTCGGCTGATTGGCTCTTCCCAAAACCGCTGCAAGGGCTTTACATTGGCGCTTGTAGCGGTTTTGCGAGGGCCTGAGAAAAATCAGCGCTTCCCTAAACGCTGGTGATTTTTTAAACTGTTTAGTCCGCTTGCCCAACCGGGCAGCGCGCATCTTGCATTCGCTCCGAGGAATACCATGGCCCGCGTAACCGTTGAAGACTGCCTAGAACACGTGGATAACCGCTTTGAGCTGGTCATGCTCTCTACCAAGCGTGCCCGTCAACTGGCCACTGGCGGCAAAGAGCCATTGGTCCAGTGGGAAAACGACAAGCCTACCGTTGTGGCGCTGCGTGAAATCGCTGAAGGGCTGATGAGCTACGAGTTCATCGCCAACGCCGAAATCGTTGAAGACGAACCGCTGTTTGCAGCGTTCGAGGACGAGTCCAACGAGGCCGTCTAAGCCTATGCCTGGTCGACGTAGCACGGCGCGGGGTCACAGCCAACGGCAGGAGTTAACACTTTGCCGAGCATAGACGCCCTCGCCGATCGCTTATCGGCCTACCTCGGCCCAGACCAGGTCAACCTGGTCCGCCGAGCGTATTTCTACGCCGAACAAGCCCACGACGGGCAACGCCGCCGTAGTGGCGAGGCGTATGTCACGCATCCCCTTGCGGTGGCAAATATTCTTGCCGACATGCACATGGACCATCAAAGCCTGATGGCCGCAATGCTGCATGACGTGATCGAAGACACCGGTATCGCCAAAGAAGCGCTGCAAGCGCAGTTCGGTGAAACCGTGGCCGAACTGGTCGACGGGGTCAGCAAACTGACCCAGATGAACTTCGAGACCAAGGCCGAAGCCCAGGCGGAAAACTTCCAGAAGATGGCCATGGCCATGGCCCGCGACATTCGGGTGATTCTGGTCAAGCTGGCAGACCGGCTGCACAACATGCGCACGCTGGAAGTGCTGTCCGGCGAAAAGCGCCGGCGCATCGCCAAGGAAACCCTGGAAATCTACGCGCCCATCGCCAACCGGCTGGGCATGCATGCCATTCGTATCGAGTTCGAAGACCTCGGCTTCAAAGCCATGCACCCGATGCGTTCGGCGCGCATCTACCAGGCGGTCAAACGCGCCCGGGGCAACCGCAAGGAAATCGTCAACAAAATCGAAGAGTCGCTGAGCCATTGCCTCGCGATCGACGAGATCGAAGGCGAAGTCAGCGGGCGGCAGAAGCACCTCTACGGCATCTACAAAAAGATGCGCGGCAAGCGTCGGGCCTTCAACGAGATCATGGACGTGTACGCGTTCCGGATCATCGTCGACAAGGTCGACACCTGCTACCGCGTGCTCGGCGCTGTACATAATTTGTACAAGCCCCTGCCCGGCCGCTTCAAAGACTACATCGCGATTCCCAAGGCCAACGGCTACCAGTCGCTGCATACCACGCTGTTCGGTATGCACGGGGTGCCGATCGAAATCCAGATCCGCACCCGCGAAATGGAAGAGATGGCCAACAACGGCATCGCCGCCCATTGGCTGTACAAATCCAGCGGCGACGAGCAGCCCAAAGGCACACATGCCCGCGCCCGCCAGTGGGTCAAGGGCGTGCTGGAAATGCAGCAACGTGCCGGCAACTCCCTCGAATTTATCGAAAGCGTGAAGATCGACCTGTTCCCGGACGAGGTCTACGTGTTCACGCCCAAAGGCCGGATCATGGAACTGCCCAAAGGCTCCACGGCGGTCGACTTTGCCTACGCAGTGCACACCGACGTGGGCAACAGCTGCATTGCCTGTCGGATCAATCGCCGCCTCGCGCCGCTGTCCGAACCGCTGCAAAGCGGCTCCACGGTCGAGATCGTCAGCGCACCGGGCGCACGCCCGAACCCAGCCTGGCTCAACTTTGTGGTCACCGGCAAAGCGCGCACACATATCCGTCACGCCCTGAAGCTGCAGCGCCGCTCCGAATCCATCAGCCTCGGCGAACGCCTGCTGAACAAGGTACTTAATGGTTTCGACAGTGCCCTGGACAAAGTTCCTACAGAGCGCGTGCAAGCGATGCTTCACGAGTATCGCCAGGAAACCATCGAAGACCTGCTGGAAGATATCGGCCTGGGCAACCGCATGGCCTACGTCGTCGCCCGCCGCTTGCTCGGCGAAGGTGAACAGCTACCAAGCCCGGAAGGCCCACTGGCGATTCGCGGCACCGAAGGCTTGGTGCTCAGCTACGCCAAGTGTTGCACGCCGATCCCGGGCGACCCGATTGTCGGCCACTTGTCGGCGGGCAAAGGCATGGTGGTGCACCTGGACAACTGCCGGAACATCACCGAAGTCCGTCACAACCCGGAAAAATGCATCCAGCTCTCGTGGGCCAAGGATGTCACCGGCGAATTCAACGTCGAGTTGCGCGTGGAGCTGGAACACCAACGCGGCCTGATCGCCCTGCTGGCCAGCAGCGTCAACGCGGCCGACGGCAATATCGAGAAAATCAGCATGGACGAGCGCGATGGTCGCATCAGCGTGGTCCAGCTGGTGGTCAGCGTGCACGACCGTGTGCACCTAGCCCGCGTGATCAAGAAACTGCGCGCCCTGATCGGTGTGATCCGCATCACCCGTATGCGGGCATAGGGCTTCAAATACGTCACCACCTCTTACAAGGAGTCATAAATGACCAAGACCGTTATCACCAGCGAGAAAGCCCCGGCCGCGATCGGCACTTACTCCCAGGCGATCAAGGCGGGCAACACCGTCTACATGTCCGGCCAGATCCCACTGGACCCGAAGACCATGGAACTGGTGGAAGGCTTTGAAGCACAGACTGTGCAGGTCTTCGAAAACCTCAAGTCGGTTGCTGAAGCTGCCGGTGGTTCGTTCAAGGACATCGTCAAGCTGAACATTTTCCTCACCGACCTGAGCCACTTCGCCAAGGTCAACGAGATCATGGGCAAGTACTTCGAACAGCCGTACCCAGCCCGCGCCGCTATCGGCGTTGCTGCCCTGCCAAAGGGTGCGCAGGTTGAGATGGACGCGATTCTGGTCATCGAGTAAAACACCCGGCGCGGCCCTCCCATAGGCTGCGCCGACTTCGTTTTAAAAGGATTTCATGATGCGCAAAGCGCTTGTAGCCTCATCATTGCTCGCCCTGCTGCTCGGCGGCTGCGCCAGCAACCCTGCCGACCTGGACGTGAGCGGCACCTGGATCAACCAGGTCGCCATCGATGCGGCAGCCAAGGGCGGCCCTTTGCGTGAAGCCCTGCAAAGCTATGGCCCTAACCTCGAATGGGAGGTTAATACCAAGGCCGCGCAGGCGCGCTACTACAACGGTTTTGAAGTAGCCGAAGGCAAGTTGCTGGGTGAGAAATCCGGCGCCTGGAGCGTAGACTTCTACGGCAGCTCAGCCACCGAGCTCAAGCGTAAAGGTGAACAACTGCTGCAATCGGCCAACGACAACGAGCCAGCACAGCTGCTTGCCCGCCCCAAGGACGCCGCGCCGGACGGTGCTCCCATCGGCGCGAACTTTGAGCGTGCGCTTTACGCGGCCTACATGGGCGGCGACTGGAAGATCACCGACGGCTTCGGTAGCGGCGCCATCGTGCAGTTCCAGGCTGACGGCAAGGTTGTCGGCTTGCCTAATGTTGATCGGTACTCGCTGTGCCTGGCCGGTGATTGCGCCTCGATGAGCGGCGGCTATGACAGCATCTGGCTGCAACTCAACGGCCAGGGCAACCCGTGGATTTTTGTGCGCAAGGGCAAGCAGCTGGAAATCTTCCAGGCGATCAATACTGCGGGAGCGGATGAAGTGCCTTCGTTTACGCCCGGACCGCGGCAGTGGTTGCTGGAAAAGTAATTAAGCTGCCAAACACAGATTCAAATGTGGGCGCGGCGCACCGCCGCTCCCATATTTTTTAACTGTGTTTCAGCCTCTGAGGATCGCCGCGTAGCCTTCGCGGTAAGTTGGATAGGTCGGCGTCCAACCCAGCGCCTTCGCCCGCGGATTACTGCATCGCTTGCTGCCCGCACGACGCACACTCGCATCCTCGGACCACTCCGTCACACCCAGATACTCGCGCAACCACGCCACCACTTCCGCCAGCGGAGCGGGCGCATCGTCGACGCCGATGTAGATCTCATCCAACGAGCCACCCTGCTCCACATGCCGCAACAAAAACGCCAACAAGCCCGCCGCATCATCCGCATGAATCCGGTTGCCATATAAAGGCGGATCAATTGCGACACGGTAGCCCTGGCGAACCTGGGTCAGCAGCCATTCGCGGCCTGGGCCATAAATACCGGTCAATCGGACGATGCTGGCCGGAATGCCACTATTGAGCGCCACTTGCTCAGCCTCCAGCATCACTTGCCCGGAATAACCCTTGGCTTGAGTCTCCGACGTTTCGTCGACCCACTCTCCATTCTGCTGCCCATAGACGCTGCTGCTGGAAACAAACAACAAATGTTTCGGCTCCTGACCGTAGTCGCCCAACCACTCCAGTACGTGTTTCAGCCCTTCTACATAAGCGGCGCGATAGCCGGCTTCGTCGTGGTCAGTCGCGGCGGCGCAGTACACCAGGTAATCCACCCCGCCGATCGGCCAGGTGTCAGGGCAATCCTTGTTGAACAGGTCGCCAGCAATGCCTATCACACCGTCAGGGAGCCGCGAAATATCCCGCCGCAAGCCATGCACCTCCCATCCCGAGGCGAGCAATTGGCTTGCCAGCCGACTACCTACATCGCCACAGCCGGCAATCACAACAGAAGGCGCTGACATCACAAAACTCCGTATTGAAAGGTCTAGGTTAGCCGCCTCGGTGGATCGCCGGCCAGAAAAAGCATAAATAAAGTTACTGTATTACTTTTGTTAACAAGAATTACTTGCAATAATAACCGCCCATTTGTCCTCGACCCCTTGGGTCTGGAAGGACGATCACTCATTTTTTTACTCAGGTCCGGCCAGCATGACACGTAATACAACCCCCGCTTCGCCAACCAAGCTTCACAGCCCGTCCCGCGCTTGGCGCGCGATTGCTGCGCTGCTGTTCAGCGTTCTGCTGGCACCGACCGCCGCCTTGGCTGATGCCACCGCGCCAGCTACCCCGCCTGCTGCTGCCGCACCGGCCGCCGCGCCAGCCGCTACCGACCCGGCCCAGGCTGCTGACCCAGCCTCCGCCGACGACACCGGCGTAGTTCTGGAAGAAGACAACACCTTGGGCATGGCCCACGACCTGTCGCCGTGGGGCATGTATCAGAACGCCGACGTCGTGGTGAAAGCCGTCATGATCGGCCTGGCCATTGCCTCGATCATCACCTGGACCATCTGGATCGCCAAAGGCCTCGAACTGCTGGGTGCCAAGCGTCGCCTGCGCAGCGAAATCGTCCACCTGAAAAAGGCCACCACCCTTAAGGAAGCGAGCGAAAGCGCGACCAAGAAAGGCACTCTGGCCAACACCCTGGTGCACGACGCGCTGGAAGAAATGCGCCTGTCGGCCAACGCCCGCGAAAAAGAAGGCATCAAGGAACGCGTGGCCTTCCGCCTGGAGCGCCTAGTGGCGGCCTGCGGTCGAAACATGAGCAGCGGCACCGGCGTGCTGGCAACCATCGGCTCGACCGCACCCTTCGTCGGCCTGTTCGGTACCGTGTGGGGCATCATGAACAGCTTCATCGGCATCGCCAAAACCCAAACCACCAACCTTGCCGTCGTTGCCCCCGGCATCGCCGAAGCCCTGCTGGCTACTGCACTGGGCCTGGTTGCCGCGATTCCTGCGGTAGTGATCTACAACGTCTTCGCCCGCTCGATAGCCGGCTACAAGGCCCAGGTATCGGACGCGTCGGCTGAAGTCCTGCTGCTGGTCAGCCGCGACCTCGATCACCTGCCTACCGAGCGCAGCTCGCAACCGCACATGGTGAAAGTGGGGTAATCGGCCATGGGCCTGCATTTGAATCAAGGCGACGACGAACTCGTCGAGAACCACGAAATCAACGTCACGCCGTTTATCGACGTGATGCTGGTGCTGCTGATCATCTTCATGGTGGCCGCACCGTTGGCGACCGTGGACATCAAGGTTGACCTGCCCGCGTCCAGCGCCAAGCCGGCGCCGCGGCCGGAAAAACCCATCTTCCTCAGCGTCAAGGCGGACCAACGCCTGTTCCTGGGTGAAGAAGAAGTCAAGACGGAAACCCTGGGGCCGGTGCTCGACGCCAAGACCCAAGGCAAGAAAGACACGACGATCTTCTTCCAGGCTGACAAAGGCGTGGACTATGGCGACCTGATGAGCGTGATGGACGCCCTGCGGGCAGCCGGCTACCTCAAGGTAGGCCTGGTTGGACTTGAGACGGCAGCCAAGAAATGATCACAACGCGCCACAAACTGACGCGTTATGGCACCAGCCTCGCCGTCGTACTGGGCGTGCATGCCGTCGCGATCGCTATCGCGCTGCATTGGTCAGCGCCGCGTACGGTGCAGTTGCCACCGGCCGCCATGGTCATCGACCTGGCACCGATGCCAGCCCCACCGCCGCCTGCACCGCCCAAGGTGGTCACGCCGCCGCAACCGCCTGCACCGGTCGAAGAGCTGCCCCTGCCGAAAATGGCCGAGGCACCCAAGCCGACGATCCAGGCGCCCAAGCCGGTCAAGCCCAAGCCAAAACCGCAGCCGCCCAAGCCTGTGGAGAAAAAGATCGAGCCACCCAAGGAGAAACCCTCCGAGGAACCGCCGAGCGACGCTCCACCAACTAACACGCCAGCGGAAAAATCGGCCCAGCCCGTGCCTGGCCCTTCGCCGCAACAGGTCGCCGCCAAAGCGTCTTGGGAAGGCGCACTGTTGGCGCACTTGCAGAAGTACAAGAAGTACCCACCAGGTGCCCAGGCTCGTGGCAAAGAAGGCCTGAACCGCCTGAAGTTTGTGGTGGATGCCGAAGGCAACGTGCTGTCCTATGAGTTGGTGGGCCGCTCCGGCAATGCCGACCTGGACCGCGCGACCCTGGACATGATCCGTCGTGCCCAGCCGCTGCCCAAGCCACCAGCCTATATGTTGAAAGGCGGCAGCATCGAGATCGTTGCACCGTTCGTGTACAACATTGAGAAGCGTCGCCGCTGAAGGTTGCAGGAGTCAGCTTGTGTGGGAACGGGCTTGCCTGCGATAGCATCACCTTGGTGCAACTGATAGACCGAGGTGCTTGCATCGCTGGCAAGCCCGCTCCCACATTTGATTTCACTGCCTCAAAAAATCCGTTTTTCAGCTAAATCCTCCGCACTCCCCGCTCAATCCCAACCAAAGTTCTGATAACGTGCGTCTATCGATTGCAGCCGGTATGCTTGGCCCGCAACCTCATGGACGCCCGCTATGACTCTTACAGAATTACGCTACATCGTTACCCTCGCCCAAGAGCAGCACTTCGGCCACGCGGCCGAGCGTTGCCACGTCAGCCAGCCGACGCTGTCGGTGGGCGTGAAAAAGCTTGAAGACGAACTCGGTGTGCTGATTTTCGAGCGCAGCAAGAGCGCCGTGCGCCTCACCCCGGTGGGCGAAGGCATCGTGGCCCAGGCCCAGAAGGTGCTGGAGCAGGCGCAAAGCATTCGCGAACTGGCCCAGGCCGGCAAAAACCAGCTGACCGCACCGCTGAAAGTCGGCGCCATCTACACCGTCGGCCCATACTTGTTTCCGCACCTGATCCCGCAACTGCATCGCGTTGCGCCGCAGATGCCGCTGTATATCGAAGAAAACTTCACCCACGTCTTGCGCGACAAACTGCGCAACGGCGAGTTGGACGCGATCATCATCGCCTTACCTTTCAACGAAGCAGACGTACTGACCCTGCCGCTCTACGACGAGCCGTTCTACGTGTTGATGCCCGCCTCCCATCCGTGGACACAAAAAGACACCATCGATGCCGGCCTGCTCAACGACAAGAGCCTGCTGCTGCTCGGCGAAGGCCACTGCTTCCGCGACCAGGTGCTGGAAGCCTGCCCGACCCTGACCAAGGGCAACGACGGTGCCAAGCACACCACCGTGGAATCCAGTTCCCTGGAAACCATTCGCCACATGGTCGCTTCCGGCCTGGGCATTTCAATCCTGCCGCTGTCGGCGGTGGACAGCCATCACTACGCCCCCGGCGTCATCGCAGTGCGCCCACTGACGCCGCCGGTGCCGTTCCGCACCGTGGCGATCGCCTGGCGCGCCAGCTTCCCACGGCCCAAAGCGATTGAGATCCTCGCCGACTCGATCCGCCTGTGTTCGGTGGCCAAGCCGCCTGCCGCGAGCTGAGCAACAATATGACGGAGCTGTCGCAGGTGTCGGTGACGGCACTCAAGGGTGTCGGCGAGGCCATGGCCGAGAAGCTGGCCAAGGTCGGCCTGGAGAACCTCCAGGACGTGCTGTTTCACCTGCCCCTGCGCTACCAGGATCGTACCCGCGTGGTGCCCATCGGCCATCTGCGCCCTGGGCAGGATGCGGTGGTCGAAGGCACCGTCAGCGGCGCCGACGTGGTGATGGGCAAGCGCCGTAGCCTGGTCGTGCGCCTGCAGGACGGTACCGGTGGCCTGAGCCTGCGCTTCTACCATTTCAGCAATGCGCAGAAGGAAGGCCTCAAACGCGGCACACGCGTGCGTTGCTATGGCGAAGCGCGGCCCGGCGCGTCGGGCCTGGAGATCTACCACCCGGAATACCGCGCCATCACGGGCGACGAACCGCCGCCGGTCGACACTACACTTACCCCGATCTACCCGCTCACCGAGGGCTTGACCCAGCAGCGCCTGCGCCAACTGTGCATGCAGACCCTGGCGATGCTTGGCCCGAAGAGCCTGCCCGACTGGCTGCCCCTGGAGCTGGCCCGCGACTATCAACTGGCGCCGCTGGACGATGCGATTCGCTACCTGCATCACCCGCCCGCCGACGCCGATGTCGATGAACTGGCGCTGGGTCATCACTGGGCCCAGCACCGCTTGGCCTTTGAAGAACTGCTGACCCACCAACTGTCCCAGCAACGCCTGCGCGAGAGCATGCGTTCCCTGCGCGCCCCGGCGATGCCCAAGGCAACGCGTTTGCCTGCCCAATACCTGGCCAACCTCGGCTTCGCGCCGACCGGTGCCCAGCAGCGCGTCGGCAATGAAATCGCCTACGACCTCAGCCAGAAAGAGCCAATGCTGCGGCTGATCCAGGGCGACGTGGGCGCGGGCAAGACCGTGGTCGCCGCCCTCGCTGCCTTGCAAGCCCTGGAAGCCGGTTACCAGGTGGCGCTGATGGCACCCACCGAGATTCTCGCCGAGCAACACTTCATCACCTTCAAGCGCTGGCTCGAACCGCTGGGCCTGGAAGTCGCGTGGCTGGCAGGCAAGCTCAAGGGCAAGGTGCGTGCCGCCGCGCTGGAGCAAATCGCCGGTGGCGCACCGATGGTGGTGGGCACCCACGCACTGTTCCAGGAGGAAGTGAAGTTCAAGAACCTCGCCCTGGTGATCATTGACGAACAGCACCGCTTCGGCGTGCAACAGCGCCTGGCCCTGCGCCAGAAAGGCGTGGGTGGCCGGATGAACCCGCACCAGTTGATCATGACCGCGACGCCGATCCCGCGCACCCTGGCCATGAGCGCCTACGCCGACCTCGACACTTCGATCCTCGACGAATTGCCGCCCGGCCGTACCCCGGTCAACACGGTGCTGGTCACCGACACCCGCCGTGTCGAAGTGATCGAGCGCGTACGCGGTGCCTGTGCCGAAGGCCGCCAGGCCTACTGGGTGTGCACGCTGATCGAAGAGTCCGAAGAGCTGACCTGCCAGGCCGCCGAGACCACCTTTGAAGACCTCACCAGCGCCCTGGGTGAGCTCAAGGTCGGGCTGATCCACGGGCGCATGAAGCCTGCGGAAAAGGCCGCGGTGATGGCCGAATTCAAGGCCGGCAACCTGCAACTGCTGGTGGCCACTACCGTGATCGAGGTGGGGGTGGACGTGCCCAATGCCAGCCTGATGATCATCGAAAACCCCGAGCGCCTGGGCTTGGCGCAACTGCACCAGTTACGCGGTCGTGTCGGGCGGGGCAGCGCAGCCAGCCATTGCGTGCTGCTGTACCATCCGCCGCTGTCACAGATCGGGCGCCAGCGCCTGGGCATCATGCGCGAAACCAACGACGGTTTTATCATCGCCGAAAAGGATCTCGAACTGCGCGGCCCCGGCGAAATGCTCGGCACCCGCCAAACCGGCCTGCTGCAATTCAAGGTCGCCGACCTGATGCGCGACGCCGATTTGCTTCCCGCCGTGCGCGATGCGGCGCAAGCATTGATGGAGCGCTGGCCGGAACATGTCAGCCCGTTGCTGGATCGCTGGTTGCGCCATGGGCAGCAATACGGCCAGGTCTGAAGACCGTGTAGGCACTGGCTTGCCGGCGATGGCGCCAGCAGGAACGACAGCCCCCATAGCCAACCGCGTCACAAACCACAGTTAGTCGACCAACTATGTATCAAGCTGGTTATACTTCGTTGAATGTAAGAAATTGGATCAGGCCATGTCAGAAGTTGCCCTCGCCACAGCCCCACTGACCGCACCGCCGGTCATTCGGGCTCTGCTCGCAAAACTCGCCATCCCCTACACGGAAGTCAGCGATCTACAGGGCCTGAATCCTGCGCAAAAGGTCCAGGCGGTGCTGCTGGAAGATGCAGTGGGCGCACTGATGGTGCTGTTCCCGCAGAACCAGCTGCTCGACCTCAACCGCCTCACCGAACTCACTGGCCGCCGCCTGATCGCCGTGTCGCCGGACCGCGTCGCACGCATGCTCGGCAAACATGACCTGAGCCTGTTGCCGGGCCTGCCGCCGCTCACCAGCTCGCCGTGCCTGTACGAAGGCAGCCTGCTCAACGAGCCGAGTCTGCTGGTGCATTCGGGTGAAGCTGGGCTGTTGCTGGAGATCTCCAGCGACGCCTTCAAGACCATGCTCACCAAGGCCAGCGCCGGCCACTTCGGCGAGCAGCTGAGCAACATCCGCCCCAACCTTGACCGCCCGAATGATGACCGTGAGGAAATCACCCAGGCCATGCAGGCGTTCACCGCGCGCCGCATCCAGCAGCGCCTGGAAGCGACCATCGAGATTCCACCGCTGGCCGACACTGCGCAGAAGATTATCAAGCTGCGTGTCGACCCCAACGCCACCATCGATGACATCACCGGCGTAGTGGAGACCGACCCGGCCCTGGCCGCGCAAGTCGTGAGCTGGGCCGCGTCGCCCTACTACGCGTCGCCGGGCAAGATCCGCTCCGTTGAGGACGCCATCGTGCGCGTGCTCGGCTTTGACCTGGTGATCAGCCTGGCGCTGGGCCTGGCTCTGGGCAAGACCTTGAGCCTGCCCAAGGACAACCCGCACCAAGCCACGCCGTACTGGCATCAGTCGATCTACACCGCCGCCGTAATCGAGGGTCTGACCCGCGCCATGCCGCGCGCCCAGCGCCCGGAAGCCGGCCTGACCTACCTCGCCGGCCTGCTGCACAACTTCGGTTACCTGCTGCTGGCCCACGTGTTCCCGCCGCACTTCTCGCTGATCTGCCGTCACTTGGAGGTCAACCCGCACCTGTGCCACAGCTATGTAGAGCAACACCTGCTGGGCATCAGTCGCGAGCAGATCGGTGCCTGGCTGATGCGCTACTGGGACATGCCGGATGAGTTATCCACCGCGCTGCGCTTCCAGCACGACCCGACTTATGACGGGCAATACGCTGAGTATCCGAACCTGGTGTGTTTGGCCGTGCGCTTGTTGCGCAGCCGAGGGATTGGTTCGGGGCCGGATGAGACGATTCCGGATGCGCTGCTTGAGCGCTTGGGGCTGACGCGGGACAAGGCTGAAGAGGTGGTCGGCAAAGTGCTGGATGCCGAGGTGTTGTTGCGTGAGTTGGCGTCGCAATTCAGTCAGGCTTAACAGCAGCTGCAAGCTTCAAGTAGTCAGCTTCAAGCTTGCAGCTTATGGCTCATCGCTTGGAGCTGCGCTTACGCCCCAAATACTTGGTCAACCCCTGGAACCAGATCACCAGCGCCGGGTTACCCTTGATCTGGATCGACTTGTCTTGAATCCCCGTCATGAACGCCAGTTGCTTGTTCTTCGCCTGCATCGTGGCGAAGCCGTAGGCGGCATCTTTAAAGGCAATGGCAAACGCCGGCGCAGGGTGAACACCTGAGCGGCTGGTGATGCGCTGGTCTTTGACGATGAAGTGACGGGCAACCTTGCCGTCGAGGGTCTGCAGCTGGAAAGCCAGGTCTTTATCACCCAGTTGCTGCTGGAAGGCAGGATTGGTGCGGCTGGCTTTGCCCATCATCAGGCCCAGCACCCACAGCAGAAGACGAAATTTCATGCACACGGCCTCGGTGTAATTATTGAGTGGCCGCAGCAGTTTAACGATTTGCTAAGAGAACGCCACCGATCTTGCGCATTAGCGGAAGATCGGCTGGCGTTTGACGCTTATAGCAGCATGTTACTTAAACGTTTGGGCAAGGTACCGGGGCCCAGTCGGCCAGGTTTGGATCGCGGCAGGCGCCTTCCATCTGAGCCTTGCCAGCGCTGGCGACCTGCTTGCTTTCAGCTTGCTTGGCCTGAACGGCCTGGATGCTCTTCTCGGTGGTGACCGCTTCTTTAGGCACGACCGGCAATTTCTTCTTCTTCGCGACTTTTGGCGGATTCTTGCCTTTCTTGGCCGGAACGACCAGCGGCGCCACGTCGGCTTGGGCCACGGTGACTACGTCATTACGCTGCACGCCTACTTGCTGCAGGTCTTTCTCGTAGGCCTGGGTGTAATTGTTCAGGTCTTCGCTGGCTTTGCCGTTGACCGCGACGATCAGGTCATTGGACTCCTTCAGGCCCGAAACGATTTCCGCCAGGCGCTTGCGGCCTTCAGTCTCGTTGACGGTTTTGGCCTTGCGGTCGGCCACCAGCTTGGTGAATGCGCCCTGGTAGCACTGCTGCGAGGCTTTGGCATAGGCGGTGCTGCGGTCGATGTCGGACGCGCTTTTGTTGAAGTCGGTGGAGTAGGAAGCAATGCGTTGATTGTCATCGCTGATCTGCTTCTGACGCTCGGTGTAGTAACCCGCCGCGCCGCCAGCCAAGGCGCCGCCCGCAGCGCCAATCGCGGCGTTGCGGCCGCGCTTTTCCTTGTCGCCAGTGAAAGCCCCCAGCAGTGCGCCGCCGGCCGCGCCGATGGCCGCGCCAGTGACGACCGACTTGGTCATGTCCGAATCAGTCGCGCGCAGGTGCTGCACCGGCTCGTAGCAGTTCGGGTAGTACTCGACCTTGGTGCTCGACGCGACCTTGGAGGCCGGCGACGTGGCACAACCGGTCAGCACTGTGCTGAAGCCGGCCGCGATCAGCAGCAAGTGACGTTTGGAAACCGCCTTACGGGAAAAAAACATAGATGTGTTCTCTTTTAAGTTTGAATTGCCCAGCACGGCCCACCGCCGCCTGAGTCCCTTCCAAGCTCGCCATACAGCCAGCGATCATCGCTGACCGCTCGCTGCGAGCAGTTCCTTCAAGATCGTTGCCGGGTCGGCCCGCTGTTGCTTGCGGTAGTTGCCAACATGACGAACGAACAGTGTTGCGCGCGTCACCAGGCTCTTGCCGAGCACAGGCTTGCGATCCAACTCTTCCTTGATCCGTTGAAACTGCGCCTGGATCACCGCATCGGTATAGCGCGTGCCGGTGGCCAGGTTGTCGATGTAGATCGCCACTGCGCCATCCAGCGCGCTGCGGCCGTTGGCAATCGCCATGTCAAACAGCTGCGCGCTGGCCTCGTCTTTGTTGTCGGTAGCCTGCTGGCGACTCTTCTGCAGATTGGCCAAGCGAATGTTGTAGTTGCTGATGGTTTCGGCCACCAACGCGGCGGACTGAATCAGGTTGCCCGCCGCTTCTTCGCGTTGCTGGGCGATCAGCGAGACGTTGCGCTTAAGCTCTTCGTTGACCAGCCCAAGCTCGGCTTGCAGCTTGGGATCGACGCTGGCAGCGATGATACTGTCCAGGCGTTTGGTCGGCTCCTGGGCGTCGTCGATGGCGTCAGTCAACGAAGCCAGGCGACCCTCCTTTTGCCACTGCGCGAACAGTTCCTTGTAGCGCGAACGCGGCGCCGCCAAGGCGCCAATCGCCACGCGGAAACCGGTGGTCTCGTTGCTTTGCTCGGTGCCGTCGGCCGCAAACAACGGGTACTCGCGGCGCATGCCGGTGAACAACGTGCCCTCGCCTTCCAAATAGTTGCCGCCCTTGACCACAAAGCCGCCGTAGGTGCCCTGACGGCGCCCGGCATGCACCAGCTGGAAGGATTCCTGGACCATTTCCGCCGCATTGCCGATCACGTCGAACAGACCAATCGGGTTAGGCAATTTGGTGCCGATGGGCATCAGGCGTGCGGCCTGGCCAGTGCCGCCGGCGACCTGGTTGAACACGGCGTAATTACCGAGCGGGCCGTCGCTTTCGCTGCCTTCGACACGGCGCGGAAACAGGCGCCCTTCAAGGTCCTGACGGCTCACGGCTTGGCCACCGCGCGCGGCGTATTCCCATTCCACTTCGGTGGGCAGGCGCACAAAGCCCAGCCCGCCATCCTCCGCTGACGAACCGCGCCCACTGACCGGCAGTAACTCGCGGTGGTATTTCATCAGCCAGGCGCTGTACACCGCCGAGAAGCGCTCGGCTTCAAAGCGCGACAGCTTCACCTTGGGCAAACGCCCGGCCATGCCGGTGGGCGCATCGCACGCAGGCGCCGGTTCGCCACTGGCCAGTGACTGCGCCTGGGCCATCACTTGGGCGTATTGGCGTGCAGTCACTTCGTACTTGCCGATGAAGTACAGCATGGGCTTGAGCGGGGTCTTGGCGTCAGTCTTCGGCATCAACGGCGCGATGACTTTGTTCCACCCTTTGGGCAAATCCTTGAGGGTGAACTGGCCGTTGATGAAGTCGCGGCGGTAACCGGAAATAAACGACTGCTTATAGCCCGCCTCGCCTTCGGCAAAGGGGTAGCCGAGGCTGATTTCGCGATCGTCCAGGGTGCCTTGAGCCAGCACATAGGCGTAGCGGAACACCATGTTGCCTTCACACGGTAGCGGCAGGCTCACGTCATCCGGCAACGGCTTGGGGTTGTCGAGTTTGTCACTCGCGTCATCAGCCCAGGCCATCGAGGCCAGGCTCAGCGCCACGGCGGCGCCCAGTAACTTATACATCTCTGATTCCTTCAGAAGCCTGGATACGCGCCACTCGCCAACCGCCACAAACCGCCGCCACGGCGCTTACGCCGAGCACGGCAGCCAGGGCCAGGCCGTAATGACGCGCCAGCAGGTGGCTGGCGTATTCGCCCGGCACCTGCACGAATAGTTGATTCAAAGCGGCCTCGGCCAGGCCATACAACCCGGCACTGAGCGCAGCAGCAAAACCTGCGCTGTACAGCGCCTGCACCACCACAAACACCAACAGCCCGCCCGTGGAAAACCCCAACAGGCGCAACACTGATAACTCTCGACGCTTGCGCGCCACGGCGGCCAACGCTCCGGCAAAGATCGCCGCAAACGCGCCCGCCAACGCCAGCCCGCAGATCACCCAGAATATGATCGACAGGTTGCGGCTTAACGACTGCACTTGCGCAATGGTCTGTGCCTGGGTCGACACCAACACATTCTGCCTCGCGAAATACACCCGCAGCGGCTCCACATCGGTGAGGTTGCGGGCATACAGGCGAAACGCGGGATACACGCGCTGTGCGCTCACACCCACCTCATCACCGGCCCAACCCAACGTCGGCACTGCACGACCATCGCGGTAATCTTCAACGGCTTCCAGCAAACTCAATTCAACAAACAAACCGTCACGGGCAAAGGCTTCCAGCGGCAATACCGCCAACACCTGCAAGCGCGTGCGCTGGGCTTCTACGCGTCCCGCCACTTGCCGTGCAAAGCGGGTCTCCAGCCAATCGCCAGGCCGCGCCGCGAGCTTCTCAGCCGCGGTGTGGCTCAGCACGATCTGATCCAGGCCCTTTGGCAACGGCAGACCGCCCAACAACGGATCACCCGCCGCGGTCGGCAGCATTTCCAGGCTCAGCTCGCCCACTTGCGCCGTCGCTGCAATCTGCCGCGTACGCGGCACGGCAAACGCCACGTCACTGCGCTGACTGAGTTGCTCGATAAATGCACTGCTGAATCGACCACCGCCCAACGGAATAATTTCGCGGGTGGCGGGGTCGGTCTGCAAACGTTCGGTCAAACTGCTAACCAGTCCAAATTTCAGGCCGAATAACACCAGCAACGGCGCGATCACCGCCACCAGCGCCAGCACCGAACAGGCCGACAGCCACGCATCGTTGCGGTAATCCTGCCAGGCCAGCGACGCCACCAGGCCGATGCGCATCAGCACGCCTCCCCAAGGGTGGCGGTGACGCCGCCGTCGGTGTCGCGACGGCAACTGATACGCCGCACCTGCAAGCCACTGGCGCGCGCCAAGGGTTCGTCATGGGTGGCAATCACACACGCTGAGCGATGTTCGCGAGCCTGGGCCAGCAACGCCTGCATCACGCGCTCGGCATTCAAGGGGTCGAGGGACGCCGTCGGCTCGTCCGCCAACACCAGTTGCGGTGCATGCGCCAGCGCACGGGCACAGCTGACGCGCTGGCGTTGGCCCACGGAGAGCGCCGCCGGTTTCTTGGCCAACTGGTCGCTGATTTCCAGCTGCTCGGCCAGACGCACCACGCTGCCGTCATCCTTCAACCCCAGCAGTTGCCGCGACAAATCAATATTGCCGCGCACATCGAGAAAACCCAGCAGGCCGCCGGTTTGCAGCACATAGCCCAAATGCTGACTACGCAGTGCGGCCAGCGTGGATTGCTGATCGCTGCGCCACAGCCCACGGATATCGTGCTGATTGAATTCAAACTGCCCGGCCTGATCCGGCGCCAACACCAGCGCCAACATGTCCAGCAAAGTGCTTTTGCCACAGCCACTGGGCCCGACAATCGCCAATTGCTCGCCCGCACGCAGCGCCAGCGCCGGAATCACCAGGCTATAGCGCTGGCTACCGACGCCCCGGCTCTTGTGCACCGCGCCCAGGTTAAGCATCACGGTAGCGTCGACAACGGCACGCGGTACAACGCATCACCCGGTTCGGCATCACCGAAACGGACCCAGTTGGCCAGGTCATTGTGGAAGGTCTCGTAGAGGCGGATTTTCGAATCCAGCTCGTCGATAAAGTCTTCCTGCTCGGCCACGCTCAACGACAACCACAGGTCCTGGGTCATGCTCAGCGACTTGCTGCGGTACGGCAGGCCTTCGAGGTATTCGCCGAGGACGCCGCCGTCGGCCAGGTTGCCGCCCTTGCGCAAGGCTTGCGGGTCGCGGCTCATGTAAGCCGAGGCGCTGGCGATTTCCTGGAAGAAATCCTTGGGTGAGGTCTGGGTCTTGCGCGCCGCATCGACGATCAGTTTCAGCGACTGCTGCAGGTCGTTAAGCTGCAATTTGGTCAGCATCACGCACACCTGGAACGCCGGCAGCGCCGGGTTGGTAAGGTCGCGGTCGGCGGTCCATGCGCTGACCAGTTGCGGCGCCTGGCTTGCGGTCTTACGACCGAGAAAGTCCATGTGCATGGCATAGCCGACCGCTGCGGATTTGTCTGCCAGGGTTGGCGCAGAACTCAGCAACGGCACCGGCTGCGGCGTGTTGCTGCGCACCTGATGCACCAGGTTGGCGAACACCGTACCGATCTCGTCGACGCGCTCGCCCAACTTGCGCACGTCGCCACCCGGCACCGGCGTGTAAAGGTCGCCAATCTGCGGGTTGGCGTC
The DNA here is from genome assembly GCF_963970945.1 of Pseudomonas sp. RA_5y_Pfl1_P24. Lineage (NCBI taxonomy): Bacteria > Pseudomonadati > Pseudomonadota > Gammaproteobacteria > Pseudomonadales > Pseudomonadaceae > Pseudomonas > Pseudomonas sp. RA_5y_Pfl1_P24. The sequence continues at coordinate 126,241 of NZ_CAXAOJ010000005.1, read as the reverse complement.
GGCGGTGAGGATGCGGTACTGGCTTTCGGCGCCGGCGTGGGTTTTCTTGCCGGCGTCGGTGCGCAGGTGCAGGGCGTAGATCTTGATCTGCTTGCCCAGCGCGGCCTGGCGCACTTCCGCCTCGTTCATCTGGGTGGCGGCAAACGGATCGTTCTTGCGCAGCGCACCAGCATCGGTGACCAGCAGGATAATGCGCCCGCCGTAACCGGACCAATCCATGCCGTCCACCGCCTGCATCACCCCGGCGAACGCGTCTTCGTTGAAGGAATGGCTGGACACGGTGGAAGCCTTGACCTGGCGCGCCATGTCGAGGAAGCGTTGCGGGTCGCGCCCCTGGTCGAGGCTGATCAGCGTCTTGGCGACGTATTCCAGGCCAGGGGTTTTCTTGATGCTGCTGCGAAAACCCACCATGCCAAAACTGACACTGTCCAACTCGCCGCGCTCGCCGATGCGGGTTTGCAGTTCGTGCACCACATCGCGGATCTGGTCGATATAGGGCTGCATCGACACGGTGGTGTCGACCACCAATACAACGGCCGTGCGGAAGGCGTCGGCATTCGCCTTGATCACAGGCGTGGCCGGTTTAACCGCGCTGGTGCCTGGGTCGATGGAGGCCACATTGAGCAACTGCACCAGCTGGCCGTTTTCGTCAAAGCTCTCTTTGGAGTCGAAGATCGGCAACAGGTAGAACTGGTTCTGCGGCACGGCGCTGGCAGTCGGTTCCAGCGCAAGGACTTGGCTATTGTCTTCGCTGTTTTTCTGCGCCTTGGCCAGCACGCCTTTGGCGGCGGCCGGGTCAGCCAAGAGCTTTTCGACTTCACTGGATTGACGCAGGAACATCACCGGTGCCCGGCCCGAGCGCTCGGTAAATTTCAGCACCAGGCTCTGCTTCCAGTCGCTGACCTGCGCGGCCGGCAACCATCCATCGCTACGCCCATCGGTGGCCGCGCCGACGCGTACCCACGGGCTGCCGTCGATGTCTTTGCGCTGGTAAACGTAGAGTACGGAGAACGCCGGCAGCGCCTTTCCTGGCGCGCTGCCTGCGTGCGCCGAAAGCTTCGCACCGGGCTTGCTGAGCACGCGCTGGAACAGGGTCTTCTTACCCGCCATCAGCAGCGGGCGCTGACCGCCATCCACTTCAGCGACTGGAGGTGGCGGTTGCGTCACCTTGGGCACCACCGCAGCAGGCGGCTTGGCCGGCTCATCGCTGCCGCTCAACCACCAATAACTGGCGCCACCAATGGCCAATGCAACCGCTACTGCAACAGCGGCCAGGGCCAACACCGGCCCACGGTGTTGCTCGGCCACGGCCTTGTGTTGCGTCGGGGTCACCACAGGTTGGCGTACCACGGGTTGCGGCTGTGGTTTATCGGTCGGAATATCGATGGTGACCGGGGTCATGCCCGCCAGATCAAAGCTCAGCGGGATCGGCAGCGGCCGCACCAGCGTGGCTTCCGGTGAATCCGCCGGCAGTTCGTCCAGCGCCAGCAACAGCGCGTCCGCATCCGGGAAGCGTTCCGCCGGGTCCTTAGCCAACAGCTTGCGCAGCACACCCTGATAACGGCCATGGTGCACCGGCAACTCCGGCAAAGGCTCTGTCAGGTGTGCGAGTGCCGTAGAGAGCGCGTCGGTGCCGCTGTAAGGCAACTTGCCGACGAGGATTTCATACAGCACCACGCCCAGCGCATACAGGTCGGCGCGGCCGTCGATCTCCTGGCCCCGCGCCTGTTCCGGGCTCATATAGCTCGGCGTGCCCACGGCAAAACCGGCCTGGGTAAATTGAGTGCGGTCATCCAAAGACTTGGCGATACCGAAGTCGGACAGCACCGCCGTGCCATCGGCGCGAAACAGAATGTTCGCTGGCTTCACATCGCGGTGCACCAGGCCTTGAGCGTGGGCATAGCCCAGCGCCGAAGCGATCTGGCGGATCAGCGTCACGCCCTGCTCCGGCGTCAGGCCTGCGGCAATGCGCTCCTTGAGCGTGCCATTGGGCAGGTATTCCATCGCCATGTAATACAGCTCACCGACATTGCCGATGTCATGGATGGTCACCGTGTGCGGGTGCGACAAGCGCGCCAGGGTCTTGCCCTCGCGCAGGAAACGCTCGCAAAAGCTCGGGTCGGCGGCCAGCGCCGCCGCCATCACCTTCAACGCCACCTTGCGCTCCAGCGAACGCTGGGTCGCCAGGTACACGCTGGCCATGGCGCCTTCGCCGATCTCGCCTTCGATGTCATAACCCGGGATGACTATGTTCATGACGATACCTTCACGACGATGGCGGTGATGTTGTCCGGCGCGCCCCGGCTAAGCCCGAGATGCACCAGGCTGCGCACGATTTCATCCGGCGTGTCATGGCTGAGGACTTCGCGGATTTCATGGTCTTCGACGGTCTTGTTCAGCCCATCGCTGCACAGCAGGTAGCTGTCGCCGGGGGCAATCAGCAGGTCAACCGCTGCCAGCTCCAGCTGGGCTTCCACGCCCACCGCGCGGGTGACGATGTTGGCGCGCGGATGCGTGCGCGCATCGGCTTCGCTGAGCAAGCCGCTGTCTTGCAGGTCCTGCACGTAACTGTGGTCGCGGGAAATGCCTTCAAGCACGCCGTCACGCAGGCGATACAAGCGGCTGTCACCGGCCCACAGGCACACGCCGCGCAAGCCTCGCGCCGCCAGCAACACTACAGTGCTGCCCATCATGGTCACGCCACGGTTGGCGGTTTCTTCGCGCACGGCCGCGTTGATGCGGATCAGGTCATTGCGCAAGGCCGCGCAATATTCTTCTAGGGAACGGCCCAGCGCCACACCGCGCAGGCTGTCGATGATCAGGCTGCTGACATAATCCCCCGCCGCATGCCCGCCCATGCCGTCGGCAACTACCCAAAGGCGGTTTTCCAGCAGGTCCAGGCAGGCGTCTTCGTTGACCTGGCGGACCATGCCCACATGGCTTTTGCTCGCGGATTTGTACGTCGCGCCCATCTACACCACACCTTCTTGTCCGAGCAAAAACTGCGCAAAATCGCCAGCGGCAGGCAGGCCCTGACACCGCAATAAACCAGGGGAAATCCGTTGCGAACCACGGCCCCACCACAAACTCGCGCCTTCACAGGCCTGTTCGGCGAGTGCGGTCATGCGCCCATGGGGCACGGTAGCGCTCACGCGCTGCAGGTCGGCGAAGCGGCTGTCCACTGCGCGCGGCTCAGTCGCCGGCAAGCCCAGGGTGTCGAGACCGTCATTGAAACGCTCAAAGGTGGCGCCGGCATCCAGGGTACTGAGCAACAGCTCTTCGGCCTGCTCGAACCAGATGTCCGGCCCGCCCACGAGGGACGCTGGATTGGTGTCGTGATCAAGCAGCGCCACCACTGCCAGCGGGAAATACCGCCCGACCCGGTCAATGCTCGGCATCACCACACCCGCCGCCGCATCCGGCCCGCATACGCCCGGCGCCAATACAAAACGCCACAACGGGCTGACCAGGTACACATTGAGCCAATCACCGCCGAGGCTGCTCTGGCTGGCGAGCAAGCCTGCCGCCAGCCAGCTGTCCCACGGGCCGATAAAACTCTGGGGCAAGGCGCGGCTGACAAAGTCGCCGCGGCTGGCCAACTTGCCGTAGAAACCCAGCGTCGTCATAGCCGCTCCGGCAGGCTGAAGCCGCTGAGCACGCGGCTCTTGAACGGGTTGAAGGCGCTGTTGGCGCGCAACTCATAGGCGATGCTCGCGCCGTCGACCCGCAGGCGCAGGTTGAAACGGTCGGGCGAATTACCGGCGGTGAGGTCCGATTGCTGCAGCAAACGGAACCACGCCCATGGCCCATCGAGGGTCACACCGGAGCGGCCACTGGCCGACGGCGGCATGATGGAAATACGCACCACACCAATGCTACCGGGGTTCGGCCATTGCATCGCAACCGGGCGGCTTGGGCCGTGGTCGTAGCTCAATTGCTGGCCGTCGAGGTCGAGCAGGAACTGGGTGATGGTCGGGTCCATCGACACGGGCTTGAGTTCGAAACGCACAACGGGCTGCGTGCCCCCCGATCTGAAGAACGCATCACGAATGGTCGCCGCACGTTGGAAGGTTTGCAGCACGCCCGGTGCAATCCCGAGTTTCTGCGCCGCGCCCGGCTGCCAGCGCCAGGTTTGCGTGGAGGTGTCGACGTAAGGCTGCAAGTATTTGCGGAAGTAGTTATCCATCACCCCGCCCACGCCGAAAAATTGGCCGAAGTCGTCCAAGGTGGCATCGCGGGCGCTGCCCGGCGACATCGGATAACGCCCAGCCAGGGACTGGCGATACACGTTGACCACTTCGCTGACCCACGCCGCGTTCAGCTGGTTACGCACCCCGCCCATCATGCTGTTGGTGGTGGAATTGACCACCGACTTGACCATGCCCTGCACCAGCGGCGGCTGGCGCTCGGCATTCAGGCTGACCCGCGTGGCCGCCGCCGCCGCCTGGTTCTTCGCCTCGCCCAGCAACGCATCGCCGCTGGCGCCGACCATAGCGCTGACCTGCACATACAGCGCGTTCATGTCCGTGAGCAGGCCGTCGATGGCCGCCGGTTCGCCTTCACTCTTGCTGACGATGCTGTTGAGTTCGGCAAAGTGCGCGGTCACTGGATCATCCGTAGCGGCGGGCGCATGGGTGGTCGGTTGTTCCTGGCCGAGCAGGCTACCCAGGCGCTCCTTGAGCTTGTCGACACCGCCTTCCACTGGCACGCCTTTGGCGGCCAACTGGCGTTCTTCGGCTTGCAGGTCGGTTTCCTTGGCGACCGCCACCAGCAGTTTTTTCAGCGGCGAGGTCGGGCCGGATATCACCCGCAATACGTCGGCCGCCTGGGCCACGCTGGTGATCGGCACAAAGTCGATGTCCGCCAGCAAGGCATCCCACTGGCGCTGGTAGTCCTGGAAATACAGGCGACGCACGTCAGCGGCGAGGCTCACTACGTTCTGCTGGTCGGCCTGCTCATGGCCCAGCACCCATTGCTCTTCGGCGAGGGTGCCGGTCTGGTTCAGGCTGCTCAGAAGGAACGCCTGGCGATAGCCTTTGGCGGTAAAGAACCCACTCAGCGGTTCGCCCAACGGCTTGCCGCTTTTACGGCTGAACACCAGCGCCGCGTCACGGCCGGCGGCTTCGTTGATACGAAAATCCGGAATGCCTTCGGGCAGTTTCTGGCGCTTGACCCGGTCGTAGACGCGCTGGGCCACCGGCAGTTGTTGCAACTGGCGGCGCAGGTCATCAATCAAGCGTGGGTCAAGGCGCGCACTCGGCGGATGGCGCTCGAACAACGCCTGCAGGTGCCCGGCCAAGGCCTGGCGCTGATCGGCCGGCAGGTCGCGCGGCAGGTTGCGGTCCCAGTCAAGAGCGATCCAGGCTTTGATGAAGTCCGGGTCGTAATGCTCAGTGTCGGCGAGCATCAAATAGGCCTTAAGGCCTTCGTAGAGGAAGTCGGAACTACCGCCACCGTGCAGTTGTTCTTCAATACGCGTCACCAAGCGTGGTGCAAACACGGCGATCAACAGCTTGCGATAGACGCTGGCGGATTCGGCTTCGAGCATATCGCCCTGATACAGCCCCAGCCCTTCGGACCAGCTTGGCGAGTCGCCTGCCAGGTTCTTCACGGCGTTGAGCAACGGCAGCACGGCGAGCACTTCGCGCTGCGCCGGGCTCAGGTTCTGGACGGTCTGGCCCAGCGGCGCGACCTTTTGGTCAACCTGGGCGATATAAGCCTGGTTGGCGCGATAACTCACCCACCACAGGCTGCTGACCACCACTACCAACGCAACCGTGGCGGCGAGGACACCACGGGCAATCCACTTGCGCCGCCGCTCGACCTTGGGGTTCACCCCCACCAGGCCACGCTCGGCAAACGCCACGGCGGTGAAGAGCTTTTCGATGAAGTAACTGCGCCCGGTGCCGCTCTGGCGTGCCAGGTGCTGACGGTCCAGGTTCATGCTCTGGGCCATCGCGCCGATCAAGCGATCAATCGGGCTGCCTTCCTGGGTACCACTGGTGAAATACACACCGCGCAGCAACACGCGTTCTTCAAAGGCATTGGGCTTGAACACGCCTTCGAGGAAGCTCTGCAGGCAATCCTTCAACGCGCCGAACTGCTGCGGGAAACCGTAGATCAGGTCGCGCCGCGCCGGGTCACGTTCCTGCTGCAGGCGTTCGACCAGGCGTTCGTTGAGGCGCTGTTCCAGGCCGGCGAATTCGCTCTGCAGGTGCGCCAGCGGGCTGTCACTGTTCTTGCCATCGTCCAGTGCAAAGGTCATGCCCCACACCTGGGCGCGGTCTTCCTTGCTCAGGTTGTCGAAGAACTCCATGAAGCCCGGCACCAGGTCGAGCTTGGTGAGCATCAGGTAGATCGGGAACCGTACGCCCAGTTGGGTGTACAGCTCCTGGATACGCAGGCGGATGGCCGCGGCGTGGGCGGCACGTTCCGCATCGGTGCCCAGCAGCAAGTCCGACAGGCTGATGGCGATAAAAGCGCCATCGATAGGCCGACGCGAGCGCTGCTTTTTCAGCAGGTCGAGGAAGCCCAGCCACGCAGCTTTATCCACCGTGGAGTTGCTGTCCTGGGTGGTGTAGCGCCCAGCGGTGTCGAGCAACACGGCCTGGTCGGTAAACCACCAGTCGCAGTTACGCGTACCGCCCACGCCACGCACGGCACCGGCGCCCAACTGCGCGGCCAATGGGAAATGCAGCCCGGAATTGACCAGCGCGGTGGTCTTGCCCGACCCCGGTGGGCCGATGATCACGTACCACGGCAGCTCGTAAAGATTGCGACGCTCATCGCCACCGAGCTTGGCCTTTTTCAGCAGCGTCAGCGCTTCGTCCATGCGCTGGCGCAAGGTAGTGAGTTCTTCGGCCGTGGCGACGCTGTTGGGGTCGGCCGGGGTTTCGGCGGCCAGGCTGCGCATCACTTCGGCGGCCTGGCGGCGGGCCTGGATGATGCGGAACATGCGGTAGGCGATCCACACCGCAAACACCAGGATGATCAGCGCCCAACGGCGCCCTTCCGGCACCAGCACGTCGAGCAACGGCCCGACAAACCAGATGATCAAACTCAGGGCGATCAGGCCCAGCACGGGGATCACCCAGCGAATCATGAAACTGAAAAACGCCTTCACTCGACGCCCTCCGCCAATACGGTGATTTCAACCCGACGATTACGGGCGCGGCCTTCGGCTGTAGCGTTGGTGGCTACCGGCTCGGTGTCGCTTCGGCCTTCGGCGCTGAAGCGATCCGACTGGCCGGTCTTGGCCGCGAGGATCTCCAGCACTGACTTGGCCCGTGCCTCGGACAACGCCCAGTTGGACGGAAAGCGCAGCGTGGCAATCGGGCGGTTGTCGCTGTGCCCGGTGACGCGCACCTGGCCCTTGACCTTGCGGATGGCGTCGGCGATGCGCAGCATCAGCGGCTGGTAGTCATCCACGATGCTCGAGCTGGCGGACGCAAACAGTTCATCGCCACGGATGGTCACCACAGAACGGTCGACGGCATCTTCAACGGCAACGCGGCCGGCCTTGATGTCCTCCACCAGGAAGCCAGCCAGGCGCGGGCGTTCGATCACCTTCGGCTGTGCCACCGGACGGTCGATGGCCTGCACCGGAATTTCGCCCAGTGCATGGATATTCTTGAACACCGGCTCGGCATCCGAAGCGAGCTTGAGGCGCAGGCCAAACAGCAACGCCAGCAACAGCGCGACGCCGATGGCCACGGCGATCCACGGCGGCATGAATTGCGCCAGGCGATCCCGCGCCACGGTCACGCCGCGCCAGTGCGGCGACAGCTCGCGCTCATGTTCGCCACGCGCGCTGCGGATAGCGGCGGCCGTGCGTTCGCGCAGGGTTTCCAAATGGCTGCGACCGTCGTTCATCACGCGGTAGCGGCCTTCGAAACCCAGGCACATGCACAGGTATAAAAGCTCCAGCAGATACAGGCGTTCCCGCGGGCTTTGCAGGCAGTGATCAAGCAACTGGAAGACTTTTTCCCCGCCCCAGGCTTCGTTATGCACGGTGATCAACAGGCTTTGCTTGCCCCAATCACTGGTGCTGCCCCAAGGCGTGCTCAACACCGCTTCATCAAGGGCGGTGCACAGCGCGTAACGCGCCAACAGCACTTCATTGCGGGCGATGCCGGCCGCTTCTGCGCGCTCTTCGAACTGGCGCAGGTAGGCCAGCAACTGCGCGCGCAGGCTGGCCGGCGCCGGGTGGGCGATGGTGTTGCGCAGGCGCGTCAGCAAGGCGAGCAACGGGCCGGCGGCACTTTCCAGCGGGTTGAGGCCCTGGCTCTTGCCAGTGAGCATCGGCGCGGCCGGCATCGCCAGCGGCGAGGGCTCAGCACGCACAGGTTCCGGCGCGCGGCCACCGGGGCGCGGCATGAACTGGGTGCGGTCATCATCATTGGGATGCATCGCGGATTATCCTCGGATCGCCCAGAAGGCCAGGTTCAAGCCCGGGAACTGCCCGGCGATGTGGAAAGCGAAACCGCCGGAATTACTCAGTTGTTGCCAATGCTCGCTGCCACGATCCAGCTCGTAATACGTCGAGCCTGCGTGGTACGGCAGTTGGCGAGGCGCCACCGGCAACGGCAGCAGGCCAATGCCCGGCAGTTGCAGGTTGACCATGTCGCGGATGTGTTCCACCGAACCGACTTTGCTCTGCTGGCCGAAGCGCGCGCGCAGGGTTTCGCCGGGCACATCGGCGCGCACCACAAGAATGAAGCTGGCGCTGTCGATCAGGGTTTTGTCGGCCAGCATCGCCACGTGGATGCCATAGGCTTTCTCCACAATCGGGATCGGCGTGGCTTTGCTGTCGATCAGCATCGACAGCGCTTCACGCAGCGCGGCCATCACCGGGGCGAAGCTCAGCACCAGGTCGTCGTGCTGGTAGTGCGGGTATTCCTGAGGGCGGCGGCCCGAGGTCGAGAACGTCGAAAACTCGCCGGCCAGGCTCACCAATTCACTGAAGAAGCGTTCAGGGTGCAGCGGGCTCAACTGGCTCAAATGCTGGATCAGCGGTTGGGCACGGTTGACCAATTGCAGCAGCATGAAATCGGCAATCTCCGACGCACCACCCGCGCCCGAGGCAACTACGCGGCCGGCCAAGGCTTCGCCGCGCTGGTGCAGCAGGCCGAGCAGTTCGCTGCGAAACGCCGTCAGCGGCTTGCTTGCGGCCACGTCCAGTACGGGCGGGATGTAGGTGTCGTCGAGCACCAGCGCGCGGTCGGCGCGTTTTTCCTTGATGCGCACCAGGCCGATAGCGGCGTAATCGCTGATGCCATCCTGGGCGGTCAACAGGCGCAGGGCGCGAGAGCCGACGGCCACTGGCGCACGGTTTTCAAAGGGGGCGTTGTCGTCACGTACTTCACGCACCTGGCTCACATAACGCGCGGCTTCCAGGGCCTCGCCTTCGTCCACGGTATCGCGGGCGCCGGCGCGCTTGAGCGGCAAGGCCAGGTACACCAGTCCGTCGCGCAGGTTGTCGTCAATATTCAGCGGGCTTGGCGCGAGGTCATCATGGGGAATGTTGAAGGGCGTACCGTCGGGCAACAGGCCGCGCGCCGAGACGATTGCCAGCTTGCCCTGGGCCAGCAGGCCCTGGTCGATCAGCAACTCGGAAAAACCCCAGGCGCCTGCGGACAACGGGCGGCTGCGGGCGTCGATCAGGTTTTCCAGGTAACGGTCATGCTGTTGGAAGTGCTGCGTTCCGATGAACATGCCTTCCGACCAGACCACGCGATTGTTCCAGGACATGGGAGCTCCGATTGCTTCTTATTGGGCAGGGCTGGATGGTGAGACCACGAGGTCGGCGCGCACGGCGCGTACATCGAGGCTGATCTGGTATTCGGTGTATTGGCGCGCGGGCACTTTGATCACTGTGCGCCATTGCGCGCGGTCCAACTCTCGATAGCCCACCAACAGCCCGATCTGGCGCGTGGACGGGTCGAGGTCGCGCTGAATGCTCAGTTGCTCGCCGGGCTGCACCGTCACTTCGTCCTGGTCCAACAGGTCCAGGCCGAGGGTGGATTGCGCGCGGTCAGCCAAGGCGAAGTAATCGGCGCGTGCAAAGGTGGCGGCGTTTTTCAGCTCGAAAATACGCACCCGCACCGGAGCGGCCTGGCCGCTGGCGCCGGGGTTAAGCCCGTTGATCGCGTGGAAGTGCAGCTCGACAGCAGCTGTATCGGCCTCTGCTTCTGCCACCGCTTCGGGTTTCGCGGCGTCTTTGGCACACGCCGTCAGCAGTAGCACGGTGGCGGCTGCGAGTAAAAACCTGGGAATCATCCTGCGTCCTCAATGACGTACTTAGCTATCCGTTAATTCATGTGTTGCGCGCGGGTTTAGCGACGCTGTCGTGCGCTGTGTTCTTCGTAGGCCCGGCTGAATTCGCGGCCGAACAGGTCCTGGAAATCTTCCTGGGCCTCGCGGGAAATATTGCTGTAGAGCTCGGTGAACTGCTGCCAGTACTGGGCCTGGCGCGAGCCGTTGAAAATGCTCGACAACCCGCCGGGCTTGCCCATGCGCTCTTCCAATTGCGCCGGCTCGAAACGGCTGAGCAGGTGCTTGATCGCCGCTTCCACGCCGGCCATTACCGCCAACTGGTGGGCGCGCAGATCGTTGAAACTGTCGCGCACGGCGAGGTCCGGCGCCATAAACGCTTGGTTTCCGTGGCGTAGCAAAAGCAGTAATGCTTCGTCGGCATTCGGGGCGAATTTCAACGGATTGTTTTCAGCAGGCTGGATCATCGTTTGCTGCATGCGGAACTCGCCCTTGAGACTGGCGCGGGCACGCAACACGTCGATCAGGCCCTCGACCATCAGGCGGTAGCTGCGGCCGATGCTTTCCATCTGGGCTTGCGCTTGGGCCTTGTCGAGGCGTAGCTGATCGAGACCAGCGCCGCGCAGGAAGGCTTGCAGGAGGTCGGGTTGCTGCTGGGTATCGGCAACAGGGACCGGGGGCTCGACCACCGGTGGCGGTTGGATCACCGGAGCAGGTGGTGGAGGCGGTGGTGGTGCGCTGGTCACTGGCGCCGGCGCCGGCGCGTCGCCGAACAGGTCCCAATCCTCGGGAATCACCGAGCCCGACAACCCAGGCGTTTCAACCACAGGCGCGGGCACGGCGACGGGCGTCGGCGGGCGGAAGTCATGTTGTTCAGAAGGCACGTGATCCGCCACGGTCGGCGGCGGCACGGCGGAGGGGCTGAGGAAGTCGAACAGGTCCGGCAGGGTGTCCATCGACGAGGCGCCCTGGAACTGGGGTGCAATCGAGGGTGTTGGGATTGGCGTGGGTGTGCTCACCACGGCGCCCATCAGCGCTTCAAAGCTATTCGGTGAGTCACCGGCAAACGGCTGGCTATCGACGGCCTGCACGTTGAAATCGATACGCGCCTGGATCTCGTAATCGCCGATACGGATCAACTCACCATCTTGCAGCGGCTCGCTGTTACCCCGACGCATACGAACACCCGCTTTAACCAACTCCACACCATTAGTGCTGTTATCGGTTAGGTAGTAACGGCCGTCTTTGTATTGAATAACGCAGTGTTGCGAGGAAACCAGCCGCTCAGGGTCAGGCAATATCCAGTCATTCTCAGCGCTGCGGCCGATAGCCAGCGCGCCCTGATTCATGGACTTTTCGGAGCATTGCCCAGGGGTAATCTTGTGATAACTAGTGATAGTCAAACACAGCGACATCTTGCCTCCTTGCTGATACTTCGCTCGCGGTCGATTCCCGGAACTGCGCCGCCGGGATATCCCCATCAGGTCGAGCAATCGACCCTCTAAAACCTGCCAATGCCAGCATGATCGCTGATCTTAACTGGGTTCTATGACAAAAATTCTGCCCCGGTGCACCACTCGACCCACCAGTCGCGCAGGTTGTTAAGCACCGCACATCTGTCACAGAGGGCGAATAGCTTACCTTGACAAGCCATAAGTACTACACCAAAAATGCACAACTTCTTGAACACCAGTAATGGCACATTAATGGCATTGCACCTATATGACCAAGAAAACATGCAAAGTTCCTCGAACAACTAATGCATGAATTGCCCGCCATCTAACGGGCTGATAGGGAGATCGATTTCAGTGGATGTGCCGTTGCTGCTCACCGCCGTTTCTGCCACTTCGCCTTGTGGCGAAGACATGGAATATGACGCGCAATTTTTGCAATTGGAGCGTGATGCCAAGGGCCAACCCGAGCGCAGAATGGGCGACTCGATCCTGCCCGCTGAACCGCCGGAATGGCGCAGCATCCAGCAGCAAAGCCTCGACTTGCTGGCGCGCAGCAAAGACCTGCGCATCACCCATTTCCTGCTGCAAAGCTCCCTCGCCCTGCAGGGCGTGGCTGGTTTAGCCGAAGCCCTGACACTGATCAACGCGTTGCTGCGCGACTACTGGGCCGACCTGCACCCGCGCCTGGATGCCGACGACGATAACGATCCCACCGTACGCATCAACGCCCTCACCGGCTTGACCTGTGACATGAACATTCGCCTGCTGCGCGAAAGCATCCTCACGCGCTCACGCACTTTCGGCCCCGTGAGCCTGCGCGCCGCGCTCAACGCCAGCGGCCTGCTGAGTTTCCCCGATGAACAACTCGGCGCCCAGCAACTCAATGCCGCGTTCCTCGACAGCGACCCCGAGCAACTGCAAGCCACCCGCGACGCCCTGAGTACTGCCCGCGCGGCTTGCGAAGCCATCGAACAGCACGTCAATGATCAGGTCGGTTCCGCCCAGGGCGTGGACCTCAGTGCCTTGAAGCAACCGCTTAAACAAGCGTTGCAGATACTCAATCAAGCGGTGCCCGGCACCGACAGCAGCAGCGAACCCGAGGCCGTCAGTGACGACAATGCCCCCTCGGTCGACTTCGCCGCCGCCCCCGCAGCACCGCGCCCCGCTGGCGATATCGCCAATCGCGACGACGTGTTGCGCAGCCTCGACAAGATCCTTGCGTACTACACCCGGCACGAGCCTTCGAGCCCGCTGCCGGTGCTGTTGAACCGCGCGAAGAATCTGGTGCACGCCGACTTCGCGGCCATCGTGCGCAATCTGATTCCCGACGGCATGTCCCAATTTGAAAACCTGCGCGGCCCGGACGGCGAGTAAGTCGCCCGGCAGTCCAGTAACAACACCGTCGCTCAAGCGACCAGGAGCAGCAACGTGGCGAAGCAAAGTTCTCAGAAATTCATCGCGCGCAACCGCGCGCCTCGAGTGCAGATCGAGTACGACGTCGAGCTTTACGGCGCCGAGAAAAAGGTCCAACTGCCCTTCGTAATGGGTGTGATGGCCGACCTCGCCGGCAAGCCTGCCGAGCCCTTGGCGGCGGTGGCTGACCGCAAGTTCCTTGAAGTGGACGTCGACAACTTCGACTCGCGCCTCAAGGCCATGCAGCCGCGCGTGGCCTTCCACGTACCGAACGAGCTGACCGGCGAAGGCAACCTGAGCCTGGACATCACCTTCGAAAGCATGGACGACTTCAGCCCGGCTGCCGTGGCGCGCAAAGTCGATTCGCTGAACCAACTGCTTGAAGCCCGCACCCAGCTGGCCAACTTGCTGACCTACATGGACGGCAAGACCGGCGCTGAAGAAATCATCATGAAGGCGATCAAGGACCCGGCATTGCTTCAGGCACTTGCCAGCGCGCCTAAGCCTGCAGGGGACCAGTAATCATGACTGACAATACCGCCCGCGAAGGCTCCCAGATCCTGGGTGCCACCGAAGAAGCCAGCGAGTTCGCGAACCTGCTGCTGCAAGAGTTCAAGCCAAAGACCGAGCGTGCCCGCGAAGCCGTCGAAACGGCCGTGCGCACCCTGGCCGAACAGGCTCTGGCGCAAACCGACCTGGTGTCCAATGACGCGATCAAGTCGATCGAATCGATCATCGCCGCTATCGACGCCAAGCTGACCGCCCAGGTCAACCAGGTCATCCATCACCCGGATTTCCAGCAGCTGGAAAGCGCCTGGCGTGGCCTGCATTACCTGGTCAACAACACCGAGAGCGATGAGCAGCTGAAGATCCGCGTGCTCAACATCTCCAAGCCGGACCTGCACAAGACCCTGAAGAAATTCAAGGGTACCGCGTGGGACCAGAGCCCGATCTTCAAGAAGATGTACGAAGAAGAATACGGCCAGTTCGGCGGCGAACCGTACGGTTGCCTGGTGGGCGACTACTACTTCGACCAGTCGCCTCCCGACGTAGAGCTGCTGGGCGAGCTGTCGAAAGTCTGCGCCGCCATGCACTCCCCGTTCATCGCTGCGGCCTCGCCGACCGTGATGGGCATGGGCTCGTGGCAGGAACTGTCGAACCCGCGCGACCTGACCAAGATCTTCACCACCCCGGAATACGCGGGCTGGCGCTCGCTGCGTGAATCGGAAGACTCGCGCTACATCGGCCTGACCATGCCGCGCTTCCTGGCACGCCTGCCGTACGGCGCCAAGACCGACCCGGTGGAAGCCTTCGCTTTCGAAGAAAACACCGACGGTGCCGACAGCTCCAAGTACACCTGGGCCAACGCCGCGTACGCGATGGCGGTGAACATCAACCGTTCGTTCAAACACTACGGTTGGTGCTCGCGCATCCGTGGCATCGAGTCCGGCGGCGAAGTGGAAAACCTGCCGGCCCACACGTTCCCGACCGATGACGGTGGCGTGGACATGAAGTGCCCAACCGAAATCGCCATCAGCGACCGCCGTGAAGCGGAACTGGCGAAGAACGGTTTCATGCCGCTGCTGCACAAGAAAAACACCGACTTCGCCGCGTTCATTGGTGCGCAGTCGTTGCAGAAACCGGCCGAATACGACGACCCGGACGCCACCGCCAACGCCAACCTGGCCGCGCGCCTGCCGTACCTGTTCGCCACCTGCCGTTTCGCTCACTACTTGAAGTGCATCGTGCGCGACAAGATCGGTTCCTTCAAAGAGAAGGACGAAATGCAGCGCTGGTTGCAGGACTGGATCCTCAACTACGTGGACGGTGACCCGGCGCACTCCACCGAAACCACCAAAGCCCAGCACCCATTGGCTGCCGCCGAAGTGATCGTGGAAGAAGTGGAAGGCAACCCGGGGTACTACAACTCCAAGTTCTACCTGCGCCCGCACTACCAGCTCGAAGGGCTGACCGTGTCGCTGCGCCTGGTATCGAAGCTGCCTTCGGCAAAAAGCGCATAAGTAACGGTTGAACCGGCTCTACTGTGGGAGCCGGCGGTTCGACGCTTCGACTTGCCCGCGATGCAGGCGACGCGGTCTGCCAGTCAGACCGCGGTGATGCAATCGCAGGCAAGCCAGCTTCTACAGAAAAGCAAAGCCCATTGGGCTTAACCAAATTTCGTGGCTTGGGCCACACAGGGAGAAAACATGGCTGTTGATATTTTCATCAAGATCGGCGACATCAAGGGCGAGTCCA
This sequence comes from Pseudomonas sp. RA_5y_Pfl1_P24, assembly GCF_963970945.1. Taxonomy (NCBI): domain Bacteria; kingdom Pseudomonadati; phylum Pseudomonadota; class Gammaproteobacteria; order Pseudomonadales; family Pseudomonadaceae; genus Pseudomonas; species Pseudomonas sp. RA_5y_Pfl1_P24. Next base: position 110,846 of record NZ_CAXAOJ010000005.1, on the reverse strand, counting down.
TGGACAAAGCCCACAAGGACGAAATCGACGTATTGAACTGGAGCTGGGGCATGGCCCAGTCCGGCAACATGCACGTTGGCGGTGGCGGCGGCGCGGGCAAGGTGAATATCCAGGACTTGTCGCTGACCAAGTACGTCGACAAGGCTTCGCCGAACCTGATGATGCACTGCGCCAGCGGCAAGCACATCGACAAGGTCAAGCTGACCGTGCGCAAGGCCGGTGGCGAAAGCCAAGTCGAGTACATGGTGATCAACCTGGAAGAAGTGCTCGTCACCTCGCTGAGCACCGGCGGTTCGGGCACCGATGATCGCCTGACCGAGAACGTGACCCTGAACTTCGCCCAAGTGATGGTCGACTACCAGCCGCAGAAAGCCGACGGCACCAAAGACGGCGGCGCGATCAAGTTTGGCTGGAACATCCGTTCCAACACCAAGCGCTGATAGCCCTTGGGGCCGTGGCCTCGCGCCACGTCCCCAAGCTCACCTTGCCCCTCTCGAAACCCGTCCCTCTCACAACCCGTCCGTGGAGCTGCTTTGGTGGTAACTGAAATCGCTTCCCGCGACCGTCTGCAACCGTCCCTGCTGGATCGGTTGACTGACGATGACCCAACCAACCCCAAGGAAAGCGCCGACAAACGCGTGCTGTCCCTGACCCAATTAAAAGCCTCGGTTCTGCGCGACCTGGCGTGGCTGCTCAACACCACGTCGTTGCTGGATGCCGACGCCACGCTGCACACCCCGGCCGGTACCTCAGTGGTCAATTACGGCCTGCCGGCGCTCGCGGGCAACAGCGTTTCCAGCGTGGACATCAAGGCGCTTGAAGCCCTGATCTACCAGGCTATTGCCACTTTTGAGCCACGCATTTTGCGCCACACCCTGCGCGTCAAAGCCCGCGTCGGCCATGGCGAGATGAACCACAACGCGCTGAGTTTCGAGATCGAAGGCGACCTGTGGGCGCAGCCGGTGCCGTTGCGCCTGTTGCTGCAAACCGACCTGGACCTGGAGTCCGGCCACGTACGTGTGGTCAACGCCGACCAGCGGAGACGCCCATGAACCCGCGCCTGCTGGAGCTGTACAACCAGGAACTGCACCACGTGCGCGAAAGCGCCGCCGAGTTCGCCAAGGAATACCCGAAGATCGCCAGTCGGCTGACCCTGTCCGGTATGGACTGCGCCGACCCGTACGTCGAACGTTTGCTCGAAGGTTTTGCCTACCTCACGGCCCGCGTGCAGCTCAAGCTCGACGCCGAATACCCGACCTTCACCCACAATCTGCTGGAAATCGCCTACCCGCACTACCTGGCACCGACGCCGTCGATGACCGTGGTGCAATTGCAGACCGACCCGGACGAAGGCTCGCTGGCCAGCGGTTTCCCCCTGCCCCGCGACACGGTATTGCGTGCCGCGCTGGGCCGTGAAACCCAGACTTGCTGCGAGTACCGCACCGCCCACCCGGTGACGTTGTGGCCGTTGCAGGTGAGCAACGCCGAGTACTTCGGCAACCCCGCCGCCGTGCTCGGGCGCCTGGCTGCAAGCGAGCCGAAGGCCAAAGCGGGTTTGCGCCTGACTCTGCGCACCGGCGCCGAGTTGCCGTTCAACAGCCTCGACCTGGATAACCTGCCGCTGTACCTCAGTGGTGCCGATGAGCAACCGTTTCGCCTTTACGAACAGCTGCTGGGCAACGCCTGCGCGGTGTTTGCGCGCAAACCCGGCGGCGATTGGGTCGAGCGCCTGCCGCCAGACGCGCTGCGTTCCCGTGGTTTTGACGATGCCGACGCGGCCATGCCGGTGGTTGCCCGCGCGTTCCAGGGCTATCGCCTGCTGCAGGAATACTTCGCCCTGCCCCATCGTTTCCTGTTCGTCGAATTCGCCGAGCTGAGCCGTGCGGTCAAGCGCTGCGACGGTCAGGAGCTGGAACTGATCGTGCTGTTTGATCGCCACGAGCCGAGCCTGGAAGGCAGCGTCGGCCCGGCGCAGTTCCTGCCGTTCTGCACCCCGGCGATCAATCTGTTCCCGAAACGCGTGGACCGTATTCACCTGTCTGACCGCGTCAACGAACACCATGTGATCGCTGACCGCACGCGGCCGATGGATTTCGAGATTCACTCCTTGAGCAGCATCACCGGCCACGGCACCGGGCCGGAGCAGTCGTTTTTGCCGTTCTACGCGGTACGCGATCCATCCCGCTACGGCCGCGACCAGGCCTATTACACGGTGCGCCGTGAGCCGCGAGTGCTGTCCAGCGACCAGCGCCGCAACGGCCCGCGCTCCACTTACGTGGGCAGCGAAACCTTTGTCAGCCTGGTGGACAGCCGGCAGTCGCCGTACCGCCATGACCTGCGCCAACTCGGCGTGACGGCGCTGTGCACCAACCGCGATCTGCCGTTGTTCATGACCGTGGGCAATGGCAAGACCGACTTTACCTTGGCCGACAGCGCGCCAGTATTGGCCGTGCGGTGTGTGGCTGGCCCAAGCCGCCCGCGCCCCAGCCACGCCCACGATGCCAAGGCCTGGCGCCTGATCAGTCAGTTGTCGCTCAATTACCTCTCGCTGAGCGAACAGGGCCAAGGCGCCGGCGCCTTGCGCGAACTGCTGCGCCTGTATGGCGACAGCAACGACGCCGCCCTGCAATTGCAGATCGAAGGCCTGCGCGAAGTCAGCAGCAAAGCCGTGACCCGACGCCTGCCGATGCCCGGCCCGATTGTGTTTGGGCGTGGCCTGGAAATCACCCTGGAATTTGATGAAAACGCGTTTCGCGGCACCGGCGTGTTCCTGCTCGGTGCAGTACTGGAACGCTTCCTGGCACGCTACGTGTCGATCAACAGTTTTACCGAGACGGTGATCCGTACCACCGAACGCGGCGAGATCATGCGATGGAAAGCCAAGCCCGGACGTCGTCCGACCCTGTGAGTACCCTGGATGCGATGCATCAGGAGCCCTGGGAATACGATTTCTTCCAGGCGCTGCGGCGTATCGAGTGTGAATCGCCCGAGCTGCCGCGTCTGGGCCATTCCCTGCGCCTGGCGGATGACCCGCTGCGCCTGGGCCAGCAGGCCGATTGCACCTTCGCCCCGGCCACATTGGCCTCGGTCGATCCGGGTGGCGATGGCAAACCGGCGCGACTCGAGCAGTTCTTCTTTGGCCTCGGCGGCCCCAACGGCCCGCTGCCGCTGCATATCACCGAATACGTGCGCGAGCGCCAGCGCAACAACGCCGACAGCACCAGCAAGCAATTCCTGGATGTGTTCCACCATCGCCTGCTGAGCCTGTTTTACCGGGCCTGGGCGGAGGCACGGCCGACGGTCAGCCACGACCGTCCAGACGATGATTACTGGTCTGCACGCCTGGCGGCTTTGAGCGGGCGCGGCATGCCGAGCCTGCTCAATCAGGGACTCATCCCTGATACCGCGAAGCTGCATTACAGCGGCCACCTGTCGGCGCAAACCCGTTACCCGGACGGTTTGAAGGCGATCCTCGGCGAGTATTTCGGGCTGCCGGTGGAGATAGAAGAATACGTCGGCCAATGGCTGGAACTGCCCGAGCGCAGCCGCGTGGGCGTGAGCGCCAACCGGCTGGGTGTGGACTTTTGCCTGGGCAGCTTCGTGTGGGACCGCCAGCACAAATTCCGTATCCGCCTGGGGCCGCTCAAGCTGGATGACTACATGGGCATGCTGCCCGGCCATCAGCCGTTCAACGAGCTGGTGGCGTGGGTGGCCGAGTACCTGGGCGATGAATTGGACTGGGACCTGAACCTGGTTTTGCAACAACCCGAAGTCCCGGCGCTGCAACTCAACGGCCAGTTCCGCCTGGGCTTCAACACCTGGCTCGGTAGCCCTGCGCACGACGCCAACGACCTAATCCTGGCCCGGCATTACGCCGATCAGGCCACCACCTCAAGGAATCCAGAGCATGGGTGAAATCAGTCGCGCCGCACTGTTCGGCAAACTCAACAGCGTGGCCTACAAGGCCATCGAAGCCGCCACCGTGTTCTGCAAGCTGCGGGGCAACCCGTATGTGGAACTGGCTCACTGGTTTCATCAATTGCTGCAACTGCAGGACTCGGACCTGCACCGCATCATCCGCCAGTTCAACGTTGAACCGGCGCGCCTGGCACGTGACCTGACCGAAGCCCTGGACCGCCTACCGCGTGGCTCGACCTCGATCACTGACTTGTCGTCCCATGTGGAAGAAGCCGTGGAGCGCGGCTGGGTCTACGGCAGCCTGATGTTTGGCGAAAGCCAGGTGCGTACCGGTTACCTGGTGCTGGGTATTTTGAAGACGCCGAGCCTGCGTCATGCGTTGCTGAGCCTGTCGTCGGAGTTCGACAAGATCAAAGCCGAAGCCCTGAGCGAGCGTTTTGATGAATACGTCGGTGACTCGCCGGAGAATGCCCTGAGCGCCAGCGATGGCTTCAATGCCGGCGCCGTGCCGGGCGAAGCCAGCGGTGCGATGGCGCCGAGCGCGATGGGCAAGCAGGAAGCGCTCAAACGCTTCACGGTCGACCTGACCGAGCAGGCACGCAGCGGCAAGCTTGACCCTATCGTGGGGCGTGACGAAGAGATCCGCCAACTGGTCGACATCCTGATGCGCCGCCGCCAGAACAACCCAATCCTTACTGGCGAAGCCGGCGTGGGCAAGACCGCCGTGGTCGAAGGTTTCGCCCTGCGTATCGTCGCCGGCGACGTACCGCCTGCACTCAAAGACGTGGAACTGCGCAGCCTCGACGTGGGCCTGCTGCAAGCCGGCGCCAGCATGAAAGGCGAGTTCGAACAGCGCCTGCGCCAGGTCATCGAAGACGTCCAGGCGTCGCCCAAGCCGATCATCCTGTTTATCGACGAAGCCCACACGCTGGTGGGTGCCGGCGGTGCTGCAGGCACTGGCGATGCGGCCAACCTGCTCAAGCCCGCCCTCGCCCGTGGCACCTTGCGTACCGTGGCCGCCACGACTTGGGCCGAGTACAAAAAGCACATCGAGAAAGACCCGGCCCTGACCCGCCGCTTCCAGGTAGTACAGGTTGCCGAGCCGTCGGAAGAAAAGGCGCTGCTGATGATGCGTGGCGTGGCTTCGACCATGGAGAAACACCATCAGGTGCAGATCCTCGATGAGGCGCTGGAAGCCTCGGTCAAGCTGTCCCACCGCTACATCCCGGCGCGTCAGTTGCCGGACAAATCCGTGAGCCTGCTGGACACCGCCTGCGCCCGCGTCGCCATCAGCCTGCACGCGGTGCCGGCGGAAGTGGACGACAGCCGCCGTCGCATCGAAGCGCTGGAAACCGAGCTGCAAATCATCGCCCGCGAGCATGCCATCGGCATCGCCATTGGCGCGCGCCAGAGCAACAGCGAAGCCTTGCTGGCCGCAGAACGCGAACGTCTTGCGACCCTGGAAGGCCGCTGGGCCGAAGAGAAAACCCTGGTGGATGAACTCCTCGCCACCCGTGCAACCCTGCGCGAGAAAGCCGGCGCCGTAGACAGTGGCGACGACGCCTTGCGCGAGCAACTGGTCGACCTGCAACAGCGCCTCAGCGCGCTGCAAGGCGAAACCCCGCTGATCCTGCCGACCGTGGACTACCAGGCCGTGGCCTCGGTGGTCGCCGACTGGACTGGCATCCCGGTCGGCCGTATGGCGCGCAACGAACTGGAAACGGTGCTCAACCTCGACCAGCACCTGAAAAAACGCATCATCGGCCAGGACCATGCCCTGCAGATGATCGCCAAGCGCATCCAGACCTCCCGCGCCGGCCTCGACAACCCAAGCAAGCCGATTGGTGTTTTCATGCTGGCCGGCACCTCCGGCGTGGGCAAGACCGAAACCGCGCTGGCGCTGGCCGAAGCCATGTACGGCGGTGAGCAGAACGTCATCACCATTAACATGAGCGAATTCCAGGAAGCCCACACCGTGTCGACCCTCAAGGGCGCGCCACCGGGCTATATCGGCTACGGCGAAGGCGGTGTGCTGACCGAAGCGGTGCGGCGCAAGCCCTACAGCGTGGTGCTGCTGGACGAGGTGGAAAAAGCCCACCCGGACGTGCATGAGATCTTCTTCCAGGTGTTCGACAAGGGCGTGATGGAAGACGGCGAAGGCCGGGTGATCGACTTCAAGAACACCCTGATCCTGCTGACCACCAACGCCGGTACCGAGTTGATTTCCCGGGTGTGCAAAGACCCGGCAAACGTGCCGGAGCCGGAAGAAATCGCCAAGGCCCTGCGCCAGCCGCTGCTGGAGATTTTCCCGCCGGCGCTGCTCGGCCGACTGGTGACGATTCCGTACTACCCGCTGAGCGACGAGATGCTCAAGGCGATCACCCGCCTGCAACTCGACCGCATCAAAAAGCGCGTGGAAAACACCCATAAAGTCGCCTTCGACTACGACGACGAGGTGGTCGACCTGATCGTCTCGCGTTGCACCGAGACCGAAAGCGGTGGACGCATGATCGACACCATCCTGACCAACAGCCTGCTGCCGGACATGAGCCGTGAATTCCTCACGCGCATGCTGGAAGGCAAGGCGTTGGCGGGCGTGAGGATCAGCAGCCGGGATAATGAATTGCACTACGACTTCAGCGACGCAGATTGACCTGACGGAACACGGTCAAAATGTGGGAGCTGGCTTGCCTGCGATAGCGGTGTATCAGTCAACATAAATGTTGAATGTTCAATTGCTATCGCAGGCAAGCCAGCTCCCACATTGGATTCGGTTCCTTCAGTAATCAAGACCTTTACAGGACGCCCAATGCTATTCAACCAAGCCTCACGCCTGGCCAAGATCACCAGCCCTCTCGGGCCGGATGTGCTGCTGCTCAATGAAATGGGCGGCGGTGAAGAGCTGGGCAGGCTGTTCAACTATGAGCTGCAACTGACGTCCCTGGACGCCAACATCGACCTCAACCAGCTGCTCGGCAAACCCATGAGCGTGGGCCTGCAACTGGCGGATGGCGGCGAGCGGCATTTCCACGGCATCGTTGCGCGCTGCAGCCAGAACATCGACCAGGGCCAGTTCGCCAGTTACCAGGTAACGCTGCGCCCGTGGCTGTGGCTGCTCAGCCGCACTTCGGACTGCCGGATTTTCCAGAACCTGAGCATCCCGCAGATCATCAAGCAGGTGTTTCGCGACCTTGGTTTTTCCGACTTCGAAGACGCCCTGAGCCGGCCGTACCGCGAGTGGGAATACTGCGTGCAATACCGCGAGACCAGCTTCGAGTTCGTCAGCCGCTTGATGGAACAGGAAGGCATCTATTACTTCTTCCGCCACGAACAGGACCGCCATGTGCTGGTGCTGGCCGACGCCTATGGCGCCCACACTAGCGTGCCCGGCTACGCGTCGATCCCGTACTACCCCAAGGACGAGCAGCAGCGCGAACGCGACCACATGCACAACTGGCACCTGGCGCACGAAGTGCAGCCGGGCTCGCTGGAGCTCAACGACTACGACTTCCAGCGCCCCAGCGCCAGCATCGACGTGCGCTCGGCCATGCCGCGTCCGCACACCGCCGGCGACTATCCGCTGTACGACTACCCCGGCACCTACGTGCAAAGCGAAGACGGCGAGCACTATGCGCGCACCCGCATCGAAGCCCTGCAAACCCTGCACGAACAGGTCGAGTTCAGCGGCAACGCCCGTGGCCTGGGTTCAGGGCATTTGTTCAGCCTGACCGGCTTCAGTCGCCAGGACCAAAACCGCGAATACCTGATCGTCGGCTGCCGCTACTACATCGTCCAGGAAAGCCTGGAAAGCGGCGGCGGCTCGGGGTCGGCGCAGTTTGAAAGCAGCCTCACCTGCATCGACGCCCAACAAAGCTTCCGCCCACTGGCCAATACGCACCGCCCTGTCGTCAAAGGCCCGCAGACCGCGCTGGTGGTCGGCCCCAAAGGCGAGGAAATCTGGACCGACCAGTACGGCCGGGTGAAGGTGCATTTCTACTGGGACCGTCACGATCAATCCAACGAAAACAGCTCGTGCTGGATTCGTGTGTCGCAATCCTGGGCCGGGAAAAACTGGGGCTCGATGCAGATCCCACGGATCGGCCAGGAAGTGATTGTGAGCTTCCTCGAAGGCGACCCCGACCGGCCGATCATCACCGGCCGGGTGTACAACGCCGAGCAGACGGTGCCTTACGACCTACCGGAGAACGCGACTCAGAGCGGCATGAAGAGTCGATCCAGCAAAGGTGGCACGCCGGCCAACTTCAATGAAATCCGCATGGAGGACAAGAAGGGGTTGGAGCAGTTGTATATCCATGCCGAGCGGAATCAGGACATTGTGGTCGAGGTCGACGAAAGCCATTCCGTGGGGCATGACCGGAATAAGAGTATTGGGCATGACGAGACGGTGACCATCGGCAACAACCGCCTGCGCATCGTCAAGCAGGAAGACATCCTCTCCGTGGGCCAGAGGAAGACCGACAGCATCAGCCAGAGCTACGTCATCGAAGTGGGCGAGAACCTGCGCCTAGTCTGCGGTGAAAGCATTCTGGAGTTGAATGCGAGCGGGCAGATCAACCTCACCGGTGTGCAAATCAGCTTCTACGCCAGCGGCGACGCCGAGTTCAACACCGGCGGCGTGCTGCACCTGAACAACGGCGGCGGCCCAGGTGCCACGCCCGATGGCCAGGGCCAGAAAGGCGCTATCGACGCCAACATTAAAGCCGCGTTCCCCGCGCCTAAAAGCTCCTGACGAGACCTGTTTGCCATGACGTACCGGATCAACGAATTTCAGTTTCAACTGCCCGCCAGTGAGTTGCAGGACGCGACGATCAATATCCTCAAGTTCCCTGAATTGGGGACGTCCCTGATCGTCAGCCGCAGCCTGCTGGCCGAAGGCGAAACCCTGCACAGCAACTTCAATGACCAACTCCAGCGCCTGGAAAAACAGGTGCAGGATTTGCGCTATCAACCGGGTGTGGACGTGCGCCTGGGCGCCGCGCAAGAGGTCGAAGGCATCGAGCTGCGCAGCCAGTTCAACAAGGGCAATGACAAGGTGTTCCAGTACCAACTGGCGCTGGTGTTGCCGGGTACGCGCAAGATGCTTGCATTGAGTTATGTGAAGGCTGACAAGCTTGGGGACGCCGAGGCGGCGCACTGGTCGACGATCAAGAGCTCGCTCGTGTTCGACGTCCCCCAGTGAAGCGGCCTTTGCATGTCTGACGCACTGCTCTGGGCTGCGCGCCTGGGCGATGGGCTGTCCCACACCTCTGTCATGGCGGACATCCTCGGCGGCGTGCTGGAAGTGGCGGCTAACGTGGCGATTACCGCGCTGGCAACCGCTGCGGTGGTGGCGGCTACCGGCATTACCGTCGCGACCGGTGGACTGGGGGCCTGCGTACTGGGGGCGGTAGTCGGCGTGATCGTCGGCATCGCCATGAGCAAGACCGGTGCCGACAAGGGGTTGAGCGCCATGTGCGAGGGAATCGGCAACGCGCTGTTCCCTCCCTCGGTGATGGCCACAATCCTCAGCGGGTCCACCGACACACTGATCAACGCCTTGCCCGCTGCGCGCGCGGCCGGCGTCGTGCCCTCCCACGTTGCACCTGCGGGCACCGAAACCGAAACAACGCCGCCAGCACCGGAACACAGCGAAGAGCCCGGCTACCTGGACATGGCCAAAGGGTTCTTTGCGCAAATGTGGCGCCCCACCGTCGCCACGCCAGCGCCCGGCGCAGTCCCTAAACCGCTGGACGTGGTGACCTGCACAAAACACCCGCCGATGCCGCCGCAGTTTCTGGCCGAAGGCTCGGAAAAGGTCACGGTCAACGGTCAACCGGCGGTACGCAGCGGTGACCGGAGCACCTGCGACGCCACCGTGGTGTCGTCGGGGCTGATTTCGCCCAATGTGACTATCGGCGGGGGCTCAGTGGTGGTGCGCGAGATCCGCAGCGGCAAGACGCCGGGCGTTGGCCTGGCCGTCACCGCGCTGATGATGCTCAAGGGGGGTAAAGGCAAGTTCCTCAGCAACCTTCCCTGCATGCTGCTGGCAGGCGTCAATTCGTTTGTGGTCAGTCAGGCCATGGGCGCGCTGGCCAACGCCGCCATGGGCTCTTCCAACCCGGTGCACGCGAGCACGGGGGCCAAAGTGCTGGGCGGCCCCGAGGAGCTGGATTTCGCTTTGCCCGGGATCATGCCCATCGACTGGCAGCGCTTCTACAACAGCCGGGATGAACGCCGCGATGGCTTGTTTGGTGCCGGCTGGAGTGTGCCCTATGAAGTCAGCGTGCAGCTGCTGCCTCACCTTGAAGGGGGCGACTACGCGTTGTACATCGACGAGCAGGGTCGACGTATCGACATGGGTTCGATCCCTTTGGGGGGTGCCGTGTTCAGCGCTGGCGAAGGCCTCAGCGTCAAGCGTCACTTGAGCGGCCAGTGGCTGATCGAAAGCGCAGACGGCTTGTACCGACTGTTCGATCCGGCGCCACAGGACGCATCGTTGCTACGCCTGAGCCAACTGGGAGATCGCAACGACAACCGAATCCACCTCGACTATGACGACGATGGTCGCCTGCTGGGCCTGCGTGACACCTTTGGCCTGGTGAGGGTCGAGCTGACGTACGACAACACTTGGCCCCATCGCGTCAGCCGAATCGAACGCCTGTATCCCGACCAACACCGTGAAGTACTGATGCATTACGCCTACGACGCCCGTGGCGACCTGGCCTCTGTACGCCAGTCCGACGGGCACGTGAAGCGCCGTTTTGCCTATGATGCCGGGCAGCGCATGGTCGAGCATCAATTGCCCACCGGCCTTCGTTGCTTCTATCAGTGGGCCAAGGTTGACGACCTTGAATGGCGTGTTGTCCGGCATTGGACGGAGGCCGGGGACACCTACACATTCGACTATGCGTTGGATACAGGCATCACCCGTATCACCGACGGGCTGGCGCGCGTCAGCATTCGACACTGGGATGAGCGACACCAGATCATCGCGTCCACCGATGCACTGGGGCGAACCTGGGCCTTCCGGTGGAATGATGATAGCCAACTGCTGGGCGCAACCGACCCTCTCGGTGGGCATTATCAGTTCAGCTACGATGATGCCGGCAACCTGACTGAGACCCTCGACCCCCTGGGGCGCAGTGAATCGACCTTGTGGCTGGAGCACTGGGCGCTGCCACTGGCGGAGAGCGATGCCGCTGGCAATACCTGGCAGTACGATTACGACTCGCGGGGCAACTGCATTCGCGAAACCGACCCACTGGGCAACCGCACGGTCTATCACTATGACGGACACGGCCAAGTCAGGGAGATCATCGACGCCAGCGGCAAGCGCAAGACCTTGCGCTGGTCCCCACTGGGTCAATTGAGCGAGCACACCGACTGTACGGGCCTTACCACCCGTTTGAGCTACTGCAAGCGAGGCTTGCTGCTGGCCAGTACCGACGCGCTCGGGGAACGCACCAGCTTCAATTATGACGACCAGGGCCGACTGATCAGCAAGCAGTTGCCCGATGGGCGCAGCGAGCACTATCAGCGTGACGCCAGCGGCCAGTTGATCGGCTACAGCGACCCTGCCGGCCACACCACGCGCTTCGAACATTCGTCGAACGGCCAGTTGCGCCAGCGCATCGACGCCCATGGCCGCCGTGTGGAGTTGAGCCATGACGTCTATGGCCGCCTGCACAGCCTGACCAACGAAAATGGTGAGCACTACCGATTCGACTGGGACGACGGTGATCGCCTGACCCTCGAACAGCGCTTGGACGGCTGTCGAAAACGGTACACGTACGACCCGCTGGACAATGTCACACAGGTAGAAACCCTCGCATCGTCCGACGCCGAGCCCGCCATCATTCATGATCTGGAGCGGGATGCAGCAGGCCGGCTGATCGCCAAGCGCACCGTAGATGGTTGCACGACGTACCGCTACGATGAACTCGACCAAGTCACAGCCATCACCTTTACAGGACACGATGGCGAGCAGCAAACCCTGGGCTTCGGTTATGACGCCCTCGGTCAGCTGACCCTCGAACAAAGCGCCGCCGGTTGCCTGGAGCATCTCTACGACGAATTGGGCAACCTGACCCAGACCCGACTTCCCGACGGCCGCTGGCTCAACCGCCTGCGCTACGGTAGCGGGCACTTGCATCAGGTCAACCTGGATGGGCAGGTCATCAGTGACTTCGAGCGGGACCGTCTGCACCGCGAAGTGCTGCGCACCCAGGGCCGTATCAGTACGCGTAGCGAATATGACCGCAGTGGACGTCTGCGTGCCCGCCAGCGCCGCCAACCGGACCACTCGCTGTTACATCCACCGGTGCAGACACGCTTGGGCTATGACGACAGCGACCAACTGGTCGAACGCTACGACAGCCAGCCCGGCACGGCACACCGCCAATTGCTGCATTACGACGCTACCGGCCGCATTCTGGCTAGCCAGGACAACCTCATGGGTCAACGGGAAGCCTTCCGCTACGACCCGGCGGCTAACCTGCTGGACGGCTCAGGACAGGTCGCCAACAACCGATTGCTGACCTACCAGGACAAACATTACCGCTATGACGGTTTTGGCCGGATGGTTGAAAAGCGCAGCCTTCGGCGCGGCACCCAACGCTTCAGCTACGACGCGGAGCAACGGCTGGCACAGGTGCACAACGATGACGGTTCCTGGGTCATCATGACCTATGACCCGCTGGGCCGGCGCACCGCCAAGACCACCTACGACCGCAACGGTGTGCAGCGGAGCCAGACACGTTTCACTTGGGACGCGCTGCAACTCGTGCAGGAGCACTGCAATCAGCAGACCAGCCTCTATATCTATGCCGACGAGGGCTACGAACCACTGGCCCGTATCGATGGCACAGGTGACCTTCAAAAAATCCGCTACTACCACAACGACCTCAACGGTTTGCCCGAACGCCTCACCGAGAGCGACGGCCATACGGTGTGGCAAGCGCGCTATGAAGTCTGGGGCAATACCGTCGAGGAAAGCCGAGAACCCTATTTCATCGAAGAACAGAACCTGCGCTTCCAGGGCCAGTATCTAGACCGGGAAACGGGGCTGCACTACAACACTCTGCGCTTTTATGACCCGGATATCGGGCGCTTCACCACACCCGACCCCATCGGTCTGGCCGGCGGCCTGAATCTCTATCAATATGCGCCCAACCCGCTGAGCTGGATTGACCCGCTGGGCCTGATGAAATGCTCCAGCCCACCCAAGGGGCGCAAGGTCAGTCGCACCGTGTATCGGTTCGAGGAACCGGGGCGCATCGGGACCACTTGGCAGGCGCACAAGTGGAATGTGGAGTCCACACACCGCTACACCACCAAAGGCGTCGGCGGGGTGTATGGCGCGAACTCACGGAAAACCGCGCTGGGCGAGGTCACGCACTGGAAGGTCGACCTGTCCAAACGGGTGTTGGTCAGCAAGAAAGTGCAGCTCAATAATGTCTTGGACCTGACCCGCGCCGATGTGCGCAAACAGCTAGGGGTCAGCCTTAAAAGCATCACCGGCTCGAAGTACACCGAGACCCATCAGATCGGCAACTGGGCCAAGGCCAATGGCTATGATGGAATCCTGGCGCCATCGGCACGCAACCCGACTGGCAGCAACTTGATCTCCTTTGCAGGTTTTTGAACATGGAACGACTGGAAAACGAATACCCGGGTGACGCGGACTGGCAGAGCACAGTGGCCTTGTATGAAGAAGACTACCTTGACGACGATGCGCGTGAACTGGCCAAGGCCTTGGGCGGCCATCTCGACATGGCAGTGATACTGCGCGGGAAACGGGGCCTTGAGGAGGGGTTGTGGTGGATCGGGCAAACGGTTCCGGCACTGGACAACATCACCCCGCTGGAATGCCTGGAAAGTCCCACGCTGATAAAACGGTTGAAGACAGCACTGATGCGTATGCCATGACACTCAAGGACACGGCGACTATGGAAAGTTGTGCGTTCAATTCAATCAGGCACGGAAGTGCAGTCCTTGTCTGATGCACTCTGGGCTGCCCGGATGGGCGATGCGCTCTCCCACACCTCGATGATGGCGGACATCCTTGGCGGGGTGCTGGAGGTGGCGGCCAATATCGCGATCACCGCCGTCGCAACCGCTGCGGTGGTTGCCGCCACCGGTATCACCGTCGCCACCGGCGGGCTAGGTTGCTTCCTCCTGGGTGCGGTGGTGGGCACGATTGTCGGCCTGGCCATGAGCAAGACCGGGGCCGACAAAGGCTTATCGAATTTATGTGAAAGTTTCAGCAACGCGCTGTTTCCGCCCACGGTGCAGGCCAATATTCTTACCGGCTCCACCAACACCCTGACCAACAACATCCCCGCCGCCCGCGCCGCCGGGGCGATCAGTTCCCATGTCGCGCCGGCCGGCACCGAGCTGGAAGAACCCGCTCCCGAGCCCGGTTACCTGGACATGGCCGAGAGCTTCTTCTCGCAGATGTGGCGCCCTACAGTTGCAACGCCCGCACCCGGCGCCGTACCCAAGCCGCTGGACCTGGTGGCGTGCATGAAGCACCCACCGATGCCGCCGCAGTTTCTAGCCGAAGGGTCGGAAAAGGTCACCGTCAACGGCCAACCGGCGGTGCGCAGTGGAGACCGCAGTACCTGCGATGCAACCGTGGTGTCGTCGGGCCTGATTTCTTCCAACGTGACCATTGGCGGTGGTTCGGTGGTGGTGCGGGAAATTCGCAGCGGCAAGACCCCGGGTGTGGGGTTGGCGGTCACGGCGTTGTTGATGCTCAAGGGTGGCAAGGGCAAGTTCTTCAGCAAGTTGCCGTGCATGCTGATCGGCGGAGCCACTTCGATGGCGGTCAGCAGTGCGATGGGGGCGATGGCCAACGCGGCGATGGGTTCGTCGAATCCGGTACATGCGGCGACAGGCGCGAAGGTACTGGGCGACGTCGAAGAGCTGGACTTCGTCTTACCCGGCATCCTGCCGATCGACTGGCAGCGCTTCTACAACAGCCGCGACGAACGCTCGGACAGCCTGTTTGGCGCTGGCTGGAGCGTGCCCTATGAAGTGTGCGTAGAGATCCGTCCGCATCCCGAAGGCGGAGAGACGCTGGTCTACACCGACGAGCAGGGACGCCCGATTGACATGGGTTCGATCCCGTTGGGCGGCGCGGTATTCAGCGCCGG
Source organism: Pseudomonas sp. RA_5y_Pfl1_P24 (assembly GCF_963970945.1). Classification (NCBI taxonomy): domain Bacteria; kingdom Pseudomonadati; phylum Pseudomonadota; class Gammaproteobacteria; order Pseudomonadales; family Pseudomonadaceae; genus Pseudomonas; species Pseudomonas sp. RA_5y_Pfl1_P24. Next base: position 95,772 of record NZ_CAXAOJ010000005.1, on the reverse strand, counting down.
TGAAGGGCTCGTCGTGCGGCGACACCTCAATGGGCAGTTGTTGATCGAAAGTGATGATGGTCTGTACCGCTTGTTCGAACCCACGCCGGCCAATCCGACGCGCCTGCGTTTGAGCCAACTGGGCGATCGCAACGACAACCGCATCCATATTGACTATGACGAAGCCGGGCGCCTGGTACGCCTGCGCGATACCTTCGACTTAGTGCAGATTGAGCTGATCCGTGACCAAGAGCATCTGACTCACATTGAGCGCCTGTACCCCGACCAACGCCGCGAAGTGCTCGTCAGTTATGGCTACGACGCGGCCGGCAATCTGGCTGAGGTGCGTGACGCAACCGGCCAGGTGCAAAGGCGTTTTGCCTACGACGTGGCGCGTCGAATGGTGGAGCATCAACTACCCACCGGGCTGCGGTGCTTCTATGAATGGGCCTTGATTGAGGACTTGGAATGGCGTGTGGTCCGGCACTGGACCGATGAGGGTGACACTTACCAGTTCGACTATGACTTGAAGGTGGGCCTCACTCACATCACCGATGGCTTGCAGCGCGTCAGCACCCGCCACTGGAACACTCAGCACCAGATCATTCAGTACAGCGATAACCTCGGTCAGACCTGGCTGTTCGAATGGAACGACGAACGCCAATTGCTCAGCGCCACCGACCCCCTGGGTGGGCGCTATGAGTACAGCTACGATGAGAGCGGCAACCTCATCGGCGAGACCGACCCGCTAGGCCGCAGCGACTCGACTTTGTGGCTGGAACACTGGGCGCTGCCGCAGGTAGAAGCCGACGCCGCCGATAACAGTTGGCGGTATCGCTACGACCCGCGCGGCAATTGCATCGCCGAAACCGATCCGCTGGGCTACGTCACGCGCTACCGCTATGACGCACATGGCCAGCCCGTGGAAATTATTGACGCCACCGGCAAAAGCAAAAAACTGCGCTGGAATCCGTTCGGGCAACTGGCCGAGCACATCGACTGCTCAGGTTATCCAACGCGCTTCAGCTACGACGAGCGGGGGTATTTGCAGGTCATCACCGACGCCCTTGGCGAGCGCACTCAATTTAGCTACGACGCCCAGGGACGCTTGCTCAGTACCCAACTGCCGGACGGCCGCACCGAGCACTATAAGCGCGATGTCAGCGGTCAGTTGGTGGGCTACACCGATCCAGCCGGACACACCACCCTCTACCAACACAACCGCCGTGGCCAAGTCCGACAACGGACCGACGCCCATGGGCGACAGGTGCAGTTCGGCTATGACAGCTATGGACGGCTGCAAGCGCTGATCAACGAGAACGGCGAACGCTATCGCTTTGCGTGGGACGCCGGGGATCGGCTGACTGAACAGCAAGACCTCGACGGCAGCGCCAAGCAGTACAGCTATGACCCGCTGGACAATGTCACAGCAGTGACAGCCGTGCCGGCGCCTTACGGAAACGGGCTGGCCCTGGTGCCCGAAACGCTGCCCGCGCCGATCGTCCATCGATTGGAACGCGATGCGGTGGGCCGACTGATTGCCAAGACCACCGACGATGGCCGTACCGACTACCACTACGACGCAGTGGACCAGCTCACGGCTGTCACCTTCACCGATTCGCAGGGCAATGCCCAAGCCCTGGGCTTTGCCTACGACGCCCTCGGCCAACTGCTTTGCGAGCAGAGTTCGGCGGGGAACCTGCAACACCACTACGACGAACTCGGCAACCTGATCCAAACCCAACTGCCGGACGGCCGGTGGCTCAACCGCCTGTACTACGGCAGCGGCCACCTGCACCAGGTCAACCTGGACGGCCAGGTCATCAGCGACTTCGAGCGTGACCGCCTGCACCGCGAAGTGCTGCGCACCCAGGGCCAACTGAGCACCCGCAGCGAATACGACCGCAGTGGCCGCCTGCGTTCACGCCAGCGTCGTCACGCCAGTCAGTCAACCTTGCTGCCCGCTGCGGCGCAAAAACAGTTTGAATACGACCCCGCCGACAACCTGATCGGCAAACTCGACCAACAACCCGCCGCTCAACACCGCCAACTGCTGCACTACGACGCCACCGGCCGCATCATCGCCAGCCAGGACAGCCTGCACGGCCAGCGTGAAACCTTCGCCTACGACGCCGCTGCCAACCTGCTGGATGGCCCGCAGGCGGGTGCCGGGTTGGTGGTGCATAACAAGCTGCTGACCTATCAGGACAAGCGTTATCGCTACGATGCGTTTGGCCGGATGATTGAAAAGCGCAGCGCCAAACGAGGCGTGCAACGCTTTGCGTATGACGCGGAAAGCCGGTTGGTTGAAGTACGTAATGAGAACGGCGGCGTGGTCAGGATGACCTATGACCCGCTGGGTCGACGCATCGAGAAAACTGAGCACGGCAACGATGGTTATCCGCTAGGCGAAACTCGATTCACCTGGGACGGACTGCGGTTGTTGCAGGAGCATAAACACAGCCAGACCAGCCTCTATGTTTACGATGATGACGGCTACGAACCCCTTGCCCGCGTCGACGGCATTGGTCCGTTGCAGAAGATTCGCTACTACCACAACGACCTGAACGGGTTGCCCGAGCAACTAACCGAGGCCGATGGGCACAGCGTCTGGCAGGCTACTTATCGGGTGTGGGGCAATACGGTTGAGGAAGTACGTGAGCCTTATTACATCGAAGAGCAGAACCTGCGGTTTCAGGGGCAGTATCTGGATCGGGAGACGGGGCTGCATTTCAACACGTTCCGGTTTTATGATCCGGATGTGGGGCGGTTTACGACGCCGGATCCGATAGGTTTACACGGAGGTTTGAATTTCTATGCGTACGCGTCCAATCCGTTCGGTTGGATCGACCCACTCGGCTTGTCCTGCCGTCTGAACTCCGTGGGTAGAACACCAGGCAAAGCCAGCCGTACAGGGAAAGCGGTGATAGCGCGGATGAGAGCCGAAGGGAAAATAGTTGGCTCCGGAAAAAACATGCGGTTCCAGAGCACTGATAAAAAGTGGTACTCGATCAAAGATGCTGATATGGCTCATAAAACCGATGCTGTTAAATATTGGAACAGCAAAGGTGGTTACCACGGAGCTAAAACCAAGGAAGTGAGAGGTTGGATGCGCGATCCTGACAACTATGAGCTGGAATACTATTCCCACAACCGATCAAAAGGCGCACTGCTGACGGACCGGTACAAGGACCCCGGCGACTTTATCGGCCCGGCAGAAAAGCCTAAATATTAGTAAGGATTATGTATGAAAGACTTGGCAGACGAAAATCCAACACTGGCAGACAAAATCATGGCTGTCATGGCGATGGGCAATGATCTCGATGAGCAAAACAAAAAAACTGAAGCGCAGGTCCTGTACCAACAGGCATGGGATTTACTGCCTGAGCCAAAGCTTGAGTGGGCGCCCTTATCGTCGTGGGTTACAGGTTCTTTCTTCAACCTTCACTTCGACAGCGGCGATTTCCAAGCAGCTGAGTCATGGGCACAAAAGACGCTTGATGGCCGAGAGTCAGATATTGATACCGGCCCACTGATAAACGTCGGAATGGTATTTCTCGAATTGGGAAAAAATGCCGAGGCTTACAAAGCCTTTGATGAGGCTTATGGGTTCGGTCAGGCAAGGGCCTTTCAAGAAAGACCAAAGAAATATCTGAATTTTTATTTGGATGAAAAGAAAAAGAGCCATTGATTGCTAGCCTAAACAAAAAATGGGCACCCGACCCAGTCGGCGTGCCCATTTTTCCTACCTCCCCGCCCCCTTCGAGACGGTAACGCCATTACGCGTTAACAGTGTCTTTCAGCGATTTGCCCGGCTTGAACGCAACGGTGTTGCTCGCCTTGATTTTCACCGGCTCACCGGTTTGCGGGTTTTTGCCGGTGCGGGCGCCGCGATGGCGTTGCAGGAAGGTGCCGAAGCCCACCAGGGTGACGCTGTCCTTGCGGTGCAGGGCGCCGGTGATTTCTTCGAGAATGGCGTTGAGTACGCGGTTGGCCTGTTCTTTGGTGAGATCCGCTTTTTCAGCGATGGCGGCTGCGAGTTCTGGTTTACGCATAAGTGAAGCCTCTTTGACGGTTTTTTGTTGTTATGTCCGTGCTGCTCATCGTTGGAGCAACGCCCAAAGCGCCGCAGGCTCTACTCTGCGGCAGACGGGAGTGAGGATGGCATGCCCTCGCACGCTCCGCCAGTCTCGCGGCGACCTTTCTAAGGTGAAAAACGTGCTTATTCCGACAGAACGACCGGTATTTACGCCAGCAAAGGCGGAAGTTCTTTGTTCAGGGCGAGTTTTTCCATCACGGCGGTACCGGTCAATGCATACCCCAGCAGGCGACCGCTGGCGTCGCGGCACAGGGCCTTGATGTCGGCACCCTCGCCTTCAACGCTCCAAACGCCTTCGGTGCCCCGTGGTGGTGGTGAAACCACCAGCGGGCAGACCGGCGTCTTGACGGTCACTGGCATCGGGCCGTAGCTGACGGCCGTGGCATTGCCGGCCAAGGTCTGGGCCAGGGCGCGGGCGCAACTCATCAGCGGCATCACGTACAGCAGGTTCAGGCCGTCGACTTCGGCACAGTCGCCCAGGGCGTAGATGTTGGCGTGGGAGGTCTTGAGGTGGCGGTCCACCATGATCCCACGATTGGTCTGCAAGCCGGCGGCAGCGGCCAAGTCGACACGTGGGCGCAGGCCGATGGCCGAGACCACCAGGTCGCAGTGGATCACTTCACCGTCCGACAGGTGCGCCTCCACGCCGTCAGCGGTGCGCTGTAGGCGATTGAGCACCGGGCCCAGGTGGAAACGTGCGCCAAGGCCTTCCAGCCCGGCTTGCACCGCCGCGGCCGCTGCCGGGTGCAGCAGGGTCGGCATGACGTGTTCGCACGGCGCCACCAGGTCGATTTCATAACCGCCAAGGATCAGGTCATTGGCGAATTCGCAGCCGATCAGGCCTGCGCCGAGCAGCAAAACGCGGCGTTTGCCGGCAGCGGCGGCACGGAAGCGTGCGTAGTCTTCGAGGTCGTTGATCGGGAAAATCAGTTCAGCCGCATCGCCTTCAACCGGTACGCGCACGGTTTCTGCGCCCCAGGCCAGGATCAGGTCGCGGTAGGGCACTGCTTCCTCGCCGATCCACAGACGCTTGTGGCCGGGGTCGATGCCGCTGACACGGGTGTGGGTGCGCACTTCGGCCTTGAGTTGCTCGGCCATGGCGCCCGGTTCGGCCATGCTCAGGCCATCGGCTTCCTTGTTCTTGCCAAAGCCGGTGGAGAGCATGGGCTTGGAGTAGGAGCGACCGTCATCCGCGGTGATCAGCAGCAATGGGGTCTCGCTGTCGAGCTTGCGAAACTCCCGGGCCACGTTGTAACCGGCCAATCCTGTGCCGATGATCACGACAGGTGCGTTCATTCCTTTCTCCTTGTAGTACGGTTCTTAAATTTGCAGATCAGCCGATTTCGATCATTTCGAAATCCATTTTGCCCACGCCGCAGTCCGGGCACAGCCAGTCTTCCGGGACGTCCTGCCACAGGGTGCCCGGAGCGATTCCGTCATCCGGCCAGCCGTCTTTCTCGTCATAGATCAGGCCGCAGACTACACATTGCCACTTCTTCATTACTTGCTTCCTCAGGGTCCAGGCAGTTTGGCCGACGGTCGATGGATCCAGCGTTGCCGTACAGCTCAGGGCGTTTTGTACTGATCGGGGCCGGCAGATGCAAGCACGATCGACGCAAGGCACCGGTTCAGCGCGGCAAAAGTCCAAGGTGCCATGGTAAGCTCACCGCCTCTTTTGCTGCCAATACTGACTCACCGTGCCGCACTCAATCGACCTTCCCGATGCTTGCCAATGGCTGACCCAGAGCCTTTTGATCCCTGCGCCCGCGCCCTTGACCCTCAACTGGCTGTTCAACGAAGACTCGCTCACCCGGCGGCTGACGTGGCTGTCGGACGACGGCTTCAGCGTGACGCCACTGTTCGAAGGCTGGCAGCCACTGCGCGATGATGAATGTGCTGCCCTGGCGCTGGCGCCGGCCAGTATCGGCTGGGTGCGTGAAGTGTATTTGCGTGGGAAGGGCCAGCCGTGGGTGTTCGCGCGCAGTGTGGCGGCGCGCAGTGCCTTGCAGGGCGACGGCTTGCACATGGATGAGTTGGGCAGCCGTTCACTGGGTGAATTGCTGTTTTGCGACCAGGCCTTCACCCGCCAGGCAATCGAGGTGTGCCATTACCCGCGGCAATGGTTGCCCACGGCGGACCAGGCCGACGGGCTGTGGGCACGCCGCTCACGCTTTGATCGCGGTGCGCTGAGCGTGCTGGTGGCGGAAATCTTTTTGCCGAGCTTTTGGCACGCGCTGCATGCCCATCCGGAGAACTGCTGATGTATCAACGCATGCTCAAATCCCTGAACCGCCTGAACCCGAGGGCCTGGGATTTCATTCAGTTGGCCCGGATGGACAAACCCATCGGCATCTACCTGCTGCTGTGGCCGACGCTGTGGGCGCTGTGGATTGCCGGCAAGGGTTCGCCGTCCTTTATCAACATCGTGATTTTCGTGTTGGGCGTGGTGCTGACCCGGGCCGGCGGCTGCGTGATCAATGATTGGGCCGACCGCAAGGTCGACGGCCATGTGAAGCGCACCGAGCAGCGCCCGCTGGTGAGCGGCAAGATCAGTTCCAAGGAAGCGCTGGTGTTTTTTGCGGTGCTGATGGGCATCAGTTTTCTGCTGGTGCTGTTGACCAACGCCACCACCATCCTGCTGTCCCTCGGTGGTTTGGCATTGGCGGCGAGCTACCCGTTCATGAAGCGTTACACCTATTACCCTCAAGTGGTGCTGGGCGCGGCGTTTTCGTGGGGCATGCCGATGGCGTTTACCGCCGAGACCGGCAGCTTGCCCGCCGCTGCCTGGCTGCTGTACATCGCCAACCTGCTCTGGACGGTGGGCTATGACACTTATTACGCGATGACAGACCGTGACGACGACTTGAAGATCGGCGTGAAATCCACCGCCATTCTGTTCGGTGATGCCGATCGCGTGATTATCCTTACCCTACAGGGCCTGGCGTTGGTGTGCCTGTTGCTGGCCGGTACACGGTTTGAGTTGGGCGGCTGGTTCCACCTGGGGTTGCTGGCGGCGGCTGGATGTTTTGCCTGGGAGTTCTGGTACACCCGCGACAAGGATCGGATGAAGTGCTTCGAGGCGTTTTTGCACAACCACTGGGCGGGGTTGGCGATTTTTGTCGGAATTGTGGCGGACTACGCGTTTCGCTGAGGCCGTTTTTCGTGGTGATGGAGCTGACGCCTTCGACGTGCTCGCGAAGGCGTCAGCAGCACCGCGTGGTCAGGGCTTGATCACATGCCACGCCCCACCCTTGCCATCACCGGTCTTGTCACCGGCCTTTTTATCATCCTTGTAGGTGTAGACCGGCTTGCCGTCATAAGCCCACTGGCTGGTCTGGTCGTCGCGGGTGATCACGGTCCATTTGCCCATGGAGGTATCGGTGGACTCAGCCTTCAGCGGCGGCCAGTTGGTCGCGCACTGGTCCTTGCACACTGACTTGCCGTCGGCATCCTTGTCGAAGGTGTAGAGGGTGATGCCCTTGTGGTCGACCAGCATCCCATCTTTAGTCATCGCCGGCTCCGCCGCGAACGCCAGGGTCGGCAGCGTCAACGCGGCCGTTACCAGCAGGGCTTTCCAGGACATCGTGCTGTAAGTCATTGGAACCTTCCTATTTTGGTTGTCAGGATTCGGACCCACAGCGTAGTCCAGAGAGGCGAGAATTGCCCGAGCGACTAAATTACTGTCACACGACTGCAATAATTCCGTTATCTAATGCGGCGCAAGACAGTTAAATGACAAGAGGATTTTTGAGCATGGTTGGCAGGAGCATTCTGATTGTTGACGACGAAGCGCCCATCCGCGAGATGATCGCCGTTGCGTTGGAAATGGCCGGCTATGACTGCCTGGAGGCGGAGAACTCCCAGCAGGCCCATGCCATTATCGTCGACCGCAAGCCGGACTTGATCCTGTTGGACTGGATGCTGCCAGGCACCTCCGGCATCGAGTTGGCCCGCCGTCTCAAGCGTGACGAGCTGACCGGGGACATCCCGATCATCATGCTCACCGCCAAGGGCGAAGAGGACAACAAGATCCAGGGCCTGGAAGTCGGCGCGGATGACTACATCACCAAGCCGTTTTCCCCACGCGAACTGGTCGCTCGTCTGAAAGCCGTATTGCGCCGCGCCGGCCCAACCGATGGCGAAGCGCCGATTGAAGTCGGCGGCCTGTTGCTGGACCCGATCAGCCACCGCGTGACCATCGACGGTACGCCGGCCGAGATGGGCCCTACCGAATATCGCCTGCTGCAGTTTTTCATGACCCACCAGGAGCGCGCCTACACCCGTGGCCAGTTGCTCGACCAAGTGTGGGGCGGCAACGTGTATGTGGAGGAGCGCACCGTGGATGTGCATATCCGCCGCCTGCGCAAAGCCTTGGGCGAGGCCTACGAGAATCTGGTACAAACCGTGCGCGGCACTGGCTATCGGTTTTCAACCAAAGGTTGAGCTACAAGCAATTAGCCACAAGCCGCAAGTTCAAAGCGGACTGCTGTAGCTGGGAGCTTGCAGCTTGAAACTTGAAACTGCTCCGAAGGACGCACCTTGAACCAAAACTGGCATGGCACCCTGATCCGCCACATGCTTTTGCTGATCACCGGCTGCTTGTTGGTGGGCCTGGTCAGTGGTTATTACGGCTGGAGCCTGGCCGTCGGCATTGCCTTGTACCTGGGCTGGACCCTCAAGCAATTGCTGCGCCTGCACGAATGGCTGCGCCAGCACAAACCCGACGAAGCACCACCCGATGGCTACGGTCTATGGGGCGAGGTGTTCGACAGCATCTACCACCTGCAACGCCGCGACCAACGGGTGCGCGGGCGCCTGCAGGCGGTGATCGACCGGGTGCAGGAATCCACCGCCGCGCTCAAAGACGCTGTGATCATGCTCGACAGCGACGGCAACCTGGAATGGTGGAACCGCGCGGCCGAAACCCTGCTGGGCCTCAAGACGCCCCAGGACAGCGGCCAGCCGGTAACCAACCTGGTGCGCCACCCGCGCTTCAAGGAGTACTTCGAACAGGAGAACTACGAAGAAGCCCTGGAAATCCCCTCGCCCACCAATGACCGCGTGCGCATCCAGCTGTACCTGACGCGCTACGGCAACAACGAACACCTGATGCTGGTGCGCGACGTGACCCGCATTCATCAGTTGGAACAGATGCGCAAAGACTTCGTCGCCAACGTCTCCCACGAGCTGCGCACGCCTCTGACCGTGATCTGCGGTTACCTGGAGACGCTGCTGGACAACGTCGACGAGATCAACCCGCGCTGGAGCCGGGCCCTGCAGCAGATGCAGCAGCAAGGTTCGCGCATGCAGACGCTGCTCAACGACCTGCTCTTGCTGGCTAAGCTTGAGGCAACTGACTACCCGTCGGATAACCATCCGGCGGCGGTGCAGAGCCTGTTGCAGACCATCAAGAACGACGCCCAGGCCCTCTCGGGTCAACGCGGGCAGCAGATCACCCTGGAAGCCGACCCGACCGTGCTGCTCAAAGGCAGCGAAGGTGAGTTGCGCAGTGCGTTTTCCAACCTGGTGTTCAACGCCGTGAAGTACACCCCGGACAAAGGCAATATCCGCATCCGCTGGTGGGCCGACGAACAGGGTGCACATTTGAGCGTGCAGGACTCCGGCATCGGCATCGACGCCAAGCACCTGCCGCGCCTGACTGAGCGTTTCTACCGCGTCGACTCCAGCCGCAACTCCAACACCGGCGGCACCGGGCTCGGCCTGGCGATCGTCAAGCATGTGCTCTTGCGTCACCGCGCCCGCCTGGAAATCAGCAGCGTGCTGGGGCATGGCAGTACGTTTACCTGCCATTTTCCGCCGGCGCAGATGACGCGTTCGCGGGTGGTTGGCATAGACGAGTAACTCGAAAACGACGCTCCCACAGGGACATGAGTTGTTTTGGAGAATGTATTCCTTGCCCCGCCCGGCAGTGAGCACTAGGCAAGCGCCCCGTCAGCCGCTACATTGGCCGACTTGGGCCTGCCCTTCAGGCTCACCTGCCACCCCTTATTGAACACGGAACCTGCAAAACCCCATCATGGACCCTTCCCCTGGTATCACCCTCGCTACGCTCTTCGCCGACTTCGGCATGATTCTTTTTGCACTGGTCCTGGTACTGCTCAACGGTTTCTTCGTTGCGGCGGAATTTGCCATGGTCAAACTGCGCTCGACTCGGGTCGAGGCCATCGCCCACACCAACGGCTGGCGCGGGCAGATCCTGCGCACCGTGCACAGCCAGCTCGACGCCTACTTGTCGGCCTGCCAGCTGGGTATCACCCTGGCCTCCCTGGGCCTGGGCTGGGTTGGTGAGCCGGCCTTCGCACACATCCTCGAGCCGCTCCTGGGCGCGATGGGCGTCGAGTCCCCGGAAGTCATCAAAGGCGTGTCGTTCTTTGCCGCCTTCTTCGTGATTTCCTACCTGCACATCGTGGTCGGCGAACTGGCGCCCAAGTCTTGGGCCATTCGCAAGCCCGAGCTGCTATCACTGTGGACGGCGGTGCCGCTGTACCTGTTCTACTGGGCCATGTACCCGGCGATTTACCTGCTCAACGCCAGCGCCAACGCCATCCTGCGCATCGCCGGCCAAGGCGAGCCTGGCCCGCACCACGAACACCACTACAGCCGCGAAGAACTCAAACTGATCCTGCACTCCAGCCGCGGCCAAGACCCAAGCGACCAAGGCATGCGCGTGCTGGCCTCGGCGGTGGAGATGGGCGAGCTAGAGGTGGTGGACTGGGCCAACTCCCGGGAAGACCTGGTGACCCTGGACTTCAACGCCCCGCTCAAGGAAATCCTCGCGCTGTTCCGTCGTCACAAATTCAGCCGTTACCCGGTGTATGACGCGGTGCGCAACGAGTTCGTGGGCCTGTTGCACATCAAGGATTTGCTGCTGGAGCTGGCCGCACTGGACCACATCCCCGAATCCTTCAACCTGGCCGAGCTGACCCGCCCGCTGGAGCGTGTGTCGCGGCATATGCCGTTGTCGCAACTGCTGGAGCAGTTCCGCAAAGGCGGCGCGCACTTCGCCCTGGTGGAGGAAGCCGACGGCAACATCATCGGCTACCTCACCATGGAGGACGTGCTGGAAGTGCTGGTTGGCGATATCCAGGACGAACACCGTAAGGCCGAGCGCGGCATCCTGGCCTATCAACCGGGCAAGCTGCTGGTGCGCGGCGATACCCCGCTGTTCAAGGTGGAGCGCCTGCTGGGTGTCGACCTGGACCACATCGAAGCCGAAACCCTGGCCGGGCTGATCTACGACACCCTCAAGCGGGTGCCGGAAGAGGAAGAAGTGCTGGAGGTGGAAGGCTTGCGCATCATCATCAAGAAGATGAAAGGGCCGAAGATCGTGTTGGCCAAGGTGCTGCTGCTGGATTGAACCCTCAATTGCCCAACGCGAAGTTGGGCAATGCACCCACTGGCTGGTTGAACTCATACGGGATCGACACCAGCCCCGCCTCGCTGGCGCGCTGCACCACAAAATGCAAATGCGGCCCGCTGCTGTTGCCGGTATTACCGGACAACGCCAGCGGGCTTCCCACCGCTACACGCTGCCCTGCCCTGACACTCACCGAACCGTGCTTGAGGTGCAGGTACACGCCCTCGGTGCCGTCATCGTGACGCACCCGCACGAAATTGCCTGAGGCATCACTGCCACGCCCCTCCTGCTCATTTTCGGTCTTCACCACCACACCGCTGCGCGCCGCAATGATCGGCGTGCCTTCCGGCATGGCGATGTCCATGGCGTAGCGGCTCTTGGCGTCGGTATGGCTGAAGCTGCCGTTGGGGCCCTGGCTCAGGTGGAACGGGCCGCCGCGCCAGGGCAAGGGATAGTGGTAGGCTTGTTGTGAATAACGCGATTGGGGCACCAGGGGCATCAGCGGTTTCACGCGTTCGACCCGACGCTCCTGGATCACAAATGCCTGGGCACCAGGGGTTGGCCGGTCACTGAAAAACACCTCGCCATTGGCATCGGTGGATTTGTAGAGGGTCATGGCCTGGGTCGAAGTGACGACCGCTGCCAGCCCGCAGCACAGTAGTAAGCGCATGAGCATGGCGTGAACCTGCCGGGATGACTGACCGGCAGGCTAACAACGGATCGTTACAGTCTGTAGCGGGCTTGTCGGGTCGCCGCATCGTCCGCCCACTCCAAATCACGCACCCGGCACAAAATGCTTCTGCGCCGTACCACGTGCAATCAGGCGGGAGATGTAGTCGAGTTTCTGCGCGTCCTGGTCGATAAACCGAAAGGTCAGTTGCAGCCAGTCACTGTCGGGCTTGGGTTCGAAGGCGACGATGGCATGCAGGTAGCCATTTAGGCGCGCCACTTCGGCGTTGTCGCCTTGCTCAAGGTCGAGCACGGCGCTTTCCAGTACCTGAGGCAGGACTTCGCCGCGACGGACCACCAACAGCGCTTCCTTGATGCTCAACGCCTTGATCACGCATTGCTGGGTGCCACTGGACAGGCGCAACTGACCTTGACCACGAGCGCCGGCCGGGGCTGCCGCGGCAGGCGCTTGAGCCGGCGGACTGTTGATCAGGCCTCGGCTCGGCGCAGGAGCAGCAGCCACTGGTGCCGACTTGACCGCTTCGGGTTTGCCACCGGTCAGTGCGCTCAGGGAGTCGTTGCCGAAGGCTGAGTTCATCTTGGTGGGTGCGCTAGCGACCAGGGCGTCAAGACGGCCGACCTTGTGCAGCGCCTGCTTGACCTTGCTCAGCAACTGTTCGTTGGTGAACGGCTTGCTGACGTAACCGGAAACCCCGGCCTGGATGGCCTGGACCACGTTTTCCTTGTCGCCACGGCTGGTCACCATCACGAATGGCATGGCCTTGAGGTGAGGTTGCTCACGGCACCAGGTCAACAGCTCAAGCCCGGACATCTCCGGCATTTCCCAGTCGCACAGCACCAGGTCGAAGGAGTCGCGCATCAGGATGGCCTGGGCCTTTTTACCGTTCACCGCGTCTTCAAGCTTGATCCCGGGGAAGTAGTTGCGCAGGCACTTCTTCACCAGGTCGCGGATAAACGAGGCGTCATCCACCACCAATACACTGACTTTACTCATCGACCCTTCATCCTATAAAAACTTCGGCACGCAAGACGCCTGACTGATGGCATTTTGCCAAAACTCTGCAGTCACGTTCGGACTATCTTTCATCCGAGACGTAATAAATTCATCTCCCGCAAACGAAAACGCCCGACCAAAGGCCGGGCGTTAATTTCTCGGGCAACCTTACTTATCGTCAGTTACGCCCGGAACATTAGGGATTTGATCGACTGAACCTTCAACTTCGGCCTTCATACGCTTAAGGCCCATGTGCCGTACGTCGGTACCGCGCACCAGGTAGATCACCAATTCCGAGATATTGCGCGCGTGGTCGCCGATGCGCTCCAGGGAGCGCAGTACCCAGATAATGCTCAAGACCCGCGAGATAGAGCGCGGATCTTCCATCATGTAGGTCGCCAGCTCGCGAAGCGCGGTCTTGTATTCGCGGTCAATGACCTTGTCGTACTGGGCCACCGACAGGGCCAGGTCGGCGTCGAAGCGCGCAAACGCGTCGAGTGCATCACGCACCATGTTGCGCACCTGGTCGCCGATATGACGCACTTCTACATAACCGCGCGGTGCTTCGCCTTCTTCGCACAGCTGGATGGCACGGCGGGCGATCTTGGTGGCTTCATCGCCGATGCGCTCCAGGTCGATCACCGACTTGGAGATGCTGATGATCAAACGCAAGTCGGAGGCCGCCGGCTGGCGACGGGCGAGAATGCGCAGGCATTCCTCGTCGATGTTGCGTTCCATCTGGTTGATCTGGTCATCGATCTCACGCACTTGCTGGGCCAAGCCCGAGTCGGCCTCGATCAGCGCAGTAACGGCGTCGTTGACTTGCTTCTCCACCAGCCCGCCCATCGCCAGGAGGTGGCTGCGCACTTCCTCAAGCTCGGCGTTGAACTGCGCGGAGATATGGTGGGTAAGGCCTTCTTTGCTAATCATGCGTCTGCTCCGCAAAAGCTGTAAGCCGCAAGCTACAAGCTGCAAGCTGATGTGTGTCGTTGATCAAACTGCTTTTACTTGCCGCTTGAAACGTGCGGCTTGCAGCCGGGGCTAGCCGTACCGGCCCGTAATATAGTCTTCGGTCTGCTTCTTCGCCGGATTGGTGAACAGCGTATCGGTATCGCCGAATTCCACCAGCTTGCCCATGTACATGAACGCGGTGTAGTCGGAAACCCGCGCCGCCTGTTGCATGTTGTGGGTCACGATGACGATGGTGAACTTGGACTTGAGCTCGTAGATCAGCTCTTCAACCTTCAGCGTCGAAATCGGATCGAGTGCCGAGCAAGGTTCGTCGAGCAGCAGCACTTCCGGTTCCACCGCGATGGTGCGCGCGATCACCAAACGTTGCTGCTGGCCGCCGGACAAGCCGAGTGCCGACTCGTGCAGGCGGTCTTTGACCTCGTCCCACAGCGCCGCGCCCTTGAGTGCCCACTCAACCGCTTCGTCGAGAATGCGCTTCTTGTTGATGCCCTGGATGCGCAGGCCGTAGACCACGTTTTCGTAGATGGTCTTGGGGAACGGGTTGGGCTTCTGGAACACCATGCCCACGCGGCGGCGCAGTTCGGCCACGTCTTCGCCCTTGCGGTAGATGTTGGTGCCGTAGAGGTTGATGGCACCTTCCACGCGGCAACCGTCGACCAGGTCGTTCATGCGATTGAAGGTGCGCAGCAGCGTCGACTTGCCGCAGCCCGACGGGCCGATGAAGGCGGTCACACGCTGCTTGGGGATGTTCATGCTGACGTCGAACAGCGCCTGCTTTTCACCGTAGTACAGGCTCAGGCCCGGCACTTCGATGGCCACGGTTTCCTGCGCCAGGCTCAGGCTCTGCTTGTCACGACCCAGGGCAGACATGTTGATGCCGTGGGAATGGGTGTCTTGTTGCATGGTCTCACTCCGTTCGTAGCTGCACGCTTTTAGCTGCAAGCTGCAAGATTTGAGCAAAAGCGGCTTGCAGCTTGCCGCTTGTGGCGAATGGCTTTAGCTGTCCAACGCTTTGTATTTTTCGCGCAGGTGGTTACGGATCCACACCGCCGACAAGTTGAGCGTGGCGATCACCAGCACCAGCAGCAAGGCGGTGGCGTACACCAGTGGCCGTGCCGCCTCGACGTTAGGGCTCTGGAAGCCGACGTCATAGATATGGAAGCCCAGGTGCATGATCTTCTGGTCCAGGTGCAGGTACGGGTAGTTGCCGTCCAGCGGCAGCGACGGGGCCAGCTTCACTACACCTACCAGCATCAGCGGCGCCACTTCACCGGCGGCGCGGGCCACGGCGAGGATCATGCCGGTCATCATCGCCGGGCTGGCCATCGGCAGTACGATCTTCCACAGCGTTTCCGCCTTGGTCGCGCCCAGTGCCAAGGAACCTTCACGTACGGTGCGAGGAATCCGCGCCAGGCCTTCTTCAGTGGCCACGATCACCACCGGCACCGCCAGCAGCGCGAGGGTCAGCGAAGCCCAAAGCAGGCCCGGCGTACCGAAGGTCGGCGCCGGCAGGGCTTCGGCGAAGAACAGGCGGTCAACCGAGCCACCCAATACATACACGAAGAAGCCCAGGCCGAATACGCCGTAGACGATGGCCGGTACGCCGGCCAGGTTGTTCACGGCGATACGGATGATGCGCGTCAAGGTGTTCTGCTTGGCGTATTCACGCAGGTACACCGCCGCCAGCACGCCGAACGGCGTCACGATCATCGCCATGATCAGGGTCATCATCACGGTGCCGAAGATGGCCGGGAAGATCCCGCCTTCGGTGTTGGCTTCCCGTGGGTCATCGCTGAGGAATTCCCAGACCTTGGTGAAGTAGAAGCCGATCTTGGTAACAGTGCCCATGGCATTCGGCTGATAGGCGTGCACCACCTTACCGATACCGATTTCGACTTCCTTGCCGCTGCCGTCACGGGCGGTCAGCGAGTCGCGGTTGAACTGGGCATGCAGGTCGGCCAAGCGTGCCTCGATGTCCTGGTAACGGGCGTTCAGTTCCGCGCGGTCAGCGTCCATGTCGGCTTGGGCGGCGGCGTCGAGCTTGCCTTCCAGCTCGAGTTTGCGACCGTGCAGGCGGATGCGTTCAAGGCCGGCGTTGATCGCTCCTATGTCGGACTTCTCCAGGGTCTTGAGCTGGGCAGCCAGCTTGTTGACGCGGTCGACACGGGCCTGCAGCTCTGGCCACGCAGCTTCGCCTTCGGCGATGACCTTGCCATCCTGTTTGACGTTGACCAGCGTGCCGTAGAAGTTGCCCCACTCACGCCGCTCAATGGTCATCAGGTTCGCAGGCGTGGTCTGGTCCTTGAGCCACTCGCCGACGATCCAGGTGAAGTCGTTGCCGTTCAGGTCGCGGTTGCCGACCTTGATCAGCTCGCGGGTCATGAATTCCGGGCCTTGGTTCGGCACGGGCAGGCCAGCGCTTTTCAGGCGCTCACGCGGTACTTCTTCTTTCTGCACCACTTCGCCGATGACGACGTGATTGGCCTGGCCCGGTACGGTGTAGTTGGCCTGGATCAGGTCGGCTGGCCAGAAGTGGCCCAAACCACGCACCGCAATCACAGCCAGCAAACCAATGGTCATGATGACCGCGATGGACACCGCGCCACCGCTGATCCAGACGCCAGGGGCGCCGCTCTTGAACCATCCATTCAGGGAGTTCTGTTTCACAGACTTCTACCTTTCTTAAAGCGACGAGTATTTCTTGCGCAGACGCTGACGGATCAGCTCGGCGAGGGTGTTCATGATGAAGGTGAACAACAGCAGCACCATCGCCGAGAGGAACAGCACGCGGTAGTGACTGCCGCCGACTTCCGACTCGGGCATTTCCACCGCGACGTTGGCCGCGAGCGTGCGCAGGCCTTCGAACAGGTTCATCTCCATCACCGGGGTGTTACCGGTGGCCATCAACACGATCATTGTCTCGCCGACAGCGCGGCCCATGCCGATCATCAGCGCCGAGAAGATGCCCGGGCTGGCGGTCAGAATCACCACGCGGGTCATGGTCTGCCACGGCGTAGCGCCCAGGGCCAGGGAGCCCAGGGTCAGGCCGCGCGGCACGCTGAACACAGCGTCTTCGGCGATGGAGTAAATGTTCGGGATCACCGCGAAGCCCATGGCCAAACCGACCACCAGGGCGTTGCGCTGGTCGTAGGTGATGCCCAGGTCGTGGGAGATCCACATACGCATGTCACCGCCAAAAAACCAGGTTTCCAGGTAGGGGCTCATGTACAGCGATAGCCAACCCACAAACAGGATCACCGGGATCAGGATCGCACTTTCCCAACCATCGGGAACGCGCAGGCGGATCGACTCAGGCAGGCGGCTGAACACAAAGCCGGCGACCAGGATGCCAATTGGCAACAGCATCAGCAGGCTGAAAATGCCCGGTAGATGCCCTTCCACATACGGCGCCAGGAACAGGCCGGCGAAGAAGCCGAGGATCACCGTCGGCATGGCTTCCATCAGCTCGATCACCGGCTTCACCTTGCGGCGCAGGCTCGGGGCCATGAAGTAAGCGGTGTAGATCGCGGCGGCAACTGCGAGCGGCGCAGCCAGCAGCATGGCGTAGAACGCAGCCTTCAAGGTACCGAAGGTCAGCGGGGCCAGGCTCATCTTGGGTTCGAAGTCGGTGTTGGCGGCGGTCGATTGCCAGACGTATTTAGGCTCGTCGTAGTTTTCGTACCAGACCTTGCTCCACAACGCGCTCCAGGAGACTTCCGGGTGCGGGTTGTCCAGCATCAACGGTTGCAACTTGCCGCCGGCTTCCACAATTACGCGGTTGGCCCGTGGCGACATGCCGAACACGCCCTGGCCATCGACCACCGGGTCGACCAGCAGGGTGCGGTGCGCGGTGCTATGGAACACGCCAAACTTGCCGGACGCATCGAGGGCGGTAAAGCCTTTGCGGCGCTCTTCGGCGGAGATTTCAACGATAGGCGTGGTGCCCATCTGGAAGGTGCGGATCTGCTTGAGGTGCTGCTCGCCATCCGGGTCACGGGCCATGAACCACTGGGCCAGGCCGCCCTTGGAGTTACCGATGATCAGCGAGATACCACCCACCAACTGAGTGCTGGCGGTGACTTCAGCGTTGCCGTCTTCCAGCAGCTTGTAGCGACCGTTGAGGCTGTTGTCGCGCAGGCTGAATACATCGGCGAGGGCACGGCCGTTAATCACATAGAGCCACTGCTGGCGTGGGTCGATGAAGATCGCCTTCACGGGCTCAGTCATTTGCGGCAGCTCAATACGCTTCTGCTCGCTGGTGACTTCGCCGGTCATCATGTTTTCTTCACGGCTCAGGGACAACACGTTCAAGTGCGAACCGGCCGAACCTGCGACTACCAAGGTGGAGTCCGTGGCGTTGAGGGCGACGTGCTCCAGCGGACGGCCAGCGTTATCCAGCACGATCGGCGTTTCGCCGTAAGGGTATTCGATTGCAGGCGAAATGGTTTTCTTGCCGTCCGGGTAGGACACCTTATAGGTGTGGCGGAATACCAGGGACTGGCCATTGGACAAACCAAGGATCACCAGCGGGCTGCCGGGTTGGTCTTCACCGATGGACGCAACGCTGGCGCCGGCGGGCAGCGGCAGGTCGACACGCTTGAGTTCGGCGCCCGTCGCCACATCAAAAAACAGCGCCTGGCCCTTGTCGGAAACCCGCATGGCGACTTGGTTCTGTTCTTCGAGGGAGATCATCAGCGGCTTGCCGGCGTCCTGGATCCAGGCCGGGGTCAGTGCGTCTTCCTTGGTCAATGAGGCGCCCTGGAACAAGGGCGCGACTACATAAGCAAGAAAGAAGAAAATCAGGGTGATGGCGCCGAGGACAGCGAGGCCGCCGACCAGTACATACCAACGGGTCAGTCGGTCCTTGAGCGCGCGAATGCGGCGTTTGCGTTGCAGCTCAGGCGTATTGAAATCAATGCGCTTGGGAGGAGAAGTCGTCGTCATGGTGGAATTGGCCAGATCATTCATGCGCACACCCTAGCGATCCTGTATGACAGAAAGATGACAGTGCAGTGACGCAACAAATCCGCCGCGAAGCATAGCTGGCAGCGGATTGGAAAATTCGGACGCGGAGCCGGCAGGCCGGCCCCGCAGAGGCAATCAGTTGCCTTCTTTCAGACCCAAGTCAGCCAGTGCCTTGGCGGCAACTTTGGCTGGCAGTGGGATGTAGCCGTCTTTCACTACAACTTCCTGGCCCTGTTTGGACAGCACCAGTTTCACGAACTCAGCTTCCAGCGGCGCCAGAGGCTTGTTCGGTGCTTTGTTGACGTACACATAGAGGAAGCGCGACAGCGGGTATTTGCCGTTCAGGGCGTTTTCTTCGCTGTCTTCGATGAACTCAGTGCTGCCTTTTTTGGCCAGGGCCACTGTTTTCACGCTGGCCGTCTTGTAGCCGATGCCCGAGTAACCGATGCCGTTCAGCGAAGAGCTGATCGACTGCACGACCGAAGCCGAGCCCGGTTGTTCGTTCACGTTTGGCTTGTAGTCGCCTTTGCACAGGGCTTCTTCTTTGAAGTAGCCGTAGGTGCCGGACACCGAGTTACGACCGAACAGTTGTACTGGCTTGTTGGCCAGGTCGCCGGTCACGCCCAGGTCACCCCAGGTTTTCACTTCAGCTTTGGCACCGCACAGGCGAGTCGACGAGAAGATGGCGTCGACTTGTTCCATGGTCAGGTGCTGGATCGGGTTGTCCTTGTGCACGAATACAGCCAGGGCATCCACGGCAACCGGGATAGCGGTTGGCTTGTAGCCGTACTTCTGCTCGAAGGCGGCCAGTTCGGTGTCCTTCATCTTGCGGCTCATCGGGCCCAGGTTGGAGGTGCCTTCAGTCAGCGCAGGTGGCGCGGTAGCGGAGCCGGCAGCTTGAATCTGGATGTTGACGTTCGGGTATTCCTTCTTGTAACCCTCGGCCCACAGGGTCATCAGGTTAGCCAGGGTATCGGAACCGACGCTGGACAAGTTGCCCGACACACCAGTGGTTTTAACGTAAGCCGGGATTGCCGGATCAACACCAGCGGCCACCGCGTTGGCGGTCGCAACGCCAGCAGCGACAAAAGTCATTGCCGCCATCAAACGTTTCAGTTTCATGCCTTGCTCCTAGCAGATAGGGATAATTGGATCGGGGCCAAGTATCAGGAGGCCGTGTGAACACTCTATGTCGAGAATGTGACAGTTAGATGAAAGGCCACTATTGGCAAGGGAGGGGATAAAGCGAGGAACGGCCATCACTCCCACGCAGGCCGTGGGAGTGATCGTTATCAAACAATCAGCGGGAGCGCTTCCAGAGATACCCACCCACCACCATCCCCATCACACACAGCGCGGCAACGTAGTAGGCCGGGCCCATCGGGCTTTCTTTCATCAACAGCGACACGGCCAGCGGCGTCAGCCCGCCGAACACGGCGTAGGCCACGTTGTAGGAGAACGACAACCCGCTGAAGCGCACCACGGGCGGGAAGGCCTTGACCATCACGTATGGCACTACGCCGATGGTGCCTACGAACAGCCCGGTCAAGGCGTACAGCGGGAACAGCCAGTCCGGGTGGGCCATCAGGCTGTGATACAGCGTCCAGGAAGTCGCCAGTAACAGCGCACAACCGACGATCAGCACGCGGCCGGCGCCGAAACGGTCGGCCAGGGCGCCCGAGGCGATGCAGCCCAGGCTCAGGGTGACGATGGCCAGGCTGTTGGCCTGCAGCGCCACGGTCGGGCTGAAGTGGTAAACGGTTTGCAGCACAGTCGGGGTCATCAGGATGACCACCACGACGCCGGCGGACAGCAGCCAGGTCAGCAGCATCGACAGCAAGATGGCGCCACGGTGGTCGCGCAACACGGCGCGCAACGGTAACTCGGCGGCCAGGGTCTTGCGTTGCTGCATCTCGGCGAAGATCGGTGTTTCATGCAGCCACCGGCGCAGGTACACCGACAGCAGGCCGAACACACCGCCTAGCAGGAACGGGATCCGCCAGGCGTAATCGGAGACCTGCTCCGGGGTATAAAGCGTGTTAATGGCGGTGGCCACCAGCGAACCCAGCAAAATGCCGGCGGTCAGGCCGCTGGTCAGGGTGCCGCAGGCGTAGCCGATATGGCGTGGCGGTACGTGCTCGGAGACAAACACCCAGGCGCCGGGTACTTCGCCACCAATGGCTGCGCCCTGGATGATGCGCATCAGCAGTAGCAGGACTGGCGCCCACAGGCCGATCTGCGCGTAAGTCGGCAGCAGGCCCATGATCAGGGTCGGCACGGCCATCATGAAGATGCTCAGGGTGAACATCTTCTTGCGACCCAGTAGGTCACCGAAGTGCGCCATGATGATGCCGCCCAACGGGCGTGCCAGGTAACCCGCGGCGAAGATGCCGAAGGTCTGCATCATGCGCAGCCATTCGGGCATGTCGAGGGGGAAGAAGAGTTTCCCGACCACGGTGGCGAAAAACACGAAAATGATGAAATCATAAAACTCCAACGCCCCGCCCAAGGCAGACAGCGACAGGGTTTTGTAGTCGTTGCGGGTCAGCGGGCGCGAAGGTTGCGCACTGCTTGCAGGCACGGAGGACATGGCAAGGCTTCTCTTATTAGTCAGAACGGCAAGCCCGAGGTGCTGGAAGGGCCGGAGCAGGTTCGGCAAGATAGCAAATCGCCCGGAAAAGCACACCAGAAGCACAGTTGTCACAAAAAGCCCCCATACAGCCGCGAATTGCCGACCAAATGAGCCCCCAGAGGTCGTCGTGGCGCCAGGGTCCCGATATACTCGGCCCTTGCAGGCGCAAGAACCGCAGTCTTGAGGGGCTGCTGTGCCAAAACGTTGTTGGGTGCCGTCCAGCCGATTTGGCAGAGTTTCCCTTTAGTACGCCTTACGAGAAATGCATCACGCGGTGTATGTTGGTGCTCAAACGTTTTTCCATAAGACGGCTATCCACTTGAAATACCCATGAAGCGTCACGGGTCAGAGGCCCTCGGCATGATCGAACTCGAACAAGAAGATCCAATCCCGCAAGGCGATCTCGCCCTGCAAATCACCGCGCTTCCACGTGAAACCAACGGTTTCGGCGATATCTTCGGCGGCTGGCTGGTCGCGCAGATGGACCTTGCCGGCACAGCCATGGCCAGCAAGGTCGCGGGCGGGCGTGTCGCCACCGTGGCGATTGATCGCATGGCGTTCCTTGTGCCGGTCGCGGTGGGCGCACAGCTTTCCTTCTATACCCAGGCCCTGGAAATCGGCCGCAGCTCGATCCAGATGATGGTCGAAGTGTGGAGCGACGACCCGCTGTCCAGCGAATGGCGCAAGGTCACCGAGGCCGTATTCGTGTTCGTCGCCATCGATGGCAGCGGCCGTACGCGCTCGGTACCGTCACGCGCGCGTTAAACCTCACACGGTTTTGACGGTCAATTGCCCCATTGCCTGCCATTGAAGAGTGTTGCTATGCCTACGCCCCACGTTGAGACCGTGAAAATCGACGAGCTGGATTGCTGGCGCATCCGCCACAACGGCGCCGAACTGATGGTGGCCCAACAGGGCGCACATATCTTCAGTTACGGACGCGACGGCGAGCAGCCGCTGATCTGGCCGAACCCTGAAGCGGTGTTCAAACAAGGCAAAGGCATTCGTACTGGTGTCCCCGTGTGTTGGCCGTGGTTTGGCGTGTTCGACCGCAACCCCCTGAGCGTCAAGGCGATGCGTCAAAGCGATCAGCCTGCCGGCGCGCACGGTTTTGCGCGCACAGCACGCTGGGAATTGGCCGCTACCAGGCTTGAAGGCGAGGCATTGCGCGTTGACCTGATGCTGCCAGTACCCGCGGGCAGCTTCCCTGGCTGGCCCCATCAAGTCGACCTGACACTCAGCCTGCTGCTCGACGACCAACTGCATATCCGCCTCACCAGCCACAACCATGGCACCGACACCGTGACCTTCAGCCAGGCGCTGCACACTTATTTCGCCGTGAGCGATGTGCGCAACGTGCAGGTCGAAGGGCTGGACGGATCGGCGTATATCGATACCGCCGACGGCTGGAGCACAAAACAGCAATCCGGGCTGCTGCACTTCACCGGCGAGACCGACCGAATCTACCTGGATACACCCGCGCAGTTGAGCATCATCGATAACGACTGGCAGCGCCGTATCCAGCTCACCAGCCAGGGTTCGAAGTCGACCGTGATCTGGAACCCCTGGACCGAGCGTGCCAAGGCCTTTGATGACATGGCTGACGATGGCTGGACAGGCATGCTGTGCATCGAAACAGCGAATGTGCTGGATGATGTGATAAGCCTGGCACCCGGTGAAAGCCACACGCTGGGCGTGAGCATCGCCGGTATCGCCCTGTAAACGCCGATCAAAATGTGGGAGCTTTGCCTGCGATGCAGACGATTCGGTGTATCAGTGACACCGAGCCGATGCTATCGCAGGCAAACCAGCTCCCACATTGATGGGTGTTGAGCCCTAGAGATCAGATTCCTTCACCACCCGTACCTTCCCCGCATCCAGGGCATAGGCGGCGTCGGCCAAGTCGTTGTTGACCTTCTCCACCTTCAACGTGCCCGTGACCCACAGCGGCGTGTAAATATCATTCAGCTTCAGCCCTTTGGGATAACGCACCAACACTAATTGGTTAGGCGGCGGTGGCGGCACATGGATACACGCGCCCGGATACGGCACCAGGAAGAACAGCGTGCTGCGGCCCTTGGCGTCGGTTTCCAACGGCACCGGGTAGCCGCCGATGCGGATGTTCTTGCCGTTCATGGCCGCCACGGTCTTGGCGGAATACATCACCGCCGGCAAGCCCTTGCTCTGCTTCAAGCCGCCTTTGTCGGTAAAGGTGCCTTGGGCTTCGGGCGAGTTGTGGTCGATCTCGGGCATGGCTTCGAGGGCTTTTTGATCCGACAGCGGCATCAGGTCGAGCCAGTCGGTTTCCGGCAGTTCGCCGGCGTGTGCCAGGCCAGAGCCCAGCAAGAGGAGAGTCAATAGAAGACGGCGCATGGAGAAGCTCGCAAGTACAAGTGCCGAGCATTCTAGCCCTCTGCGCCTGCGCAGCGCAGAGGACTTTGTCGGCTGATTACTTTCTTTTGATCAAGCCGTAGATCACCAGCAGCACGATGGCGCCGACCAAGGCACCGAGGAAGCCTGCGCCTTGACCCGCCTGGTAGATACCCAGTGCCTGACCACCGTAGGTCGCGGCCAGAGAGCCGGCGATACCTAACAGGATGGTCATGATCCAGCCCATGCTGTCGTCGCCAGGCTTGAGGAAACGCGCGAGCAGACCGACGATCAAGCCGATAAAGATGGTTCCGATGATACCCATGGCATTTCCCTCTGATTGAAAGTGAACTATGCCAAAGCCTAGTCAGGCTTGGGCATCCTGCAATCAGAGGATGGCGGTCACCGAATGGTTCCCGCCGATCCCTGAGTTATTGTTCGGCGATCAGCGCCTCGACCTTGAGGATCTGCGCTTCGAGAGTCGCACGGTCTTTGCAGCGCAGGTTGGCGTGACCGACCTTGCGCCCGGCCTTGAAGACCTTGCCGTAGTGATGCAGGTGACAGTCGTCGATGGCGATGACTTTTTCCACCGGCGGTACCACACCGATGAAGTTGAGCATGGCGCTTTCGCCGACCTTGGCCGTGGAACCCAGCGGCAAGCCCGCAACCGCCCGCAGGTGGTTTTCGAACTGGCTGCACTCGGCACCTTCGGTGGTCCAGTGCCCGGAATTGTGCACGCGCGGGGCGATTTCGTTGGCCTTCAGGCCACCGTCGACTTCAAAGAACTCGAACGCCATCACGCCCACATAGTCCAGTTGCGTGAGCACACGACTGGAATAATCTTCGGCCAGCGCCTGCAGCGGGTGATCAGTGCTGGCCACGGACAGCTTGAGAATGCCACTGTCGTGGGTGTTGTGCACCAACGGGTAGAAGCGGGTTTCGCCATCACGAGCACGCACAGCGATCAGCGAGACTTCACCAGTGAACGGCACGAAGCCTTCCAACAGGCACGCGACGCTGCCCAGTTCGGTAAAGGTACCAATCACATCGGCGGCAGTGCGCAGAACTTTCTGGCCCTTGCCGTCATAACCCAGGGTGCGGGTTTTCAGCACGGCCGGCAGGCCGATGTTGGCGACAGCGGCGTCCAGGTCCGCCTGGGACTGGATGTCGGCGAAGGCTGGGGTCGGAATGCCCAAGTCCTTGAACATACTTTTCTCAAACCAGCGGTCGCGGGCAATGCGCAAGGCTTCAGCGCTCGGATAGACCGGCACGAACTGCGACAGGAACGCTACGGTTTCAGCCGGAACGCTTTCGAACTCGAAGGTCACCAGGTCGACTTCGTCGGCCAGTTGGCGCAGGTGGTCCGGGTCGCTGTAGTCAGCCCGCAGGTGTTCACCCAAGGCGGACGCGCAGGCGTCCGGCGCCGGGTCCAGGAAAGCGAAGTTCATCCCCAGCGGGGTGCCCGCCAAGGCCAGCATGCGGCCCAATTGGCCGCCACCGATTACACCGATTTTCATCGTCAACAACCTCAGGCGATACGTGGGTCTGGATTGTCCAGCACGCTGTCTGTCTGCTCAGCACGGAATTTTTTCAGCACCGCGTGGAACTGCGGGTGCTTGGCGCCCAGGATGCTGGCGGACAGCAAAGCGGCGTTGATCGCGCCGGCTTTGCCGATCGCCAGGGTCGCCACCGGAATGCCGGCGGGCATCTGCACGATGGACAACAGCGAATCCACGCCCGAGAGCATCGCCGACTGCACCGGCACACCAAGCACCGGCAGGTGCGTCTTGGCCGCACACATGCCAGGCAAGTGCGCTGCACCGCCGGCACCGGCAATGATCACCTCAATGCCACGGGATTCTGCTTCATCGGCATACTGGAACAGCAAATCCGGGGTGCGGTGGGCGGAGACCACCTTCACTTCATACGGAATGCCGAGTTTTTCCAGCATATCGGCGGTGTGGCTAAGGGTGGACCAATCGGACTTGGAGCCCATGATCACGCCAACCAATGCACTCATCGTCGTGCCTCTTCTCTCTGGGCGCCCGCGGGCGCGTCAAAAAACAACAAGCCACGCGGGAAATCCGGCGTGGCTTGTTGTACGAAATTGGGCCAGTTGGACCGGCCGAAGGCCGCGCAGTATACCGTAATAATTAAGATAAACAGCCCCTTGGATGACCATCTGTCTAGCGGCGCAAAGTGGCGGTTTTATTGACTTATGAGTCAGTCAAAAGCGCTGAAGAATCATGTGGGAGCGAGCAAGTCGACGCGTCGAACCGCCGCTCCCACATTTGATTTTCGTCGCCCTCAGGTGCCTTGCGCCGCGCCACCTTCCAGTTTGCGCCACAACAACCGCACGTTCGCCTTGCGCACCAACGCACAGCGATACAAACGAATCTCCAGCGGCACATGCCATTGCGGCCCGCCGCACACCACCAATTCCCCGCGCGCCAGTTCAGCGCGTACGCTGAGCTGCGGCACCCAGGCGATGCCCAACCCTTCCAAGGCCATGCTTTTGAGGCTGTCCGCCATGGCGGTTTCGTAAACCGTGGTAAAGCGCAGCGCACGCTGGCGCAGCAGCAAGTTCACCGAACGCCCGAGAAACGCACCGGCGCTGTAGGCCAGCAACGGCACGCTGCCCTCGCCTTCCAGGTCGAACAGTGGCTTGCCGTCGGCATCGGCGGCGCATACCGGGAGCATTTCGGTGTTGCCCAGGTGCAAGGACGGGAAGATTTCGGCGTCCATCTGCATCGCCGCGTCGGGATCGTAGAACGCGAGCATCAGGTCGCAACCGCCTTCGCGCAGGGCGTGCACGGCATCGCCGACGTTGGTCGCAACCAGCCGCGTGGCGATGTTCAATCCTTCGTTGCGCAGTTGCGCGATCCAGCGCGGGAAGAAGCCCAGTGCCAGGGAGTGGGCAGCCGCCACTTGCATGACTTCGCCCTGCCCGCCTTCCAGATGATGCAAATGGCGCAGCACTTCACCGAGCTGTTCGACCACGGTGCGCGCGGTGACCAAAAACAGCTGCCCTGCCGCCGTCAGCTCCACCGGGGTGCGTGAGCGGTTGACCAAGGTCAGGCCTAGCGCAGCTTCCAGGCTGCGGATGCGTCGGCTGAACGCCGGCTGGGTGACGAAGCGCCGCTCTGCCGCCTGGGAAAAACTGCGCGTTGCCGCCAGGGCACTGAAGTCTTCCAGCCATTTGCTCTCAAGGTTCATCACTTCCTCCCACGGGTACGCACCATTTTGGCACACACGCCCGCCATCATAGCTGGGTCACATGCGCATTATGCCGTTTGCGCATAGGCCAGTGCTTAACAGCATTGGCCCAAAAACGTCTACACGCCTAGCATTCACAGCGTTCCGGCCTGTTCCGGGTCCCTATTGAGATGATTTTCGTCATGTCCTCCGCTGCATCATTCCGCACAGAAAAAGACCTGCTTGGCGTACTCGAAGTACCTGCCCAAGCGTATTACGGCATCCAGACCCTGCGAGCGGTGAATAACTTCCGCCTCTCGGGCGTTCCGATTTCGCATTACCCGAAATTGGTGGTCGGCCTGGCAATGGTCAAGCAAGCAGCCGCTGACGCCAACCGCGAGTTGGGCCAGCTCAGCGAAGCCAAGCACGCTGCCATCAGCGAAGCCTGTGCCCGCCTGATCCGCGGCGATTTCCACGAAGAATTCGTGGTGGACATGATTCAAGGCGGCGCCGGCACTTCAACCAACATGAATGCCAACGAAGTCATCGCCAACATCGCGTTGG
Organism: Pseudomonas sp. RA_5y_Pfl1_P24; assembly: GCF_963970945.1. Taxonomy (NCBI): domain Bacteria; kingdom Pseudomonadati; phylum Pseudomonadota; class Gammaproteobacteria; order Pseudomonadales; family Pseudomonadaceae; genus Pseudomonas; species Pseudomonas sp. RA_5y_Pfl1_P24. Next base: position 67,934 of record NZ_CAXAOJ010000005.1, on the reverse strand, counting down.
AGGCCATGGGCCACAACAAGGGCGAATACCAGTACCTGCACCCGAACAACGACGTGAACATGGCGCAGTCGACCAACGACGCCTACCCGACCGCGATCCGCCTGGGTCTGCTGCTGGGCCATGACGCGTTGCTGGCCAGCCTCGACAGCCTGATACAGGCGTTCGCTGCCAAGGGCGTCGAGTTCAGCCACGTGCTGAAAATGGGCCGTACCCAATTGCAAGACGCCGTGCCGATGACGCTCGGCCAGGAATTCCGCGCCTTCGCCACTACCCTCAGCGAAGACTTGGCCCGCCTGAAAACCCTGGCGCCAGAACTGCTGACCGAAGTGAACCTGGGCGGCACCGCCATCGGCACCGGCATCAACGCCGACCCGCGTTACCAGGCCCTGGCCGTTCAGCGTCTGGCAACCATCAGCGGCCAGCCGCTGGTACCGGCTGCCGACCTGATCGAAGCCACCTCCGACATGGGCGCGTTCGTGCTGTTCTCCGGCATGCTCAAGCGGACCGCGGTGAAACTGTCGAAGATTTGCAACGACCTGCGCCTGCTATCCAGCGGCCCACGTACCGGCATCAACGAAATCAACCTGCCGGCACGCCAGCCAGGCAGCTCGATCATGCCCGGCAAGGTCAACCCGGTCATCCCGGAAGCCGTTAACCAGGTCGCGTTCCAAGTCATCGGCAACGACCTGGCGCTGACCATGGCAGCCGAAGGCGGCCAACTGCAACTGAACGTGATGGAACCGCTGATCGCCTTCAAGATCTTCGACTCGATCCGCCTGCTGCAACGCTCCATGGACATGCTGCGCGAGCACTGCATCGTCGGCATCACCGCCAACGAAGCCCGCTGCCGCGAACTGGTGGAGCATTCCATCGGCCTGGTCACCGCGCTGAACCCTTACATCGGCTATGAAAACGCTACCCGCATCGCCCGTATCGCCCTTGAAAGCGGGCGTGGCGTGCTGGAACTGGTGCGCGAAGAAGGCTTGCTCGACGACGCCATGCTCGACGACATCCTGCGCCCCGAAAACATGATTGCCCCACGCTTGGTCCCATTGAAGGCCTAAGCGTTTGTTGCACCGCTCACCAGGTTGAGGGACTAGACACCTCTCACCTTTTGAGGGCCTGAAGGCTCGTTCTTCAGGCCCTTTTTTTGCCTTGAGGTTGCGAAATGACGCCCATAAAAACTCCAATATCGCCCTGCAAACCCACCTTGACCGCCACTGCGTGGCTGAAACCTTTAATCAGCCCGAGCAGACGAATCACGTTCGCCTAGGTATAGTGCCGCCCCTCTCGCGTCTGCGGCCGTCGGTAACGAGGCCCTGAAACTGCGCGAAACCGCATGAATAACAACCCGCAAAAGGATTGGGGTCGAACTGTCGCGCACTGCCTGGTGCGATGCGACGGCGTCGAACCGTCCTGAGTTTGCCATTAGAAAAATCAGCGAGGAACACTCCATGCTCGAAGTCATCAACGACTTCCTCTCAGGGAAAGTACTGATCGTGCTCATTGTCGGGCTCGGCGGTTATTTCACGATTCGCTCGCGTTTCGTTCAATTTCGTCACTTCTTCCACATGTTTTCGGTGTTTAAAGACAGCCTGAAAAGCAGCGCTGGCCAGCTCAGCTCGTTCCAGGCGCTGATGCTCAGCCTGGCCGGCCGTGTGGGTGCCGGTAACATTGCCGGTGTCGGCATTGCCGTGACCCTGGGTGGCCCGGGCGCCGTGTTCTGGATGTGGGTCACCGCGTTGGTGGGCATGTCTTCGAGTTTCATCGAGTGCTCCCTCGGCCAGCTCTACAAACGCACCGACGCCGAAGGCACCTACCGTGGCGGCCCGGCTTACTACATCCAGCACGGCCTGCAAAAACGCTGGTTGGGGATGGTCATGGCGTTCCTGCTGCTGGTGACGTTCGGCTTTGCCTTCAACGGCCTGCAAGCGCACGCCGTGACGCACTCGCTGAACAACGCCTTTGGCCTGGACACCACCTACACCGGCCTGGCGCTGGCGGTATTGCTGGGCCTGGTGTTCATCGGCGGGATCAAGCGCATCGCCTCGATCGCCGACCTGCTGGTGCCGGTCAAAACCCTGATCTACATCGCGGTAACCCTGTACGTGATCGTGCTGCAATTCGACCAAGTGCCAGCCATGCTCGCGACCATCGTCAAGAGCGCCTTCGGCCTCGACCAAGCCTTCGGTGGCCTGGTAGGCAGCGCGATCATCATGGGTGTGAAACGCGGCGTGTTCGCCAACGAAGCCGGTTTGGGCAGTGCGCCTAACGTGGCGGCGGTGGCTTCCGTGGAACACCCGATCGCCCAAGGCGTGGTCCAGGCGTTCAGCGTGTTCCTCGACACCTTCGTGATCTGCACCTGTACTGCATTGCTGATCCTGCTCTCCGGTTTCTACACGCCGGGCTTTGAAGGCGACGGCATTGCCCTGACCCAGAACTCCCTGGCAGCGGTAGTGGGCGATTGGGGTCGCATGTTCATCTCGGTGGCCCTGGCGTTGTTCGTGTTCACCTCGATCATGTACAACTACTACCTCGGCGAGAGTAACCTGCGCTTTTTGGTCGGCAATAACCGCAAGGTGCTGATGGGTTATCGGGCGCTGGTGCTGGTGCTGATTTTCTGGGGTTCGATCGAAAACCTGGGCACCGTGTTCGCCTTTGCCGACATCACCATGACCCTGCTGGCGTTCGTCAACCTGTTTGCCCTGGCGTTCCTGTTCAAGATCGCCATGCGCATCCTGAATGACTACGACAACCAGCGTGCGGCAGGCATCAAGACCCCTGTGTTCGATTCCAGCCAGTTCCCTGACCTGGACTTGGACCGCAAGGCCTGGCCAGCGAACCCGGCAAAACCGGAAGCGGCAGCCTCGGCTGAACTGAACGCTCAACCGCAACGCTGAGCGCAGTTAGATAGATGACACGCCGCCCGGCCTTGGGCATGCTCTGGGCCCGGCGGCGTTTTTCGTTCAGGAGATTTCTCGATGCAACCAGCTAACAACGTCATGGTGCTCTACACCGGTGGCACCATTGGCATGCAGGCCAGCGCCAATGGCCTGGCTCCCGCATCCGGTTTTGAAGCACGCATGCGCGAACAGCTCACCGACCAGCCTGTGCCTGCGTGGCGCTTCCAGGAAATGGCGCCGCTGATCGACAGCGCCAACATGACCCCTGCGTACTGGCAGCGTTTGCACACAGCAGTGATCGACGCCGTGGACCAAGGCTGCGATGCCGTGCTGATCCTGCACGGCACCGATACCCTGGCCTACAGCGCAGCGGCCATGAGCTTCCAACTGCTGGGTCTGCCGGCACCGGTGGTGTTCACCGGCTCCATGCTGCCAGCCGGCGTGCCGGACAGTGATGCCTGGGAAAACGTCAGCGGTGCGTTGGTTGCGCTGGGCGCAGGCCTGGCACCCGGTGTTCAACTGTACTTCCATGGCTCGCTGATGGCGCCAACCCGTTGCGCGAAAATCCGCAGTTTTGGCCGTCATCCGTTTGCCGCCCTGCAACGCAACGGCGGCGTGGCCCAGGCCGATATGATCCCGGCGGCGCTGCATTTCCGCCAGCCGAAAGCGTTGGCCAATGTCGGCGTGCTGCCGCTGGTGCCCGGTATCGCTGCCGCACAACTGGACGCGCTGTTCAACAGCGGCATCCAGGCACTGATCCTTGAATGCTTCGGCAGTGGCACCGGGCCGAGCGACAACCCCGCGTTCCTGGCCAGCCTGCAACGTGCGCAGGCTGAGGGGATTGTGGTCGTTGCCATCACCCAATGCCATGAAGGCGGTGTTGAATTGGACGTCTATGAAGCCGGCAGTCGCCTGCGCGGCGCGGGTGTGTTGTCCGGCGGCGGCATGACCCGCGAAGCGGCGTTCGGCAAGCTCAATGCGCTGATCGGTGCCGGGCTAGATACCCAGGAAGTCCGCCGCCTGGTGGAGCTGGACCTGTGCGGCGAGTTGCGCTGAGCGGCATGTAACTTGCTCTTCTTCCAGCCATCCCGTGGCTGGAAGACCCTATGTTGCACTCCCACCTCACCACCCTCAATGCCGTCTCGCTGATCGTTAACGCGTTCAAGATCGAAGGCTTTCCCGCTGAAACGTTGCTTGCCGGCAGCGGCATTTGCACCGCCGACCTGAGCCGCGCCGACACCTGCATCACCACCAACCAGGAGATGCGCGTGTGTGCCAACGCAGTAGCGCTGCGGCGGGATATCGGCCTCGAATTGGGCCGCAAGATGCATGTGTCGTCCTACGGCATGCTCGGTTATGCGCTGCTCACCTGCGCCACCTTCGGTGACGCTTTGCGCCTGGCGCTACGCTACCCGGCGCTGTTGGGAACACTTTTCGAGCTGAGCCTGGAAAACGACGGCGAGCGTATCTGGCTGACCGCCGCCGATTACCGGGAAACGCCCGCGCTGGAAATGTTCAATGTTGAATTCTGCCTGGTTTCGCTGAAACTCATCTGCGACGACCTGCTGGGCCAGCCGCTGCCGTTACTCGGCGCACGCTTCGAATACGGCGCGCCGGACTATCACGCGCGCTACCACGAGTGCTTCGCCTGCTCACTGCACTTTGAAGCCAGCGCCAATGCCTTTGCGTTTGATAAGCGCTGGCTCGACCAGCCGCTGCCACTGGCCGACGCCGTCACCCATCACACCGTGGCCGAACGCTGTCGCAAGCAGAACCTGGAGTTCACCGGGCGCCAGGCCTGGCTGGGTCGAATCCGCCATCTGCTCGCCGCACAGCTCCACGCCGCGCCCGGCATTGAAGGCTTGGCAGAACAGATGAACTGTTCTGCGCGAACCTTGCGTCGGCATTTGCATGACTTGGGCAGCAGCTACCAGGAACTGCTCGACGAACTGCGCTTCGACCGCGCTAAGCAGTTGCTGGGGCAGGACGAGATGCCAATCTACCGAATCGCCGAAAAACTCGGTTTCAGTGAAACCGCCAGCTTTCGCCATGCATTTGTGCGCTGGAGCGGGGTGGCGCCTAGTCAATTTCGCCCCTGACGCTTCGTAATGGCGCGCCGATGCACGTTATCGGGGCGAATTGCGGACACACAATTTGGCCGTATTTATCCCCTTTTGGCCGCTCTTGCCGTTTGCTAAAAACCGTCCCACCGCAAGACTGCATCCACTGATACAGCCTGCGGAGAACAAAAAAATGCTGACGATCTACTCAGACGATCATCACCTGCATCACGGCCGGTGCGAATTGATGGACGGGCAACTGATGCCCTGCTTCGAAATGCCGTCGCGTGCCGACCATGTACTGCAACGGGTCAAGGACCGCGAACTCGGCCCGGTGCAGGCGCCGCAGGATTTCGGCCTGGCGCCGCTGCAACGTATCCACAGTCGCGACTACCTGGAGTTTTTCAAAGGCGCCTGGGCGCGCTGGACTGAATTCGCCACCGACGGCGACCTGCTGCCGTATACCTGGCCGGCCCGTACGTTGCGCCGGGTATTGCCCACCAGCCTGCACGGCCAACTGGGTTACTACAGCTTCGACGGCGGCGCGCCGATCACCGCCGGCACCTGGCAAGCGGCGTACAGTGCGGCGCAGGTGGCGCTGACCGCGCAACAGGCAATCCAGCAAGGCGCCCACAGTGCCTTCGCGCTGTGCCGCCCGCCGGGGCATCACGCCGCCAGCGATTTGATGGGCGGTTATTGCTACCTCAACAATGCCGCCATCGCGGCCCAGGCATTTCTCGACCAAGGCCACAAGAAGGTCGCAATCATTGACGTGGACTACCATCACGGCAACGGCACCCAGTCGATTTTCTATGAGCGCAACGATGTGCTGTTCACCTCTATCCACGGGCACCCGGAAGCGGAATTTCCGTTCTTCCTCGGCTATGCCGACGAGCTGGGCGAAGGCGCGGGAGAAGGTTTCAACTTCAACTATCCGCTGCCTGCCGGTTCGGGTTGGGATCAATGGAGCGCGGCGCTGGACGAGGCCTGTAAGGAAACCGAACGCTATGACGCCGACATCATCGTGGTGTCTCTGGGCGTAGATACGTTCAAGGACGATCCGATCTCACAGTTCAAACTCGACAGCCCAGACTATTTGGCCATGGGCCGACGCCTGGCTCGCCTTGGCAAACCCACGCTGTTCGTCATGGAAGGCGGCTACGCGGTGGAAGAAATCGGCATCAACGCCGTCAACGTGCTCGAAGGTTTCGAACAAGGAGCTACCCGATGAAGCTGCTCACTACCCTCGCCTTATGCGCCACGCTCTTGAGCGGCGCGGCCCAGGCCGAAGAAAAAACCCTCAAGGTCTACAACTGGTTCGACTACATCACCCCCAAGGCGCTTGAGGACTTCAAGGCGCAGAACCCGACCATCAAACTGGTTTACGACATCTTCGACACCAACGAAGCCCTGGAGGCCAAGCTGCTCACCGGCAACTCCGGCTATGACGTGGTAGTGCCGTCCAACGTGTTCCTGGCCAAGCAAATCGAAGCCGGGGTGTTCCAGCCCCTCGACCGCAGCCAGTTACCCAACTGGAACCACCTCGATCCCAAGCTGATGAAGCTGATCGAAGCCAACGACCCCGGCAACAAATTCGCCGTGCCCTACATGTACGGCACCATCCTGATCGGCTTCAACCCCGACAAGGTCAAGGCCGCACTGGGGCCGAACGCACCGGTAGACAGTTGGGACCTGATCTTCAAGGAAGAAAATATCAGCAAGCTCAAGCAATGCGGCGTGGCCTTTCTCGATTCGCCCTCGGAGATCCTGCCACTGGCCTTGCAGCACCTGGGCCTGGACCCCAACAGCAGCAACCCCAAGGACTACGCCAAGGCTGAAGCGCTGCTGATGAAGATCCGCCCCTACATCACCTACTTCCACTCCTCCAAGTACATGGCCGATATCGCCAACGGCGACATCTGCGTGGCCGTGGGTTACTCGGGCAGCTTCTCCCAGGCCGCCAACCGCGCCAAGGAAGCCAAGAATGGTGTGACGGTGGACATGCGCCTGCCCAAAGAAGGCGCGCCGATCTGGTTCGACATGCTCGCCATCCCTAAGGGCGCGCAAAACCCTCAGGACGCCTACACCTTTATCAACTACCTGCTGCAGCCACAGGTGATCGCGCCGGTCAGCGATTTCGTCGGTTACCCCAACCCCAACAAGGACGCGACCGAGTTGGTCGACCCGGCGATTCGCAACAACGCAAACCTATACCCCACCGAGGCGGCGATGGCCACGCTGTACACCTTGAAACCCTTGGGGCGTGATGCGGAACGTGTGCGGACACGGGCCTGGACCAAAATCAAATCGGGCACCTGATCAGCATTGCCAGGCCTGGCGCAATCGCGCCAGTGCCGAGGCCATGTCCGCTTCGGGCACCGCGGCGAACCCCAATACCAGGCCTGCGCGCTGATCCACTGGCGTGATTGATTGCGCCAGCCAGTAAGCGCTCAGGCCGTTGACCTCGACATCCGCCGCGTGGGCCTGCGCCAGCAACTGCTGCTCGCGGGCCCGGCTGTCGACACGCACCGTCACATGCAGCCCCGCCGCAACGCTGGGCAGTTCTCCCACACCCGGCAGACCGCTGGGCCAACCCGCCAACAACACATTGCGGCGGCTCAACGCGGCCCGGCGCATGCGGCGAATGTGCCGCTGGAAATGCCCGGTCGCCATGAATTCAGCCATCACCGCCTGGGTGCTGACCTCGGAGTGGCGCATGTCCACGGCGCGGCGCCGGGCGAAGGCGTCTACCAACGCCGGTGGCAATACCAGGTAACCGAGGCGCAACGCCGGAAAGGCTACTTTGCCAAAGGTGCCGACGTAGAGCACCCGCCCGTTGCGGTCCAAGGCGGCGAGCGGCGAGAGCGGCGCGCCACTGTAGCGGTACTCTCCGTCGTAATCGTCTTCGATGATCCAGCCATCCGTGCGTTCGGCCCAGGCCAGCAATTCCAGGCGCCGCGCCAGGCTCATTACCACGCCCAACGGATACTGATGTGAAGGCGTGACATAGGCCACACGGCAATCCTGCAGGCGGTTGAGCACCTGACAATCGATGCCCTCGCCGTCCACTGGCACACCGTGCAGCTGCCCGCCTGCCAGGGCGAACGCATGCCCTGCGGCCCGGTAGCCGGGGTTTTCCACCGCCACGCCATCGCCGGGCTCCACCAGCAGCTGTGCACAAAGGCTGATTGCCTGCTGCGCGCCACTGGTGATCACAATTTGTTCAGCTGAGCACTGCATGCCCCGCGAGCTGCGCAGGTACGCGGCAATCAGGCCACGCAAGCGGTCGTCCCCCGCCGGGTCGCCATAACAGAGTTGTGCCAAGTCGGGCTTGCGCCAGAAAGCCCCATTCAGCTTGGCCCATACCTCAAATGGAAACAGATCGAATGCCGGAACACCGACCCGAAACGCCCTTGGTGGCCCGGGAGGTGGAACCGGTAAATGGTGAGTTTGCACACGCCCAAAAGCAGGCCTGTGGATAACTTCACTGGCTGAGTTAACCGGCAAATCCAACCAATTTGTGGATAAGGCTGGGGATAAGCTTGTTGAAAACCCTGTGGATACTTTTGTGGATAGTTTTTTTGCCGTAGGCAATTGAGCGACGTAAGTGCCATCGCCTACTCGGCTTTCAATAAACCCTTCCGCGTACAGTTGATCGTAAGCGCGCACCACGCTGTTCCGCGAGATCGACAGTGCAGCCGCCAAGTCACGACTGGCGGGTAGGCGCGTGCCGCTGGCCAGTCGCCCGTCCAGCACGCGTTGACGCAGCGCTTCGTACAGCTGGCGCGTCAGCCCCTGACGGCGATCCAGCTCGATACCGGCAGGGTTGAACGACAACGGCGGCGCAATGGGCGGCATATTGGACCTATGAAATTAGCGCTAGATGGCTCTTACAACGAACCATTAGCCTGCCTAGGATGCAGGCATTCGCCAAGGAAAATTTCTATGTATACGCCCCGTGCCTTTGCCCTCGAAGACTTGCCCGAACTGCAGCAATTGATCCAGCACACCCGCTTGGCGCAGTTGGTGACCGTAGGCGAGCACGGCCTGCAAGCCAGCCACTTGCCGCTGCTGCTCAACCCCGATGAAGGCCCTGATGGCACACTTTACGGGCACCTGGCTAAGGCCAACCCGCAGTGGAAGGACCTGCAAAACGGCAGCGAAGCTCTGGTGATCTTCGCCGGCGCCGAGGCGTATATCAGCCCGTCGTTTTACCCGGCCAAGGCCGAGCACGGCAAAGTCGTGCCCACCTGGAATTACATCGCCGTGCATGCCTACGGCAAGGCCGAGGTGTTTACCGATGCCGAGCGTTTGCTTGGGGTGGTCAGTGCATTGACCGATCGCCATGAAGGCAGCCGCGCCCAGCCGTGGAAAGTCAGCGACGCCCCGGCCGACTACATTGAAGGCATGCTCAAAGCCATTGTCGGCTTTGCGTTGCCGATCGAGCGCCTGATCGGCAAACGCAAACTCAGCCAGAACCGCAGCGCTGCCGACATCGCCGGCGTTCGCGAGGGGCTGGCCGCCAGCGTCGACGTACGCGACCAGACCCTCGCACGCTTTATCCCCCAAGGAGTCCCAGAATGAGTCAGATCGACATCCGCCAGGTCACCGCCGCCGACCATGGCGCCTGGCTGCCGCTGTGGCAGGCGTACCTGAAGTTCTACAACACCGAACTGCCGGGCGCCGTTAGCCAAAGCACCTGGGAGCGCCTGATCGACGCCAACGAGCCGACCCATTCCGTACTGGCCTGGCAAGACGGCAAGGCGGTGGGCATGGTCAACTTCATCTACCACCGCTCCAATTGGAGCATCGAAAACGCCTGCTACCTGCAAGACCTGCTCGTAGAGCCCTCTCAACGGGGCACCGGCGTGGGCCGCAAGCTGATTGAGTTTGTCTACGCCACCGCAAAGGCTGACGGCTGCTGTAAGGTTCACTGGCTCACCCACGAGACCAACGCCACTGCGATCCAGCTGTACGAACGCATCGCCGAACGCCCTGGTTTCATCCAATTTCGCAAAGGTCTTTAAGGAGCGCAGCATGTCCACCTCCCTCGCCAACTGGAAAGGCGTCCCGGCACCCAGCGTGCAACTGCTTGAAGGGCGTTTTATCCGCCTGGAAAAACTCGACCCGGCGCGCCATGGCGATGACTTGTGGCAAGCCCTTGAAGGCCCCGGTGCCGACCCCAAGCTGTGGGACTATTTACCCTACGGGCCTTTTCCTGAGCGCAGTGCGTTCAATGCCTGGTTGAACAACCACGCTCAACACAACGAGCCCTATTTCTTCAGCGTGGTCGACCTCAAGACCGGCCAGGTGCAAGGCATCCTCAGCCTGATGTCCATCGTCCCAGCCCAGGGCCGTATCGAAATCGGCCACGTCACCTTTGGCGCGCCGATGCAGCGCTCACCGAAAAGCACCGAAGCGGTGTACTTGCTGGCCAAGTATGCGTTCGAGCAGGGTTATCGTCGGCTGGAATGGAAGTGCAATAACGGCAACACCCGCTCCAAATATGCGGCAGAGCGACTGGGGTTCAGTTTTGAAGGGGTGTTCCGCCAGCACATGGTGGTCAAGGGGCAGAACCGGGATACGGCATGGTATTCGATCATCGATACCGAATGGCCGGCGATTGGGGCGGGGTTTGAGGCGTGGTTGTCCGAGGCTAACCAGACAGGTTCAGGCCAGGTGAAAAGCTTGGCGGAGTGCCGGGCTTAATCTACCCGGCAACACAGAAACCCTTGTGGGAGCAGGCTTGCTTGCGAATACGGCGGGTCAGTCACTGCAGCTGTCGACTGATCCACCGCTTTCGCGAGCAAGCACGCTCCCACATTAGGACTTGTGTGAATTCAACTACCTCAGCTTCTGGGCCAACACCGCAATGTGCTCAGGCCCGATCCCGCAGCATCCGCCCAAATGGCTGGCACCGCGTGCCTGCCAGTCCGCTGCCCAGTGCAGGTAACCCGGCGGGTCCAGATCCTCACGCAATGGGTCAAGACCATCGTTGGCCGTGGCTTCCTTGGGCTGCGGCGGGAAGGCATTGGCGTAGGCGCCCACCTCAATCTGCACGCCCAGGCGCTCGAACGTCTGGCGCGCTGCGTCAATGGCATCGCCTATCACTTCCGGCTGGCTGCAGTTGAACAACAGCACTTGCACACCCAGCTGCGCCGCCGCTTCGGCCGCATCCGCCACCGGTTCGCCGGAACGCAGGCGCGGGACTTCGTCGGTGTCTTCATCCTTGAGAGTAAACGACAGCCAGAACGGTTTGCCGTCCTCGGGCAAACCGGCGTGGATCGCACGGGCTTCAACGATCGAGCTCTGGGTTTCCGCCAGCCACACGTCAACAAAAGGCGCGAGGCCTCGCACCAACGGTGTCAGCAATTCGGATACGCGCTGTGGCTTGAATAGGTCCGGGCGATACGAACCAAACAGCGGCGGCAGCGAACCCGCCACGCGCACGGCCTTGCCGGATGCGTCTACCGCGCGCCTGGCCAGCTCACCGGCAAGCGCCGCCAGGGCTTCGCCCTCCTCGGCAAACCGCGCCTCGCCGATATGGAACGGCACCACCGCGTAGCTGTTGCTGGTGATCACGTTGGCACCGCTCTGAATGTACGCAGTATGCACCGCCTCCACCGCTTGGGGCGCTTCGCTCAAGGCCAACGCTGACCACTCCGGCTGCCGGAACGGCGCGCCACGGCGTTGCAGTTCACGGCCCATGCCGCCATCAAGAATTACTGTTGCTGTGGCCATATGCTTTTTACTCATAAGCTTATGAAAATAACTCACTATGAGAGTCGTTCTTATAACTATTTAATACGTCGAATCCGCTTCATAACAACTCTTTTTTCATTCAGGTACCGATCCATGAAACTGAAACCGCTGCTGGCCTTGGGCCTGACGATTCTGGCCGCTTCAACGCAAGCCTTTGGCGGTGCAACGCTGGACCGAATTGAGAAGAAGAAAGAACTGGTGGGCGTGCTGATGGAGAGCTACCCGCCGTTCTCGTTTCTTAACGAACAAAATCAGCTCGATGGCTTCGACGTCGACGTGGCCAAGGCCGTGGCGCAAAAACTCGGTGTGAAGCTGCGCCTGGAGACGCCCTCCTGGGACGTGATCGCGGCCGGCCGCTGGAGTGGCCGCTACGACATCTGCATCTGCTCCATGACCCCGAGCAAGGCCCGCGCCGAGGTGTTCGACTTTCCGGTGGAGTACTACGCCTCGCCGGCGGTGATCGTGGTCAACGCCAAGGATGATCGCATCCACAGCGCCAAGGACCTGAGCGGCAAGAAAGTCGGCCTGACCAGCGCCTCCAGCTATGAAAGCTACCTGAACAAAAACCTGGTGATTGAAGGCGCCGAAGACACGCAGTTGCAGTATCCATTCGACAACGTACAGATCGCGCCCTACGACACCGACAACGTGGCCTTCCAAGACCTCGGCCTGGGCGCCGGCGTGCGCCTGGATGCAATCCTCACCAACCTGGTCACCGCTCAACCGCGCCTCACCGAGGACAAGCGCTTCAAGCTGGCCGGCGAGCCGTTGTATTCGGAGCCCAACTCAGTGGCGATCGAAAAAGGCGACCCGCAGTGGGACAGCAAGGTGCGTGAAGTCTTCGCCCAGTTGAAACAGGATGGCACCCTGAGCAAGCTGTCGCAGAAATGGATCGGCGCCGACATCAGCCAATGACTGCGTTCCCCACACCTCCCAAGCCGCCGGTCAGCGCGTCGCGCTGGCAGCGGCTCTTCGGTTTTCGCACCCGGTTGTACCTGACCTGGGCCGTGCTGTTCTGCCTGTTCGCCAGTTTCTTCCTGAGCTTTGACCTGAAGTTCTCGATCATCCTCGACAAGCTGCCCAACCTGGTGGGCGTGCACCTTTCGCCCAATGGCTTCCTGCAAGGCGCGGCGCTGACGCTGTTCTTGTGCCTGTGCTCGATCGGTATATCGTCGGTGCTGGGGTTTGTCACCGCGCTGGGACGCTTGTCGAAAAGCGCCGTGGCCTTTGGCATCGCCAGCTTTTATGCCTCGTTCTTTCGCGGCACGCCGCTGCTGATCCAGATTTTGCTTATCTACCTCGGCCTGCCCCAGTTGGGCCTGGTGCCGGGCGCCATCGTCGCCGGGATCATCGCGTTGTCGCTGAACTACGGCGCTTACTTGAGCGAAATCTTCCGCGCCGGCATCCTCGGTGTCACCCACGGTCAGCGTGAAGCGGCACTCGCCCTGGGCATGCGTGACAACGTGATCTTCTGGCACGTCACCCTGCCCCAGGCCATGCGCACCATCATTCCGCCGGCCACCAACCAGTTCATCTCGATGCTCAAGGACTCGTCCCTGATCTCGGTGATGGGCGTGTGGGAGGTCATGTTCCTGGCGCAGTCCTATGGCCGCTCGAGCTATCGCTATATCGAGATGCTGACCACGGCGGCGATTATTTACTGGGTGCTGTCGCTGGGCATGGAGCTGATCCAGGCGCGGCTGGAACGGCACTATGGCAAGGGGTATGTGCGTCGTAGTTGAGCTCCAAAAGCTGCATTAAAATGCATATTGGTGTGCTTTTAGGATCGTGATTACGCAATAAAATGCAGACGTCGCTTATCGCCGACCGATAGCGACAACTCCCGCACACCGCGACTGCGTGGCCTGACAGTTATCCCTCCTTCACCTCGCTAAATTCCCCGCCTCATTCACCAAGAGGTTGGGAATTCATGCCCATTACACTCCGCAGAATCGTACTTGCCATCAGCCTACTCGCTGCGGCCAACCTTCAATATGCACATGCGCGCGGCGATATCGAGTACATGCCGTACTGGTATCAACCCTACGACGCACCGGCTTTTGAGTGGTTCGACCTTCCCGAAGTTGAAGCTGCGCCTATCGACGGCTATTTCACTGGGCAAGCCACTACTCACAATGGTCGGCAGGTGGCGAAGGTGCTGGAGCCAGCACTGACTCGCCTGCTGGAGTCGGGCAAACTGAGCTCCGAGCAGATCAAGGCCCTGGAGAAACTCAACGCAGAACTCGCACAGAAACCCGGCGCATTCGGCGCGGCCCTCGAGCAACTGGCGGGCAGCCAGAACGCAAACCTGGCGGCAGCAACCCAGAGCAGCACCCAGCAACTGAGCAGCCGCGTGCTCTCGACCCTGCGCGAGTTGCCCACCGACTCCAACGGCCACTTCTGGGTAAAAAACCTCGGCAGCGAAGGCGGTCTCGACAGCCAGCGCGGCACTGCCGGCCTGAATACGGCCAACCAAGGCGTTTTAATGGGCGCAGATTGGGCTGTCGACCACGCCTGGCGAGTCGGTGTGCTGGGGGCAAAATCCAGCAGCCGTTTCGATACGCAGCGCTTTACCGCAGACCTGGACAGCTGGCATCTGGGCGGTTACGCCGTGCGCCAGGACGGTCCGTTGGCGTTACGCCTGGGCGCGATCTACAGCAGCCATGCGGGGCAAAACAAACGTGGCATCGATATCCTGGGTTACAAGGACACACTCAAGGGCCGCTACACCGCCAACAGCCAGAATGTCTTCGGCGAAATGGGCTACCAACTGGGCAGTGGCGACATCAGCATCGAGCCGTTTGCTGGCCTTGGCTACCAGCGCTACAGCCGTGACAGTTTCAAGGAACACGGCGGGGCCGCGGCGCTGAACGTCGATGCGCAAACCCAACAGAACCTGAGCAGCACCTTTGGTCTGCGCCTGGCCAAACTGTTCCTGTTCGACAACCAGATGACCCTCACACCCCATCTGAGTACGCAGTGGAAACACCTCTATGGCGACGTCGACAGCCAGGTGCGCCAGTCCTTTCGCCAGGGCGGCATTGACGGCTTCACCCTTCAGGGCGCGTCGCTCGACCGCAACAGCCTGAACCTGCAGGCTGGGCTCGATCTGGCACTCTCAGCCAACCACACCGTCGGCCTGGCCTACAGCGCGGAAAACGGCACCCAAAGCAGCAGCCAAGGCTTGATAGGGCAGTGGCGGATGCGTTTCTAAGCAAACTACAGGCGAAAAAAAGGGGAGCACCTGCCCCCCCGAGGATTAAACGGTAATGTCGAAGGCTGTATCAGCCTTCGATTTCAATCAGGATTTCGCCAGGGTTGACCCGGTCGCCCTTGGCTACATGAACAGCGCTCACCTTGCCGGCAATCGCTGCCTGCACTTCGGTTTCCATCTTCATGGCTTCGGTAATCAGTACGGCCTGGCCGGCCTTGACCACGTCGCCTTCCTTGACCAGCACGTCGACGATATTGCCCGGCATCGCGGTGCTGACATGGCCCGGCTCGGTGGCCTGCTTGCGCTTGCTGTTACCACCGCTGACAAACTCGTTGAGCGGTTCGAACACCACTTCTTCGGGCATGCCGTCGATGGACAGGTAGAAGTGGCGCTTGCCTTCGGCCTTCACGCCGACACCGGTGATGTCCACGCGGTAGCTCTCACCGTGCACGTCGATGACGAACTCGGTCGGCACGCCTTCGCCACCGGCACGGGCCACGCCGCCCGCTTCAGGAATCGGCAACAGTACTTCCGGCGCCAGGGTGCCGGCGTCGCGCTCTTCGAGGAACTTGCGGCCGATGTCCGGGAACATGGCGTAGGTCAGCACGTCTTCTTCAGACTTGGCCAGCGCGCCGATTTCGCCACGCAGCTTGGTCATTTCCGGCTTGAGCAAATCGGCCGGGCGTACGTCAATGACCTCTTCACTGCCGATGGCCTGGCGACGCAGTTTCTCATTCACGGTGCCCGGCGCCTTGCCGTAGCCGCCTTGCAGGTAGAGCTTCACTTCGTTGGTAATGGTCTTGTAGCGCTCACCGGCCAGCACGTTGAAAAACGCCTGGGTGCCGACGATCTGCGAGGTCGGGGTGACCAGCGGCGGGAAGCCAAGGTCTTCACGCACACGCGGGATTTCGGCCAGCACTTCGCTCATGCGGTTGAGGGCGCCCTGCTCTTTCAACTGGTTGGCCAGGTTGGAAATCATCCCGCCCGGCACTTGGTTGACTTGCACACGGGTGTCGACGGCGGTGAATTCACTTTCGAACTGGTGGTACTTCTTGCGCACGGCATAGAAGTACAGGCCGATCTCTTGCAGCAGTTCCAGGCTCAGGCCGGTGTCGAACTCACTGCCCTTAAGGGCGGCGACCATCGACTCGGTACCCGGATGGCTGGTGCCCCAGGCAAAGCTGGAAATGGCGGTGTCGATGTGGTCGGCACCGTTTTCGATGGCCTTGAGTTGGCACATCGCGGCCAGACCGGCGGTGTCGTGGGAGTGGATAAAGATCGGCAGGTTTTGTTCGGCTTTCAGCGCCTTGACCAGTTCACCGGTGGCGTACGGGGTCAACAGGCCGGCCATGTCCTTGATCGCAATCGAGTCGCACCCCATGGATTCGAGCTGTTTGGCCTGGGCCACAAACGCTTCGACAGTGTGCACCGGGCTGGTGGTGTAGGCGATGGTGCCCTGGGCATGTTTGCCGGCGGCCTTCACCGCTTCGATGGCCACGCGCAGGTTACGCACGTCATTCATGGCGTCGAAGATGCGGAATACGTCGATGCCGTTGACTGCCGCCTTGGCCACGAACGCCTTGACCACGTCGTCGCTGTAATGGCGGTAGCCCAGCAGGTTCTGGCCACGCAGCAACATTTGCAGGCGGGTGTTAGGCAACGCGGCGCGCAGTTTGCGCAGGCGCTCCCACGGGTCTTCTTTGAGGAAACGTACGCAAGCGTCGAAGGTCGCGCCGCCCCAGACTTCCAGGGACCAGTAGCCGACTTTGTCGAGCTTGTCGCAGATCGGCAGCATGTCATCGGTGCGCATGCGGGTCGCGAGCAACGATTGGTGGGCGTCGCGCAGGATGGTGTCGGTTACGAAGATTTTCTTAGTCATATTCGGATCTCCTCATAGCTGCAAGTTTCAAGCTACAAGCTGCAAGTAAAGGCTGATGCGCTTTAACTTGTAGCTTGCCGCTTGCAACTTGCAGCTGCTTATTTATAAGCCTGCGTGGGCGGCGATGGCGGCGGCGATGGCCAGGGCCAGCTCTTCGGGTTTGCGCTTGATCGAGTAGTTGGTCAGCTCAGGGTGGGCTTCAACGAAGCTGGTATTGAACTGGCCGCTGCGGAATTCCGGGTTGCGCAGGATTTCCTGGTAGTAGGCGGCGGTGGTCTTCACGCCTTGCAGGCGCATGTCGTCCAGGGCACGCAGGCCGCGGTCCATGGCTTCTTCCCAGGTCAACGCCCACACCACCAGTTTCAGGCACATGGAGTCGTAGAACGGTGGGATGGTGTAGCCGGTGTAGATCGCCGTGTCGGTGCGCACGCCAGGACCGCCGGGGGCGTAGTAACGGGTGATCTTGCCGAAGCTTGGGAGGAAGTTGTTCTTCGGGTCTTCGGCGTTGATGCGGAACTGCAACGCGAAACCCCGGTGCTGGATATCTTCCTGTTTCACCGACAGCGGCAACCCGGAGGCGATACGGATTTGCTCGCGGACGATGTCGATCCCGGTGATTTCTTCGGTGATGGTGTGTTCCACCTGCACCCGGGTGTTCATCTCCATGAAGTACACCTCGCCCTCCGCGAGCAGGAACTCCACGGTGCCGGCGTTCTCGTAACCCACGGCCTTGGCGGCGCGCACCGACAGGTCGCCGATGTAGGCGCGCTGTTCCGGGGTCAGCTGAGGGCTTGGGGCGATTTCGATGAGCTTCTGGTTGCGGCGCTGGATCGAGCAATCGCGCTCGAACAGGTGCACCACGTTGCCAAAGCTGTCACCGAGGATCTGCGCCTCGATGTGCTTGGGATTGACGATGCATTTTTCCAGGAACACTTCCGCCGAGCCGAACGCCTTGGTGGCTTCGGAGATGACGCGGGGGAAGGCTTGTTCAAGTTCTTCGCGGCTGTTGCAACGACGGATACCACGACCGCCACCGCCGGAGGTGGCCTTGAGCATCACCGGGTAACCAATACGGTCGCCTTCAGTCAGGGCTTCGGCGATGTCGGCGACGTTGCCTTCGGTGCCGGGCGTGACCGGTACGCCAGCCTTGATCATGCTGCGGCGCGCTTCGGTCTTGTCGCCCATGCGACGGATCACTTCAGCGGACGGGCCGATGAATTTGATCCCGCGTTCGGCACAGATATCCGCCAGTTCGGCGTTCTCCGACAGGAAGCCATAGCCGGGATGCAGCGCATCACAACCGGTTTCCACCGCCAAGTTCACCAGCTTGCGCGGGTTCAGGTAACCGGCCAGTGGCTCGGCACCAATGCTGTGGGCTTCGTCGGCACGCTTGACGTGCAACGCATGGCGGTCGGCGTCGGAGTAGACCGCGACCGAGCGAATGCCCATCTCGGCGCAGGCACGCACGATTCGTACGGCAATTTCACCACGGTTGGCGATCAGGATCTTTTTTATCACTTGGAAATTCCCTTGAGCCGATTGCTGCGTTCTTCGACCCACAGGAGCTGGGTCGTCGCGTGACCAAATGTTTCATGACAGTCGCAAGACACACCCTAAGCCCATAGAGGGATTAACAAAAATCAATAATTATTGGGTCATGCATAAGTAAAGACTTATAGTTGTTCGGCTGGCTTGGGATGAGGAGAGCTAAACATGCGTAAGTCATTGATGCGACTGACATTGCGTCAGCTGCAGATCTTTCATGAAGTGTGTGATTTGCGCTCTTATAGCCGCGCCGCCGAGGAAATGTCCCTCACACAGCCCGCCGTGAGCCTACAAATTCGTCAGCTGGAAGAGCTGATCGGCCAGCCGCTGTTCGATTATGTCGGCAAAAAACTCTACATGACCGAGGCCGCTGAAGCGCTGCAACGGGCCAGTCGCGATATCTTCGGACGGCTGGAGAACCTCGATATGCAGCTGTCGGACATGCAGGGCTCGCTGCAGGGCCAACTGAAGCTGGCCGTGGAATCCAGCGCCAAATACTTTGTGCCGCATTTGTTTGCTGCCTTTAAGCGCCAGCACCCTGAGGTGCAGTTGCACCTGACGGTGGTCAACCGTGCCCAGGTGATCCGCCGGCTTTCCGACAACCGCGACGATCTGGTGATCATGTCCATGGTGCCCCAGGACATGGGCCTGGAATTCCTGCCATTCCTCAACAACCCGATTGTCGCCGTGGCGCCCCCCAACCACCCTTTGAGCCTGCAAGGCCCACTGCGCCTGCAAGATCTGGAACCTTACACGCTGCTGCTACGTGAACCGGGTTCCGGCACGCGGATGGCTTGCGAAGAGTACTTTAAGGAGAAACGTGTGCACTTCACCCAGACGGTGGAAGTCGCCTCGGCCGAGGCGCAGCGCGAATGTGTATGCGCGGGATTGGGCGTGGCCCTGCTGACGCGCCACGCGGTCAACATGGAACTGGCCACCGGCGGGCTCAAGGAGCTGCCGGTGGAAGAGCTGCCGCTGTACCGCAGTTGGTGCCTGGTGCAGGCCAAGGCCAAGCGCCTGTCACCGGTGGCCCATGCGTTCCTGGGCTTTATTCGCAGCGAACGGGTGCAGATCAGCGCACTGGCTGAGCGGTTCGCTGGGCAGCCGCGGGTGCCTGCCAGTGGAGTTCCGGGTAGTCACTGATGCTCTGGAGCAATTGGCGCTCCTCGCAACGGTCTTCGATTGCGCGACGGAACGCCATGCGGCGTTGGTCTTCCTGCTGACGACGGGTCTTTACGGTGCTGTTGCTTTCTTCGTAGGGCCGGGCCATTTCGAGTCTCCCAATGCGAGTGCGGGGAGTACAGGATGGGCGCAGGGGATGACGGTTTGGCGGCGCGGGGGTTACAGGACGATGAATCTTCTAAAACTGACGCAAATCCAATGTGTGTGGCTTGCCTGCGATAGCGGTGGCTCAGTCAGTGATGTGGTAACTGGCAGACCGCTATCGCAGGCAAGCCAGCTCCCACATTTGACCGAGTGTGACTTTGAATCAATCGTCGAGGGCTTTGACCGACTTGGGCGACAACCGCAGGCTACGCAAGCTGCGCTTCACGCTCTTGAGGTGGTTGACCAGGCTCGGCCCGCGCGCCATGGCCACGCCCATTGCCAACACATCAATCACCACCAAGTGGGCGATACGCGAGGTCAGCGGCGTATAAATCTCAGTGTCTTCATGCACGTCGATTGCCAGGTTGACCGTAGACAGTTCCGCCAACGGCGTCTGGCTCGGGCACAGGGTGATCAGGGTCGCACCGCTTTCACGCACCAGATTGGCGGTGATCAGCAGGTCTTTGGAACGGCCCGACTGGGAAATACAGATGGCGACGTCGGTAGGCTTCAAGGTCACCGCCGACATTGCCTGCATATGCGGGTCACTGTAGGCGGCGGCGGTGAGCAGCAGGCGGAAGAACTTGTGTTGGGCGTCAGCGGCCACTGCGCCCGAAGCACCAAAACCGTAGAACTCGACACGCTGGGCCTGGGACATAGCGGTCACGGCCTTTTGCAACTCCACCGGGTCGAGCTTCTCGCGCACTTCCATCAGGGTGTGCAGGGTGGTGTCGAAGATTTTCAGGCTGTAGTCGGCGACGGAATCGTCTTCGTGAATCGCAAATTGCCCGAAGCTGGCACCGGCGGCCAAACTTTGGGCCAACTTGAGTTTCAAGTCCTGGAACCCGGAGCAACCGATGGCGCGGCAGAAGCGCACGATGGTCGGCTCGCTGATGCCCACACTATGGGCCAGGTCGGCCATGGAACTGTGCATCACAGCCGCAGGGTCAAGCAGCACGTGATCGGCAACCTTGAGTTCCGATTTGCGTAACAGGTGGCGCGACTGGGCGATATGTTGCAACAGGTTCAAAGGGCAGGACTCTTGTTATGGGCAGGGCCAAGGATGTAGCAATCTTGTAGTTATACTACAAGAATTGTCGTTTTGCCCGTCCGAAGCATCACTAAATCGCCCTGCTCCCCTTTGAATCTAAGGGCGGCCAAGTTGTAGCCACAGGGGCGGCCTTGGCGTCACTCAGGAAAATCTGCATTTTTCCGTAACAAATCTGCCAACCCTTCGGCCTGCATCGGCCGGCTGATCAAATAGCCCTGCACTTCGTCACACTGCTCCCCTCGCAGGAAATCCAGCTGCTGCTGATCCTCCACACCTTCGGCCACCACTTTGAGCGCCAACCCATGGGCCATGGCAATGATTGCCCGGGTAATGGCCGCGTCTTCACGCCCCTGGCCAAGCCCACGGATAAAGCTCTGGTCGATCTTCACGTAGTCCACGGGGATGCGTTTGAGGTAGCTGAGGGACGAATAACCGGTACCGAAATCATCAATGGCCAACTTCACGCCCAGGTCGCGCAGTTGCTGGAAGGTCGCGATGATGTGTTCAACGCTGTCGAGCAACTGGCTTTCGGTCAGCTCCAGCTCGAGGTATTGCGGGGCCAGCCCGGTTTCTTCGAGCACCTGACGCACCAGGCTGACCACCTTGCCCTGGCGCAACTGATGCACCGACAGGTTCACCGACACTCGAATCGGCGCCAACCCCTGACGCTGCCATTCACAGGCTTGCCAGCAGGCCTCGCGCAGCACGAACTCGCCCAGTGGCACGATCAGGCCGGTCTCTTCGGCCAGGCCGATAAAGTCCCCCGGCGGCACCATGCCCCACTGCGGATGCTCCCAGCGGATCAACGCTTCGGCAGCATTCAGCTTACCGGTGGCCAGGCACAGTTTCGGTTGGTAGAACACCATGAGCTGGCGCTCCTCGATGGCCTTGCGCAAGTGGTTTTCCAGCTGTAAGCGCTCCAGGGTGCTGGCTTGCAGGCTGTCGGTGTAGAACTGGAAATTATTACCGCCCAGATGCTTGGCGTGCTGCATCGCCATGTTCGATTGACTGACCAGCGCGGAAATTTCCCGTGCATTGTCCGGCAACAGGCTGACGCCCATCGAAGCACTCACTACCAGCTCATGCCCATCCACCGTCACCGGCACGCGCAGCTTGGCCAACAGTCGTGTGGCGACTCGCGCCAGGCTCGAGAGGTTGCCATAAGCGTCGAATAACACGGCGAACTCGTCCCCGGACAGGCGTGCGATGGTGTCGGCCTCGGGCAAGGCGTTGATCAGGCGGCGCGCCACTTTCTGCAGCAATTGGTCGGCGACTTCATGGCCCAAACTGTCATTGAGCAGCTTGAAGCGGTCCAGGTTGATATGCAGCAGCGCCAGGCTGCGCCCGCCCTGACGCACGCGCTGATGAGCCTCGCGCAGCCGTTCGCGGAACAGCGAGCGGTTGGC
This sequence comes from Pseudomonas sp. RA_5y_Pfl1_P24, assembly GCF_963970945.1. Lineage (NCBI taxonomy): Bacteria > Pseudomonadati > Pseudomonadota > Gammaproteobacteria > Pseudomonadales > Pseudomonadaceae > Pseudomonas > Pseudomonas sp. RA_5y_Pfl1_P24. The sequence continues at coordinate 45,788 of NZ_CAXAOJ010000005.1, read as the reverse complement.
CAGGCCGGTCAATTCGTCATAGTGGGTGAGGTAGCGCATGCGCTCTTCGGACTCACGCCTGGCCGAGAGATCGGCGAAGAAACCCACGATATGGCTGACTTTCCCCCGAACATCGCGCACCACGTTCAATTGCAGCCACTGCGGGTACAGCTCGCCGTTCTTACGCGTTTCCACCAGCTCGCCCTGCCAGGTGCCGTGGCTGAGCAGCGCCTGGCGGATCACCGGGAAGTGGCGGCGGGCATCACGACTGCTGGGCAGCTCCACGACATTGCGGCCGATCATGTCGCCGGTTTCAAAACCGGTCACACGACTGAACGCCTGGTTGACGGCGACCAGCTTGTAGTCCGGGTCAAGAATCACGATACCTTCGCTGGCCGCCTCGAACACGGTCGACGCCAGGCGCTGTTGTTCCTCCAGCGCCTTGCCGGCGCTGATATCGCGGCGCGTGCCAAGCATGCGCGTGACTCGCCCGTTGGCCGTGCGCTCCACGGCACGGCCACGGTCTTCGATCCATACCCAGTGCCCATCGCCGTGGCGCACGCGGTACTCCACCTGATAGTCCTCGCTGCGGCCCTTAAGGTGTTCCACCAGGGCGCGCTTGAGCAGCGGCAGGTCTTCGGGATGCAGGCGCGGCTTGAGATGGCCGAGCATCGCCGTGACGTACTCCGACTCCAGGCCGAACAATTCCTTGAGCTGGGTGTGGTGGACTTCGTCGGTTTGCAGGTTCCAGTCCCACAGGCCAAGTTCACTGGCTTGCAGGGCCATGGCCAGGCGCGCTTCGCTTTTATTCAGGGCCAGGCTGGCGGCGTCCAGCTCCTGGCTACGTTGCGCCACGCGGTCCTGCAGGCCGATTTGCGCGTCACGCAGTTCCTGCTCGACCTGGCGGCGCTGTTCGACTTCGCGCACCAACTCCTGATTGAGTTGTTCGCTGCGCTGCTGCGCCTGTTGCAGGTGCTCGATCAGCGCCTGGTTCTGGAAGCGTCGCAGCAGCCCGCGCTGGATCAGGCGATTGACCTGCCACGCCACCAGGCTCAAGGATGCCAGCAGGATCAGGCCCAGTACACCCCAACCGCGCTGCCGCGGGTCGCCGCTCCAGAACAGGTAGATGATCGCCGGCACCAGGCACGGCAAGGCGAAAGACAAAAACGCCGGCAGGCTCACGGCATAGGCCACGCTGGCCGACAGCGTCGCGGCGCCAATCAGGCCAAACACCCAGGCCTGTTGCATAAAGCTGTCCGCCGGCACCAGCGCGATGGCGGCAATAGCCAGGGTCAGGCCGCTGACCGCCGAGCCGAGCATGAACACGCGTCGCCATATCGGCTGGGCCTGGCGGCTGGGCATGGCTGAATCAAACGCCGCCACCTGGATCACGCGCATCGCCACCAGGGCCAGCAGCCAGACCAGCCAGATGCTGTCCAAGAGGTATTGCTTGGGGTTCCAGAGCAGCCAGGCGCAGACCAGGCCATTGACCAGCATCAACAGGGTCGGCAGCAGGGAGCCTTGATACAGCAGGCGCGTGCGCTCGACCGCCATCTCGGTGGCGTAGTGTTTGCGAAGAACCTGCGCGGGCGCCGCCGAGGGGCCGAGCAGATCGGTGCTGAGGGTCATAGGCAGTGTTCTTATAATGGTGAGCCCGAAACGTCGACGGAGCATACACAAGCAAGCGCTCCGGCCAAACTGCTCCACGTCATAAAATCCGCACGCTCAGGCAGCGCAAACTCCGGAGCCAGACGGCTTGAACGAGACGCTGCGCGGGCTGCGACCGTTGACCGACCGGTCATCACCCCGACTGTTTTACGTCGACCACCCGGCATTGGTATTTGCCCCACTCTCCCGTGGGCCATAGAATGCGCCGATGCGCGATGATCTCTCTCTTTTGCTTAACTCCCTCAACGATGCCCAACGCCAGGCCGTAGCAGCCCCCGTTGGCCGTCAGTTGGTCCTGGCCGGTGCTGGCTCCGGTAAAACCCGAGTGCTGGTGCACCGTATCGCCTGGTTGATCCAGGTCGAGAACGCGTCCCCGCATTCCATCCTGTCGGTGACCTTCACCAACAAGGCCGCGGCCGAGATGCGCCACCGCATCGAGCAGTTGATGGGCATCAGCCCGGCCGGCATGTGGGTAGGCACTTTCCACGGCCTGGCGCACCGCCTGTTGCGCGCCCACTGGCAGGAAGCGGGCCTGGCCCAGACCTTCCAGATCCTCGACAGCGATGACCAGCAACGCCTGGTCAAGCGGGTGATCCGTGAACTGGGCCTCGACGAACAGCGTTGGCCGGCGCGCCAGGCGCAATGGTTTATCAACGGCCAGAAAGACGAAGGCCTGCGCCCGCAACATATCCAGGCCAGCGGCGACTTGTTCCTGGCCACCATGCGCAGCATTTATGAAGCCTACGAGGCCGCCTGCGCGCGCGCCGGGGTCATCGACTTCTCCGAGCTGCTGCTGCGCGCCCTCGACCTGTGGCGCGACAACCCAGGGTTGCTGGCCCATTACCAGAAACGCTTCCGACACATTCTGGTGGACGAGTTCCAGGACACCAACGCCGTGCAGTACGCCTGGTTGCGCCTGCTGGCCAAAGGTGGCGACAGTCTGATGGTGGTGGGTGACGACGACCAGTCGATCTACGGCTGGCGTGGCGCGAAAATCGAAAACATCTACCAGTACTCCGAAGACTTCCCGGACGCGGTCACCATCCGCCTGGAGCAGAATTACCGCTCCACAGCCGGGATCCTCAAGGCAGCCAACGCCTTGATCGCCAATAACACCGGGCGTCTGGGCAAAGAGCTGTGGACCGACGGCGGCGAAGGCGAAGCGATCAACCTATACGCCGCGTTCAACGAGCACGATGAAGCACGCTACGTGGTAGAAACCATCGAAAGCGCGCTGAAAACCGGCCTGGCGCGCAGCGACATCGCGATTCTTTACCGCTCCAACGCCCAATCGCGGGTATTGGAAGAAGCCTTGCTGCGCGAGCGCATCCCGTACCGCATCTATGGCGGCCAGCGCTTCTTCGAGCGTGCCGAAATCAAGAACGCCATGGCTTACCTGCGTTTGCTGGAAGGTCGTGGCAACGATGCGGCGCTGGAGCGCGTCATCAATATCCCGGCGCGTGGCATCGGCGAGAAAACCGTCGAGGCGATTCGCGACCACGCTCGCCATGCCGATGTGTCGATGTGGGAAGCCATGCGCTTGCTGATCGCCAATAAAGGCCTGACCGGTCGTGCAGCGGGCGCACTGGGCGTGTTTGTCGAGCTGATCGAGAACCTGTCGGCCAAATGCGCGGAAATGCCGCTGCACCTGATGACTCAGACCGTGATCGAACAGTCCGGCCTGATCGCCTACCACGAAGCGGAAAAAGGCGAGAAAGGCCAGGCCAGGGTAGAAAACCTTGAGGAACTGGTGAGCGCCGCCCGTGCGTTCGAAAACACCGAGGAAGACGAAGAGCTGACTCCGCTCGCCGCATTCCTCGGGCATGCGTCGCTGGAAGCCGGCGACACCCAGGCCGATGAGCATGAAGACAGCATCCAGCTGATGACCTTGCACAGCGCCAAGGGCCTGGAATTCCCGTATGTGTTCCTGGTCGGCATGGAAGAAGGCCTGTTCCCCCACAAGATGAGCCTGGAAGAACCTGGCCGTCTAGAGGAAGAACGTCGCCTGGCCTACGTCGGCATCACGCGCGCCATGCAGAACCTGGTGATGACCTACGCCGAAACCCGACGCCTGTACGGCAGCGAGACCTACAACAAGGTGTCGCGCTTCGTACGTGAGGTGCCGAAGGGTCTGATTCAGGAAGTGCGCCTCTCCAACAGCGTCAGCCGCCCGTTCGGCGGAGGCCAGCAGCAAAGCGCCAGCAGCCTGTTCGCCGGCTCAGAAATTCCGGAAACCCAGTTCAGCCTTGGCCAGCAGGTCAGGCATTCGGTGTTCGGCGAAGGCGTGATCCTCAACTTCGAGGGCGCGGGTGCCCAGGCGCGGGTACAGGTGAACTTCGCCGAAGGCAGCAAGTGGCTGATGATGGGTTACGCGAAGCTCGAAGCCATTTGAAACATCTGCCTACATGAAGGTGATTGGCCCGCCCTTGTTTTTAGCAAGCGCGGGCCAATATCTGTAATAAGTCCTACAGACCATTCTGAGCCGGTCCTACGCAAAAGCCCGAAACATTATGTCGCTAGCCACTGTCACTGCACCTGTGCAACATGGCGCGCGTGCAATCCACAAATGAGAATTCCCTTTATGAAACGTTTTCTTAGCATCGCCATGGCGTTGTGCATCGGCCTGACGATGAGCATCGACGCCAACGCCAAGCGCTTCGGTGGCGGCAAAAGTTCGGGGGCAGCACCGACTCACCAGACCAGCCAAATGGCTCCATCCGGCGGTGCTGCGGCTACCGCAGGCGCAGCCGGTGCTGCGGGCGCTGCTGCCAAGGCTGGCGGTGCTTCGCGCTGGTTAGGCCCTCTGGCCGGTATCGCCGCCGGTGGCCTGCTCGCTTCCATGTTCATGGGGGGCGGCTTCGAGGGCATGCAGATTTTCGACATGCTGATCCTGGCGGTCATCGCCTTTATGATCTTCCGCTTTATCGCTGCCCGTCGCCGCAAGCAGCAGGAGCACCTGGCTCCCGCCGGCGCGCCGATGCAGCGTGAAGCGTTCGAGCAAAAACCAGCCATGGGTTCGATCTTCGGTGGTTCGGCAGCACCTGCTGCAGCCCGCCCGGTGATCAACGCACCGGCCTGGTTCAACGAAGAACGTTTCGTCGAAGCGGCCCGCAGCCACTTCCAGTCCCTGCAGCAGCACTGGGACGCCAACGAAATGGACAAGATCGCCGAGTTCGTGACCCCGCAACTGCTGGAGTTCCTCAAGCGCGAACGTGCCGACCTGGGCGACGCTTTCCAGTCGACCTACATTGAAGACCTGCGCGTACAGTTGGACGGCGTGGATGATCGCGCCGACAAGACCATCGCCACACTGACGTTCAGCGGTGTGTCGAAGACCTCGCGCTTCGACCAGGGTGAAGTGTTCAGCGAAAGCTGGAACATGGAACGCCCACAAGGCGAGAACCAGCCATGGCTGGTCGCCGGTATCCGCCAGAACGGCTGATCCCCGCACGCTTGAGCAGGCAGTCACAAAAAACCCCGGACCTGTCCGGGGTTTTCTATTTCACGGTTGCACTTATAGCGAGCTACTGTATAAAACGCCCCTATAAACCGCGCCATCTAGCAAGAGGATCCCGGCCGTGGAAGAAATCATCGAACAATTGCGTGAAGCCAACGAACCGGTCCCGGTTCCCCTGGAACTGCCTGATGAAGATCAGATTGTGGAAATCGAGGAACAACTGTTCATCGACATCCCGTTTGTCTTCCGGGAATTCCTGCTGACCGTCAGCGACGTGGTGTACGGCAGCCTGGAGCCGGTGACTGTCACCGACCCACAATCCCACACCTACCTGCCGGACGTGGCAGCAAACGCTTGGGATGCCGGCGTTGATCGCAGCATGATCCCGATCTGCCAGGACGGTGACGACTATTACTGCGTCGAGGAAGACGGCACGGTAGTGCTGTGGTCTGGCGAAGAAGAGCTTGTCACCGAAGAAACCTGGGAATCGGTGTGGCACTGGGCGCGGGACGTCTGGCTGGAAAGCTGAGTCCACACCCAGGCCGGTGTGAGTGCTCTGGCGTATCCTTGTGATTATCCAGCGTCTCCAGTAATGCGACCTGCATCCGCGTATGCACGCGGATGCACCACCGCCAGAGCAGGGCCGCCACCGCTGCCGTGACCACGGCGATCAGCACCAGCAACTTGTGGGTCGGCAGGATACTGGCCGACAAGGCTGCCAATAGCAGGAAAATCACCAGCAGCGAGAGGATTGGGATCAGCTCCGCAATCACCCGCCGCACGCGCTGAGTATGCCGCCCGGCCATTTCCGGCTTCACGCTCATCTCCGCCAGCAGCATCGACAGCGCCTTGAGCTTGCGGTACGCCGCGATCAGGAAGGGCAGCGACAACAGCAACGCCCCACCCCAGATCAACGCCTTCTGCCAGCTTGGATCACTGATCCAACCCTCCAGATACCCGCCGATACGCGCCGCAAAAAAACTGCTGTTAAAGAAGATCGCGACCACCAGCGCCAGGTTCACCCCCACCTGCAGGATGATCTTGCGGATTATCGACACCAGCATCGCACCGTCGCCCTTGGCTGAATGCTGCGCAGCCATTCGCCATACATGCCGAACACTCGGCTCATGCGCTTGGGCATGACCGCCGCGGGTTAACACCGCGACTTCCGGCAGAAAGCCGGCGCAAGATATGGAAACAGATCGGTAGAAGCGTGACGGCAAGCCGCCCACCGGCGTCCCGTTAGGGATGGCGCTGCAAAGATTCCAGCACCTGCAGAGGTGCCCCCCCAACCAATGCCTACAACCCGTGAGTGTGCTATGGAACCCGGAAACGCCCAGCTGTCGATGACGGTATTGATGACCCCTGACATGGCCAACTTCTCAGGCAATGTCCACGGCGGTACCCTGCTCAAATACCTCGACGAAGTCGCCTACGCCTGCGCGAGCCGTTATGCCGGCCGCTATGTCGTCACGTTGTCGGTCGACCAGGTGATTTTCCGCGAGCCGATCCATGTCGGCGAACTGGTGACGTTCCTCGCGTCGGTCAACTACACCGGCAACACCTCGATGGAGGTGGGCATCAAGGTGGTGACCGAGAATATCCGCGAGCGCTCGGTGCGCCATACCAACAGCTGCTTCTTCACCATGGTGGCCGTGGACGACCAGCGCAAACCGGCCACCGTACCGCCGCTGCAACCGCACAACAGCGAAGACAAACGCCGGTTCGTGCAAGCCCAGCAGCGCCGCCAGATCCGCCAGGAGCTGGAAAAGCGCTACCAGGAAATCAAGGCGGACGCCCTATAAGCCCTTTTCCCTTGTAGGGGCGAACAATCCCCGCCCCTACAACCGCCAGCACTGATCGTAGTGGGCGCACACATCAAATCGCTGATCCAACTGGCTCATGCGCTCAATGTGATGGTTAACGATGTCTACCATCACCGCTTTGCTGGTGTTCTGATAGTACTGCGCCATCAACTTGTCGTTCGCCTTGACGCGCTCTACCACGGCGGCGTCTGTCGGGTTTTGCCACTGCTCCAGAATGGCATCTTCGGTGCCGCTCAGCCGCATGCGGTAAACCCTCTCATAAAGCTCAAGAGTCCGCGCCTTGCGGCCGGCCAACTCCTGATTCACCCGTGCATAGTTCTGACGGTACTCAGCCCAATAGGCCTCGGGTGGAGTGAATTGGCCAAATTTCGCCTTGCGCTCGGCGATCGCCTCTTCGGTGGCTTGCGGGCGCTGCGCTGTGTCTGGTTCCATCAACGTGATGAGCTGCATATGGGTTTCAACGATCGCGTTGATCAACGCGGTACGGTGTGGCGTGACGGGGATAACCCTACCGAATATCGGGCTTTTGCCTGCGCACGATGGCATGCCGTTCTCGAATATCGGCTGTGGAATGCGCACGTCCTTGCCATTAGATCGGACCAGGCGCTGCAACGAAGTCGTGCAAACCCCCCGCGCCATGTCAAAGGTCACTTCATACTCTTCCCCTGCCTTTGGCGTGATGCTCAGTGCTTTGCCGCAAACGTAGCTACCCCCATTGGTATTAATCATCAACATCGTCTCTTTGCCAGGCGCCAGCTTGAACTCCAGCAACCCCCTGGCCTTGGCTGGCGGGGGGACGGACATGTCGACACGCCGCCGGGTATCGACCAGGAAAATATTATTCAGCATGCCAGTGGTCTGGCCCATACAGTGCTGAGCGTCGTAGACGTCGATGGTGGTATTGGACGTATTAGAGATGAAACGCAGCTTGGCGGCATCAGGCTCGGTGGCGTCAGGGTAAGTGCCGTTCACACTGCAACCGGCCAGCAGCGACATCAGTACCAGGGCGGTTAGCGCCCGCAGCAAAGGGAATAAGGGGGACATGGTTCTTCCTTGAAAAACACAGGGGATGAAGAAGCGTCCGATATTAACGGACGCCCTTTGCCTGGCTCAATCAGGAATGATCCTACAGGCCGATGGCCGTGGCTTCAAAACGCACCCGAGGATGGGCGATACGATCCTGGGCGCGCACCAGCTCCAGCTCGTAACTGGCGCAAGCCTGGGTCTCCAGCAGCACTTCATGCACCGCTGCGGCGGTGAACTCAAAGGCGGCCAGGAGGCTATCGCCCAACAAAACGCGCGCCAGGAATAGCCCCGAGGTCAAATCGCCAACGCCCACTGGCTGACGCGGAAACGCCAGCAACGGTCGGCGCAGGTGCCAGCTGCCTTCGGCGGTCACCAGCAGCATTTCGAAACCATCCGGCAGTTTGCCGGGGTAATCCAAATGCTTGACCAATACTGCCTTCGGCCCGCGCGCCAGCAACGCTTTGGCCATGGCCAGGCAATCGAACAACGATTGCGGCTTGCGCCCGGCAAAGCTGTCCAGCTCCAGCTGGTTGGGGCACAGGAAGTCAGCCATGGCCGCGGCTTCGTCCAGCAGGAAATCGCTGACTTCCTGGGGCACAATGCAGCCTTTCTCCGGGTGGCCCATCACCGGGTCGCACAAATACAGGGCTTTGGGGTTGAGGGCCTTGATGCGCGCCACGCCGGTGAGGATCGCCCTGCCCTGGTCCGCACTGCCGAGGTAGCCGGACAGCACGGCGTCGCAGTTGCCCAGCTCGCCGATCGCGGCGATGCCTTCCACCAGCGCCGGAATCTGCTGCGGCGCCAACACTTCGCCCGCCCACTGGCCATACTGCGTATGGTTAGAGAACTGCACCGTGTTCAATGGCCAGACGTTCACCCCAACCCGCTGCATGGGGAACACGGCGGCGCTGTTTCCGGCGTGGCCAAAGACCACATGAGACTGGATCGCAAGCAGATGAGGTGTGCGTTTCATGCAGGGGATTCCGTCAAGCCGTTGAAATTCTGGGCGCGCAGTATGCGACTAAACACGGCCTATACGACAGACCGGCGACACAGTTAAGCTGCTCTCACTTTGTTGGAGTTCATCGCATGCTGACCCTGGGAAACATCTTCGTGTTGATGCTGCTGGCGACCGGCGCCGCCTGGGTGTGGCACAACCACGGCTTGCGCGAACGGGCGCTGGAGCGGGTCAAGCAGCATTGCGCCAAGCTCGACATCGAACTATTGGACGGCGCGGTGGCGCTCAAGCGCATCGGTTTTGTGAAGGATGCCAACGGTCGACGGCGCCTGGCACGTATCTACAATTTCGAGTTCACCGTGACCGGGGAAACCCGCCATCCTGGGACGATTACCCAATTTGGCGCCCACAGTGCACATATCGAACTCGCGCCCTACCCGTTCGAGATCAAGACGCCGCTGCCTAGCGCCGAGGTGATCGAGCTGAGCCAGTGGCGCCAGGACCACGGCACCAAGAACCGTCAGTAACGGCAGGCCGCCAATGCAGCTTGCAACGCGGCCAAGTCCTGTGGCTCGCTGAAAATCAACTCGACCCGCGAATCACGACGCCACTCACTGGGTTGCCAGACGAGCGGGCTGTTATCCACAGCGTTGGCGCTAACCCAACCTTCTGTGCTGTGGATAACCAGCTTGGCGCGGCGCCATTCAAGGTGTGTGAGCCATTGATACAGGCGCTGCGCATCGAATTGCTGGCTCGGGTGCCAGCGCCAGCCGATACTCCAGCCGCCCTCTTGGGCTTGGCTGAGGCAAATCGGCAACGTAGGATCGCTCCAGATGGCCGGCATTTGCGCCAGGCCTTTTGGCACGTCTAAGTTATCCACAGCGCTGCTCGCGTGTTCGTGCAGGCCAGGCAATTGCTCCAGAGGCAGCCCGGCCTGACGCGTCCAGTAAAGCGGACATTCCGGTAACAACCGCTCAATCGCCTGGCGCTGTGCGGCGTCCAGCGCTTCATCCTTGTTCAATACCAGCAGGCCTGCACGGGCCAGCGCTTCCTGTTGCGCTGGCGGTAAGGGTTTGCCTGCCGCCAGGGCCTGCGCATCCAACACCATCACGCAAGGCTGAACGGCCAGCACCTCCTGCCACGGCGCTGCGCGCAACTGCTTGAGCAATTGCGCGGGATGGCCCAGGCCCGACGGTTCGATAAACAGCCGGTCAGGCTTGGCCTTGCGCAACAAGCGACCAAGCCCTACCTGAAACGGGGCTCCATTCACACAGCACAGACAGCCTCCGGCGACTTCGCCCAGGGCAATGCCGTCGTCATCCTGAGTGAGCAAGGCGGCGTCCAGGCCGATCTGCCCGAACTCATTGATCAGCACGGCCCAGCGCTCGTGTGCCGGGCGCTGGGCGAGCAGGTGCTTGATAAGGCTGGTCTTGCCGGCGCCCAGGGCCCCGGCAATCACGTGGGTAGGAATGTTCTGGAGCATGAGGGCATCGTTCGGACCGTGTAGAGCGTTTGATCCTACGCGGTTATGCGAGCCAATCCAGTGTCAGGATCAAGCGGCGTTCATCGGCTTTGAGGGCTGGCGAGCGGTGAATCAAACCGTTGCCTTCGTTGCCATGCCATTTGGTGCCCTTTAGCAGGGCGACTTCGCCGCAGTGGATCTGTTCGATACGCTCGCTGGGCTCCGCGTCCGGTTGGCTCAGCTTGCGACGGTCCATCACGCCTTCGCGCAACCACTGGCTGCCGATGCCGGCATAGGTGGTGATCAACCGCACCGGCACATGATCGACGTGAAAACGCGGGCACATGGCCTTGTCCAACAGTCGCAGCCGCACACCAATGCGCTTGGCACCCAGCAAGCAGGCAAACGCGCTGACCAGCCACGATACATCGGCGACAAAGCCTTCATAGCCTTCAAGATCGCGGCAACTGGACGCCAAGCCCTGCACGTTGGGCACGGCGTCTTCGTTGTTGAGCTCAATGACCATGGAATCGGCCAACGGCTCATTGAGCGCCACCAGCAAGGCGCCGAACTCAGCGATGTGCAGCGGCAACTGGCGCTGCCACAACGCCAGGTTCACGCCGTCTTCGAGAATGTCAGAGAGTGCCAGCGGCGTTTCACCAAAGGCCTGGCGAATCACGGGGCGCAGGGGAATCACCGGGGCCAGCATCAGGCGGCAGCCTCCTCATACCAGGGGCCAAAGGGATCGGCCAGCAGGCGCCAACCTTCGACGCCCACGGCCATTTCTTCATCGTTGAGCAGGCAGGCGTCCAACTCGGCGCGCATCAGGGCGAAATCAATGTTTTGCCCGATAAACACCAATTCCTGGCGACAATCGCCGGTGCTCGGTTGCCAGTTACCCATGATCGCCGCGACGCTTTCTTCGTCCTGCGGCCACTGGCTTTTCGGCACAAAGCGCCACCAGCGGCCGGCAAAACCATGGCGCATCAAGCCGCCGGCCTGGGACCAACTGCCCGCATCCTGATGCTTGCTGGCCAGCCAGAAAAAGCCCTTGGAGCGCAGCAGTTTGCCGTTAACCCAGGGCCGGTCGATAAAGTCGAAAAAACGCTGCGGATGAAAGGGGCGGCGGGCACGGTAAGCGGTGGACGCGATGCCGTACTCTTCGGTTTCCGGCACGTGGTCACCGCGCAGTTCCTGCAACCAGCCGGGGGCTTGGGCGGCGCGTTCAAAGTCGAAACGCCCAGTGTTGAGGATCTTGTGCAACGGCACTTCGCCCATGACCATCGGGATGATTTCCGCCTGGGCATTAAGACGCTCGAGGATCGCTATCAACTCTTCGCGTTCGCGGCTGCTGATCAGGTCGATCTTGCTGATGAGGATCACGTCGGCGAATTCGATCTGCTCGATCAGCAGGTCGGTGATGGAGCGTTCGTCTTCTTCACCGAGGGTTTCGCCGCGTGAGGCCAGGCTTTCAGCAGCCTGATAGTCGAGCAGGAAGTTCATCCCGTCGACCACGGTAACCAGGGTGTCCAGGCGCGCGATGTCGGCCAGGCTTTGTTCGTTTTCATCACGAAAAGTGAAGGTTTCGGCCACGGGCAAGGGTTCGGAGATGCCGGTGGATTCGATTAGCAGGTAATCGAACCGACCTTCCTTGGCGAGCTTTCCGACTTCTTCCAGCAAGTCTTCCCGCAAGGTGCAGCAGATGCAGCCGTTGCTCATTTCCACCAGCTTTTCTTCGGCGCGGTTGAGCGTGACGTCGCGCTGGACTTCGCTGCCGTCGATGTTGATTTCGCTCATGTCGTTGACGATCACCGCCACCCGCAGGTTCTCACGGTTGCGCAGGACGTAGTTGAGCAGCGTGCTTTTACCGGCGCCGAGAAAGCCGGACAACACAGTAACGGGGAGACGATTGGGCATCAGGACATTCTCATCAGGCCGCCCGGTAAAGCCAGGCTGTGCTTTTATGTTATAGTATAACAACTCAAATAAGCCAATGCCGTCTTGCTTGCCACGACGAAGGGCGCAATGCTTGAACACTTCCCCAACCTTGAGAATCCCGATGAAATACTGGGTGTGCGCCCTGTTATTGGTGGCGGCAGGAACTGCCTGCGCCCAAGCGCCGAGTCTGCTGGCCAACTGCACGCGCAGCGCCAACCTGCTGGCCTGCGTCGACCCTTTGGGTAACGCCTACAGTGTAGCGACAGTCGGCAGCACCACGTACTTGCGCGGGTACGAGGTGATCGGCAAACGCTATTGGGCTCAGACCAACAGCCGTTACGGGCAACTGACGTTCTTTACCGGGCTGGCATCGGACGGTGAGGCATGGGTCGGCTACACGCGGCGCGTGGGCTGGACCACCCTCAACCGGTTTTCCAGTTCGGGCGGCGCCAGCGCCAAATTTACCTGCAGCCGCATGACCGGCTGTTAGACCTGACCGTTCTTCTGCTCCTGCACCCACGCCATGTAGCTGTTCATCGGTGGGTTCTTCTGGAAATACTTTTTCAGGCCTTCAAACAGACCCTCCGCAACCGCCTGTTGGTGGCGCACGGTAACCAGGCGCGCACTGTCCCGTGCATTGGAGATAAACCCGGTTTCCACCAGGATCGACGGCACGTCCGGTGACTTGAGCACCGCAAACCCAGCCTGTTCCACGCGCTTCTGATGCAGGCTGGTGATGCCTTCCAAGCTGCCCAAAATCGAACTGCCCAGCTGCAAGCTGGAGGCGATCGTGGCATTCATCGACATGTCCAGAATCACCCCAGCCAGCATGGGGTCCTTGTCCTTCAGGTTCAGCAGGCGGGTGGCCCCGAGCAAATCGGCGCCGTTTTCTCGTTGCGCCATGAACCGCGCCGTGGCTGAAGTGGCGCCACCTTCGGATAGGGCATACACCGATGCGCCTGACGCGGTGATCCGCGGCGCCGCATCGGCATGCACTGAGATGAACATATCGGCATTGTGCTTGTGGGCGATTTCCACGCGCTTGCGCAGCGGTACGAAGAAGTCGTCGTTGCGCACCAACTTCACGTCAAAGCCCTTTTCACGCTTCAAACGCTTGGCCAACAACTGGGCAATGGACAGCACTACGTCTTTCTCGCGCTGGCCTTTGGCGCCGACGGCGCCTGGGTCCTTGCCACCGTGGCCGGGGTCGACCACCACGATGATGTCGCGCTTGGGGTGCGCCTTATCCACTAACGGCGCAGGTTCGGCGGCGATTTGTCGAGGCGCCTGGGTGGCGCTGGTCAGGTCCAGTACCAGGCGATGGCCCTGGCCGTCCTGAGGTGGCAATAGAAAGCTGTTGAGCTGCATCGGCGACGCCAGGTCCAGCACGATGCGCGTATCGCTTTTGCCGAAATGCCCGGAGCGGATTGAGGTGATCCCGCTGTCCTTCAACGCCAACTGAGTGAAATCACCACTGAGCCCGGCGCCGCTCAGGTCGATGATCAAACGCTCCGGTGCGCTCAGGGTAAACGTCTTGTATTGCACCGGGCCGCTGAGGTCGAACACCAGCCGAAGCTTGTCGTCCGAGCGCCACAAGCGGGCGTTGCGTATCTGCGTGGCGTGGGCCGTAAACGGCAGAGTGAAAAGAGGGCTGGCCAAGAGCAGGTTCAAGAGCTGACGTCTGTGCATACGAATACCGCAAATAAAGGAGCGTCCCTACTCGACATGACTGAAAAAAGGCTGGAGCAGAAAAATCATCGTCGACTCAATAGTTATAATATAACATGTCTTTTTATTTCCAACGATGGACCTGCTCATGAATGCGCTGACTCTGCCGGATATCGCCGCGCAGGCTTCACGCCAAGCCTTGCCACTCGATTGGGTGGGCATGTGCGGCATCGCGTTGCCGATCCTGATCAACGGCCAGCACCTGACGGCCACCGCCGACGCTGGCGTGAGCCTGGACGATGGCAGCGCCCGTGGCATTCATATGTCACGCCTGTACCTGGCGCTGGAAATGCTCGACCAGCAGTCCCTTACGCCCGCACATCTGCGTAATGTACTGCAGCGGTTTCTCGACAGTCATGAAGGTTTATCTAAGAACGCCTACCTGCGTATCCACACGGATTTGCTGCTGAAACGCGCCGCCTTGGTCAGCCCCTTGGCCGGATGGAAGCGCTACCCGATCAGTATCGAAGCGCGTCTTGAAAACCAGATGTTCCACGTGGAACTAAAAATTGACGTTATTTATTCCTCAACCTGCCCCTGCTCTGCTGCCCTCGCCAGGCAATTGATTCAGCAGCAATTTGTCGAAGACTTCGGCAACACCCCGTTGCGGCACGACGACGTGTTGAGCTGGCTCGGCAGCGCCAGCGGCATCGTCGCCACGCCCCACAGCCAGCGCAGCAATGCGCAATTGCATGTCCAACTGCAAGGCGAGCAATTACCTATTGCAGAGTTAATCGATAAGGTCGAAGCCGCCCTCGGCACCGCCGTACAAACCGCTGTAAAACGTGCGGACGAACAAGCCTTCGCCCTGGCCAATGGGCAGAACCTGATGTTCTGCGAAGACGCCGCCCGCCGCGTGAACCTCGCCTTGAAACGCTCGGATGCCGTCAAAGCCTTCCACCTGAAAGTGATCCACGCCGAAAGCCTGCACGCGCACGATGCCGTGGCTGAAAGCCGCTGGACGAGAAACCCTGCATGATCACCTGCACCGCTTTGCGCTGGGGCGCCCCAGGCCAACCGCTGACACCCGCCATAAACCTCACCCTGGAAAAAGGCAGCCTGACCGGCATCATCGGGGCCAACGGCACCGGTAAAAGCAGCCTGCTCAAGGTCATCGCCGGCCTGCAGAAACCTCTGGCGGGCAAAGTCAGCGTGGACGTTCCACGCCGTGGCGGCCTGTCGTTCCTGCCCCAGCAGCAACAACTCGACCGCCAATTCCCCATCAGCCTTCAAGAATTGGTCGCCGCCGGTTTCTGGGGCACTCAACTCTCCCCGCCACAACGTAGCCAGCGCCTTGAGGCGGTATTGCAAGACTGGTGCCTCAGCGGCCTGGAGCACCGCCCGCTGATGGCCTTGTCCGGGGGCGAATTGCAGCGCGCCCTGCTCGCCCGTATGAGCCTGGCCGAATCGCCCGTGTTGTTGCTCGACGAGCCTCACGCCGCCCTCGACGAAGAAGGCCAGGCGCTGTGCTGGAAACACATCCACGCCTGGCAAGCGCAAGGCCGCACGCTGATCGTCGTCTGCCATGACCTTGCGTCCGTGCGCCAGCACACCCAGCAAGTGGTGCAAATCAAAAGCACCGGCTGCGTGTTTGGCCCGAGCAAAGAGCTGATCCGCCCGCAACCTCAGATGCAGGTGGCCTGATGCATTTCGCCGCCCACCTGTGGATGCCCTTCGTCGACTTCGTCTTCATGCGTCGCGCCTTGATTGGCGGCCTGGTACTCGCCTGCAGCACCGCACCGTTGGGCGTGTTTTTGATCCTGCGGCGCATGAGCCTGATCGGTGACGCCGTCGCCCACGGCATTCTGCCCGGCGCCGCGCTGGGTTTCTGGTTTGCCGGGCTCAGCCTGCCCGCCTTGACCATCGGTGGCCTCGGCGCAGGCCTTAGCATGGCTGGCCTGTCAGCCTGGATCACACGTCGCACAGGCCTGCGCGAAGACGCCAGCCTCGCTGCCATCTACCCCATCTCGCTCGCCACCGGCGTGCTGATCCTCGGCATCGCCGGCAAGCGCCTGGACCTGCTGCACCTGCTGTTCGGCTCCGCCTTGGCCGTGGACCAAACCACCCTCACTGGCATGCTCTGGGTCACGGGTTTCAGCCTGATCGCCATGGCTGTGATCTATAAGCCGCTGCTGCTGGACACCCTCGACCCACTGTTCCTGCAAACCGTCAGTCGCCTCGGCCCACTGGCTCACGGGCTGTTCCTGACCCTGGTGGTGCTGAACCTCGTGATCGGCTTCCAGGCCATCGGCGCCTTGATGGTGGTGGGCCTGATGATGTTGCCGGCCATCGCTTCACGTTTTTGGAGCCGGCGCCTGCCCGTGTTGATCGCAGTATCGGCAGTGCTGGGATGCGTGTCGGTGTGGCTGGGTTTGTTGCTGTCGTTCTACTACTCGTTACCCAGCGGCCCGGCCATCGTGCTGGTGGCGGGTGCCGGGTATCTGCTGTCCGTTGTCTTCGGTCCGGTGCACGGCTTGCTGCGCCGCCCGCCCTTGCTGTCATCCCAATGAGGTGTTTCCCGATGCGCGCTCTACTCGTGCTGTTCAGTCTCGTCTTGTCCTTATCGACGGCTCAGGCCGCAGACAAGCTTCAGGTGGTCACCAGCTTCAGCATCCTCGATGACATCACTCACCAGATCGGTGGCGATCACATCCAGATCAGCAATATGGTCGGCCCCGACGCCGACGCCCATACCTACGAGCCAACGCCGGACGATGCCAAAGCGCTGCTCAAGGCCAGAGTCATCATCAAGAACGGCCTCGGCTTCGAGCCTTGGCTGGACCGCCTGGTAACCAGCACCGAAACCAAAGCCACCGTGGTCACTGCCAGCAAAGGCGTGATCTCTCACACCATGGATGAAGACGGCGAAACCATTCCCGACCCACACGCCTGGCATAACCTGGCCAATGCCGAAATCTACGTGAACAACATCACCAAGGCGCTGATCGCTGCCGACCCCGTCAACAAGGCCGACTATCAGCGCAACAGCCAAACCTACCTGAAAGAAATCCACCGCCTGCTCGCCGAGGCCAAGACCAAGTTCGGCGCGCTGCCACCCGGCAACCGCCGCATCGTCACCTCCCACGACGCCTTCGGTTACCTGGGCCAGGCTTACGGTATTGAGTTCCTCGCCCCCCAAGGCCTGTCCACCGAACGTGAGCCGTCAGCTGCCGAAGTGGCTGCGCTGATCACTCAGATCCGCCAAGACAAAGTCAAAGCCGTGTTCATGGAAAACATCAAGGATTCGCGCCTGCTCAAGCAGATCGCTGATGAAAGCGGCGCGCAGATCGGCGGCACGTTGTACTCAGACGCCCTCGCCGCGGAAGGCCCGGCCAGCACCTTCACAGGACTGTTCGAATACAACCTCAACACCCTGTGCGCCGCGTTGGGCAAGCCATGATCCGCAAGAACCCGTCGGGCGATCTGCCCGTGATTGCCGAATCCGCCTACGTCGACAAAACTGCGATCATCTGCGGCAAAGTCATCATTGGCGAGAACGTCTTCGTCGGCCCCTACGCCGTGATCCGTGCCGACGAAGTCGACGCCAGCGGCGCCATGGACCCGATCACCATCGGTGCCAACTCCAACATCCAGGACGGCGTGGTCATCCATTCCAAGTCCGGCGCGGCGGTGACGATCGGAGAATTTACTTCCATCGCCCACCGCTCCATCGTCCACGGCCCGTGCAGCGTTGGCGACCGCGTGTTCATCGGTTTCAACAGCGTGCTGTTCAACTGCGCCTTGGGCGACGGCTGCGTGGTGCGCCACAACTCGGTGGTCGACGGGCGCGACTTGCCCGCCGCGTTCTACGTGCCCTCCACCACCCGCATCGGACCCAATACCGACCTGTCGCAATTCCCGCCGGTGAGCGTCAGTGCCTCGGAGTTCTCCGAAGACGTGGCACGCACCAATGTCGATCTGGTGCGCGGCTACAAAGCCCTGCAAAACGAGTTCTGAACCATGAGCCGCCTGCTGATCCGCAACGCCCGCCTGGTGAATGAAGGCCAGGCATTCGACGCCGATGTATGGGTTGCCAATGGTCGCATCGAGAAGATCGCCAGCAGCATCGAAGGCTGCAACGCGACCGTGGCCATCGACGCACAAGGCCAATGGCTGCTGCCCGGCATGATTGATGACCAAGTGCACTTTCGCGACCCCGGGGCACCGGACAAAGGCAGTTTCTACAGTGAATCCCGCGCCGCGGTGGCCGGTGGCATCACCAGCTTCATGGACATGCCCAACACCCATCCGGCCACCCTGAACCTGGAAGCCCTGGCCGATAAAAAACGCCGCGCCGCACTGCACTCGGTGGCCAACTATGGCTTTCACTTCGGCGTGAGCAACGACAACCTCGACACCGTCGCCGCGCTCGACCCGCGGGAGGTGGCCGGGGTCAAAGTGTTCATGGGCGCCTCGACCGGCAACATGTTGGTGGACGATCCACGCATCCTGGAACGCCTGTTCGCCGAAGTGCCGACCATTCTGTTGGCCCATTGCGAGCACACGCCGAGCATCCAGGCCAACGAACTGCGCCTGCACGAACGCTTCGGCGAGCACATCCCAGCCGTGGCGCACCCGCTGATCCGCGATGCCGAGGCGTGCTATCGTTCCTCATCTTTTGCGGTGGAACTGGCCAAGCGTTATGGGACCCGCCTGCACGTATTGCATCTGACCAGCGCCCGCGAGTTGGCGCTATTCGAAGACAAGCCTCTGGCCGAAAAACGCATCACCGCCGAAGTCTGCCTGCATCACCTGCTGTTCGATGACCGCGACTATCACCGCCTTGGCCACCAGATCAAATGCAACCCGGCGATCAAGACCCGCGCCGACCGCGATGCCTTGCGCTTGGCCTTGTTGAGCAACCGGCTGGATGTGATCGGTAGCGACCACGCGCCGCATACCTGGGCGCAAAAACAGATGGGGTATCGCGAAGCGCCGTCAGGGCTGCCGTTGGTGCAGCACGCGTTGCCGGCATTACTGGAGTTGGTGGCGGACGGGCTGCTGCCCATCACCACCCTGGTAGCGAAGACCAGCCACCGCGTCGCCGACCTGTTTGCCATCCCGGACCGGGGTTATTTACGCGAAGGCTATTGGGCCGACCTGGTACTGATCAAACCCGAGCCCGAGGGAAAGCCCGTCAGCAGCCAGCCGATCCTGGCCCGCTGCGGTTGGACGCCCTTCGCCGAACGCAGCTTTCGCCACAGCGTCAGCACCACCCTGGTATCCGGCCACCTGGCCTGGCACAACGGCCAAGTGGTCGATAGCTGTCAGGGTTTACCCCTGCATTTTCTGCGTTAAGCGCGAGGCTTGACTGTACCGCAATCGTTACCCAACCACTGGGCATGGCTGTCCAGGCTGCCCTTCTGCTGGATGCCAGTGGCATTGAAGGTGCCGTTGACGGTGGTGGTGAATTCCTTCTGGCTCTGGAACGTCGCCACGCCAGTGCCCTGGGCTTTCGGGCAACTGAAGCGGAATTTCCACTGGTTGCCGGTCTTGTCGGTCACTTCCTGTTTGCAGCCCGATTGCGGGTCGGTCAGGGGGATGGAATCGGAGGCGACCTGTGCCGGTGTAAGGCACACCTGCACACCTTTGCCTGCCATGTTGATGCCTTGTTTTTCGAGCATGGCACGCTGTTCGGGGGTCATCTGTTGCTTGAGTTGACCGAGGATCAGCGACAAGTCCGGCAGGTCCTGGTTATCGACTTTCATATTGCTGGTGGTCAATTCCCACAAGCCCGGCGCCAGCATCTGCGCCTGCGCTGCCACGGGCAGCGACAAACCAACAACCATGGCCAAACCTAGCAGACGAGCATTCATCGGGTAACTCCTGGGCAATTGTGGGCGTTAGACGCCGTAAAAGCGTCAGTGTTGCACGGCAAATAAAATAGCGACATTCGTGACCAGACATGGTCTGTTAGGCACTGGATTGCCTGGAGTACCGTCGTCCATGGATTTCTTTGGCCCGCACCTGCTTGCCTACTTCATTGCCACGCTGCACTTTCTCGGGACCCTCGCCGCGATTCATGCGGTGCTGACCGTCAGGACCGCCCAAGGCTCGATCGCCTGGGCCTTGTCGCTGATGTTCATGCCTTACCTCACGCTGATCCCCTACCTGATCTTTGGTCGCAGCACGTTCGATGCCTACATCCAGGCGCGTCGCCAGGCCAACCAGGAAATGCACAAGGCAATCACCGCACTGAACTGGCGCCCGTGGGTCGAGGAGGCCCTTGCTGCGCGTCACTCCAGCGCCTACGCCTCGCTGCGCGCCATGCCCAAGCTGGGCCGCATGCCGTGCCTGGCCAACAATGAGGTACGTCTGCTGGTGAACGGCGACGCGACCTTCAGCGCGATTTTTGAAGCCATCCGAAGCGCGAAAACCGCCGTGCTGTTCCAGTTTTTCATTATTCACGACGACGAACTGGGCCGCCAATTGCACATCTTGTTGAAGGAAAAAGCCGCTCAAGGCGTAGCCATTTACGTGCTGTACGACCGTATCGGCAGCCACGCCCTGCCTCATCGCTATGTGCATTCACTGCGTGAAGCCGGCGTGCATATCAAAGCATTCGCCACGCGCAGCGGCTGGCTCAACCGCTTCCAGGTCAACTTCCGTAACCATCGCAAGATCGTGGTGGTGGACGGCATCACCGGGTTTATCGGCGGGCATAACGTCGGCGATGAGTACCTGGGCAAAAAACCGCCGCTGGCGCCGTGGCGCGATACGCATGTGCAGGTCACCGGGCCGGTGGTGGCGTGCTTGCAGGAGTCGTTTGCCGAAGACTGGTTCTGGGCCGCGCGGGAACTTCCGCCATTGATTCTGCCGGACGCCTACCCCGAGGATGGCGTGCTCTGCCAATTGCTCGCCAGCGGCCCCGCCGACCCGTACGAAACCTGCTCACTGTTTTTCGTAGAAGCCATTCATGCAGCCACCCAACGCGTGTGGATCACCAGCCCGTACTTTGTGCCCGATGAGGCGGTATTCGCCGCCTTGCGCTTGGCGGTTCTGCGTGGTGTAGATGTGCGCCTGTTGCTGCCGTCACGGCCCGATCACCGCATCGTTTACGCCGCGTCCAGCCTTTATGCGTTCGAAGCCGTGCGCGCCGGGGTGCGCGTATTCCGCTACACGCCTGGTTTTCTGCATCAGAAGGTGGTGCTGGTGGACAGCGAAATCAGCGCCATCGGCAGCGCCAACATGGACAACCGCTCGTTCCGGCTAAATTTCGAAGTGATGCTGCTGACGGTCGACGAAGCGTTCGCTAAACAAGTCGAGCACATGCTGCTGGACGATTTCGCGCTGGCCCATGAGGTCAGCCAGGAAGAAAGCCGCGAGACACGCCGTCTTCAACAACTGGGCATGCGGGTCGCGCGGCTGATCTCACCCATCCTCTAAAGGCCAACACATTTGGATCGCTAACGTCCCGGTAGATCAGCGATAGATATCTTCCCGCGTCCACGGCAGTTCGTGACTGCCATCAGCATGGGGTTTCACCGCCAGAATCTGGTGCAGGTTGATCCAGCCTCGCGCAAACGCATACGCGCAACCCGCCAGGTACAACCGCCAAATGCGCAGCACTTGCTCCGGCACCCTTTTCGCCGCTGCCTCCAAGTTGTCTTCCAGGCGCTCGCTCCAATGGTCCAGCGTGCGGGCGTAGTGCAGGCGCAGGCTTTCGACGTCGACCACTTCCAGCCCGACTTCACTGATTTCGGCGGTCATCATCGCCAGGTGCGGCAGTTCGCCGTTGGGGAACACATAACGCTCGATAAACTCCCCCGCGCCGCGGCCCACAGGGCGACCGTCGGTGTGCTTGGCGGTAATGCCGTGGTTCATCACCAGGCCGCCTTCACGCACGGCGCCGTACAACGTCTTGCAGTACTCCGCCAGATTGGCGTGGCCGACGTGTTCAAACATGCCCACGCTGACCACCTTGTCGAAACGACCGTCTTGCGGCAGGTCGCGGTAGTCGAGCAGTTGCAGGTCCACCTGATCGTCCAGGCCCTCGGCTTTCACCCGCTCGCGGGCCAGTGCCAACTGCTCTTTACTCAAGGTGATGCCGAACACCTTGACCCCGAACTCCCGCGCGGCAAAACGCGCCAGGCCGCCCCAGCCACAACCGACGTCCAGCAAGTACTCGCCGGCCTGCAACCGCAATTTGCGGCACAAGTGGCGAAATTTGTCTTGTTGAGCTTGGTCGATGGATTCGCTGCCGGTTTCGAAATACCCGCAGGAGTACGCCATGTCCTGGTCCAGCCACAGCTGGTAGAACGCGTTGGACAGGTCGTAATGGTAGGAAATAGCGGCTGCGTCAGTGGCCTTATCGTGAATCGAGCGCACCGGACGGGGTTCATCGTCGTGCACCAGCGCGTGACTCAGCTCATCACACACCCGGATCACTTCGCCAATAGAGCCTTCCAGCTCCAGCTTGCCTTCGATAAAGGCTTCGCCCAATGAGTTGAGCGTGGGATGGGTCAATTGGCTGACAACCGCGGGGTCCTTCACCACGATGGTCACGCTGGGCTCGGGGCCCAAGTTGAATTCATGGCCATCCCAGAGTCGCAGACGCAGCGGTAGCTGAAGATTCTGTAAGGCCGGTGGAAGTTGCGCGAGCATGAGTAGTCCCCCCGTGTTTCAGACGCCTGGCTTGAGGGTAGACCATCCGAAGACAAAGTAGGAGGCTATCGATTTGATAGCGCTCGCCTATAAGGCCCGGCGCTCGAGCAAGCCGTCCTGAACCCATTGTTTAAGCCACGTGATAGCCTGCAACGGTGCACCCTCTGCGTAACTGACTGCCAACGCTGCGCACAGTTCGGCGAAGTTCCAGCCAGTGGTCGCCATTCCCGCCAAGGCACAGGCTTCTTCGGGTTCCAAGCTACGGTAATGGCAAATATTCTGATGGCGCCACACCAGGCAGATCTGTGGCGGGCTCAACGGCTGGCTGTCGGGGAAATCCGACTCGTCCTTGCTGGCGCGCCAGATCGCTACGCTATTGAAATGACACAGCACCTGCTGCACCGATGGCGCCAGGGTGATCTGCAGCACCGGCCATTCTTCAGGTGGCAACAACGCCATATCGTTCAGCGTCAGCCGTTCGCCCTGCGGTGCATCAAAGGCCAGGGTAAACGCCCACTCCAACCGCGCCAGTTCCGCCAGCGGCGCACTTTGCTCCGCCACCAAATGCTCAAGGATAAACGCCGGGAAACGCTGACCCAGCCAGCGCAGGCTGTAATGGGCCGATGGATAACGGCGCACATAGGCCTTGGTCAGCGAGGCGAATTCATCATCGCCCAACCAATAATGGATAGTGCGGAAATCATGCCGCAACACTTCCTGCAGCCGCGCGATATAGGCGTTGTGGTAAATCGCCAGGCCCGTCTCTACATCCAGCGTCGGCCCGCCCATCAAGGTCGCGGCGAAGCCACTGCTGGCGTTCGGTGTGTCGGCTAACAGGTGCTGTTCGAAGGCCAACTGCCAATCGGTCAGGCGCATAAATGCCTCCTGGCCAGGGCCTTAGCGCCCAACTCACGGGCCTTGCTCAATTCGATGAGCAGCTCTTCAAAGGGTGGGAAATGGTCGTCGCGCTCCAGTAGCGTCGACACAGGCCCCAGGTGTTCAAGCGTTTGTTGATAAAGCGCCCACACCGGGTCACACACAGGATGGTCATGGGTGTCGACCACGTAGTCGCCGTAGTCCATATGCCCCGCCAGGTGCAGCTGGCGGATACTCCCAGGTGGCAGGTTGCGAATAAACGTCCAAGCGTCGAAGCCGTGATTGCGCGAGCTGACATACACATTGTTGACGTCCAGCAACAACTGGCACCCCGACAAGTGAGCCAACGCGTTGAGGAATTCCCACTCGGTGAATTCGTCGGCCTTGGAGCGCACATAACTGGAGACATTTTCTAGCACCAGAGGGCGTTGCAACACGTCCTGCACTTGGCGCACGCGGGCAGCTACGTGGTAGAGGCTTTCTTCGGTGTAAGGCAGCGGCAGCAGGTCATGCAACTGGTGGGCGCTGCCGCGGCTCCAGCACAGGTGATCGGAAATCCATGCCGGCTGGATGCGCTCGGCGAGCTGTTTGATTTGCTTCAGGTAATCGGTATCGAGGGCATGGGGCCCGCCGATGGACAAGGACACGCCGTGCATCACCAGGGGATAGCGCTCGGCTATCGCATCCAGGTAGTACAAGGCTTTACCGCCCTGGACCAGATAATTCTCGGAGATCACTTCAAACCAATCCACGGGCGGCGATTGTTCAAGGATCTGCGGGTAGTACTCACTGCGTAAACCCAGGCCGTAACCGAGGCTCGCAAGGGGGGTAGGCATAAGACACTCCTGGGAGAGTGTCCGCAGCGGACGGTAAACCGCTGCGGTAGCACTCGGCTGCGATTACTCGCCGACTTTGCCGCCAGCGGCGTCACAGGCTGCCTTGGTCATGGCCTTGAAACCGTGACCCTTGCAGGAGCCCTGCCCTTTGCAGGCATTTTCAGCGGTCTTGCAGTCGTTCATGCCTTTGCAGGAAGTTACGCCGTAGCAATGAACAGTAGCGTCGGCGGCCTGTGCCTGAGTGGCGACACCGGCAAACATAGTGGCGGCAGCGAGAGCCAGGGCAGCACCGGAAACGGCATTTTTGATGTTCATTTTGTAGTCCTCAAGGGTCAGTGTGGGTGTCGGTCTGAACGGATTGTTCAGTCTCGACACACCACTAGAGCGAGGTCCCCCATCGGCGTTACAACACCTCTCAACTATTTCTGAACATTATTCCTCAAGCTTCAACAGTGGCTCCTGAAATCGCAACAGTCGCCCGGCATTGCCCAGTACCAGCAAGGTGCTGAGGTTATGCAGCACCGCCGCAATCATCGCGCCCGCCGCACCCAGCCAACCGAAAGCCGCAAACACGACGATGGCCAAGGTCCAGCCCAAGCCGATGATCACATTGACCTGCAACGTCTGCCGGCATTGGCGACTCAAGCGCACACAAGTACCCAGACGCCGCAGGTCGCTGCCGATCAGCACCACGTCCGCCGACGCCAAGGCGATATCCGCGCCGCCCGCGCCCATGGCCACGCCGACCACACCGGCCTTGAGCGCCAGGGAATCATTGATGCCGTCGCCCACCACCATCGGGCGAAAACCGCTGCCGATTTCCCCTAGCACGCGGTTGAGCTTGTCTTCCGGCAGGGCCTGGGCTTCGACGTCGCTGATGCCCACCTCCAGCGCGAGGCTGTCGGCCACGCTTTGACGATCGCCCGTGAGCAGCAGTTGCCGACCGAGGCCGAGCTCGCGCAGCTCTTGCAGGGCTTGGCGTGCTTCCGGTTTGACACTGTCGGCCAGCAGCAGCCAGGCGAGAAAGTGCCCGTTCAGCGCCAGCCCGGCGATCGGGCCATCGTGGTTCGGCACCGCCGTAGTGACAATGCCCAGTTGCTCGAATAACTCTGGCCGGCCCAAGGCCGCTTCGCCCTGCTGGGTTTGCGCCACGACGCCCAGCCCCTGGCGTTCGCGAATGTCCGTCAACACTTGCATCTGTTCCTGCGTCGCCAACCCCGCCAACGCCCGGCTGACCGGGTGGCTGCTGGCCGAGCCCAGGCTGGCCGCCAGGTTCAACATCACCTGCCGATCCGGCGCCGTGGTTTCGATGGATTGCAGACGCAAGGTGCCAAAGGTCAGGGTGCCGGTCTTGTCGACCACCAGTGAAGTCAGGTCCGCCAACTCCTCCAGAAACGCCGAGCTGCGAATCAGAATCCCATGCCGCGCCGCCACCGCAATTCCCGCAATCGCCGTGGCCGGCGCCGACAGCACCAGCGCACAGGGACATGCCGCCACCAGCACGGCGAGCATCGCCTGGGCGTCATTGGTCACAAACCAGGTCACCGCCGCCAGCAACAACACCAGCACCATATAGCTGCCGGCATAGCGCTCAAGCAGCCGCGTAATCGGTGGCTTGGAACGCTCGGCGTTCTGCATCAGCGCGATGACTTTGCCTAAGGTGGATTCGTTACCGGTGCGGGTCACCTCAATACGTAACAAGCCGTCGAGGTTGATCGCGCCGCCAAACACCAGCACCCCTGCGCTGGCTTCCAACGGTACCGACTCACCGGTAATCAGCGCCGTGTCCAGGCTCGCCTGGCCCGACAGCACCACGCCATCGGCGGGCACCCGATCACCGGCGCGCACTTCGACGATATCGCCAGTGTTCAGCGTGCCGTTATCCACTTCAACAATGCTGCCGTCAGCCTGCACCCGCCGCGCATGGCTGCGGGTGAGTTTGCCGAGGGCATGGATCGCTTCCTGTGAGCCGATCACGCTGCGTTCTTCCAGCACGTGGCCGAAAATCATGATGATCGGCAGCAGCGCGGCGGTCAGCAAATCCCCCGTAGCCCAAGCACCGAGCATGGCCAGGGCGATCAATTGGTCGGTGATGCCATGCAGGCTGGGGAAGCGCAGGCTGTACCAGGCCGAACGCATCACGGGAACGGCCACCAGCAAGGACGCCACGCCCAACAGCAACTGGCTCACACCGGTCTGGTCCGGCGCCAGCCAGCGCCATACCAGGCCCAGTATCAGCAAGCCCAAGGCCAACATGGCCAGGGTCAATTGCCGGGCGGCACTGCGCTGCTCGGCGGAGGTCAGCATGGGTGCGCTCATTGTTCGGCTCCCTGGATGATCAAGCGGGAGTCGTCTTGTGGATCGACCGTGGTCACGGAACCGGCCTGGCCAAGAATCTTCGGCAGACGTTCACGGTACAGGCGCAACAACAGGCCCGGGTCTTTCACCTGGGCCAGGCTGGCAACGGTTGCGGTTTGCGCCTGGGCATTGGCCAGGCGTTCGCTGGCCTGGGCGTGGGCAACTTGCACCAGGCGATCAGCTTGTTGGGTTGCATTTTGGGTGAGTTTTTCAGCTTCGGTGCGAGCGTTGGCCACGGCCTTATCGGCTTGTTGACTGGCGGTGAGGACGGCATTGAAGGCATTCACTGCCGGGCCAGGCAGGCTCGATTGCACATCGACGCGGGTCACTGCGATGCCCAATCCCAAGCCTGTGGAAGCCAACTCCGTGAGGCGTTTATTGATGCCTTGCACCAGATCGCCGCGCAACCGCTCACGGCGTTCGGCGGCGCCGTTGTCGGTGCCGATCAATTCAGGACGCGCCACCAAAATCGTGTCCAGGTCACGCGCTGCCGTCAGGGCCACGGCGCTGCGGGTCACCAGTCGATCCAAGGCCGGCAGCACATGGTCGCCCTGCAACACAAAGGCGTAAGGTTCAGTGACTTTGTAGAACACCCGCACATCCAGCTGCACCACACCGGCATCGCCGGTCAGCAGGTAGCCGGAGCCGGCCAGCGCATCACTGAGCGGCGTGGCAAAACTGGCCACGCGGTCGGCCTGGGTCGCCGCGTCGGAACGCAGCAAGTTGTCCACACGCCGCTCGATCACTCGGTCGGCTGCGGGCAATAGCACCACCTGCTCGAACGGCGGCGGCCACGCCAACAACAACCCGGCATTCTGGATGCGGTCAAGGGCGCCGAAGTGCAGCACCACGGCGCGGTTCTGCGGGTCGATCTGGCGCACATTGGAAAACGCCCAGGCCAACGCCGCCAACACGGTCACCGCGTACAGCGCCAGAAAGGTCAGGCGCCCGGC
Source organism: Pseudomonas sp. RA_5y_Pfl1_P24 (assembly GCF_963970945.1). Taxonomy (NCBI): domain Bacteria; kingdom Pseudomonadati; phylum Pseudomonadota; class Gammaproteobacteria; order Pseudomonadales; family Pseudomonadaceae; genus Pseudomonas; species Pseudomonas sp. RA_5y_Pfl1_P24. The sequence continues at coordinate 18,119 of NZ_CAXAOJ010000005.1, read as the reverse complement.
CTGGATCCATGGGCTGTCCGGGCTGTCACGCTCGGTCATGGCTGAACATCCTTCGGCCCGTCCACCAAGGCGCGGAACGGTGCCGCATCGGTGCGCAGGATGATCTTGGTCCCCGGCGTGACCACGGTGCCCAAGGTATCCAGCGAGCGCAGCAGGTTATACAACTGGGGATTACCGGTGTACGCGCGACCATAGATCTGCGCTGCTTCGACCCGCGATTGCGCTTCGATATCGGCGGCTTTCACCGTCGCGTCGGCCTGGAGGATGCGCGCATCGCGCTCGGCGGCAGAACGGATCTGCGCTGCCTCACGCTTGCCCACGGCGGTGCGTTCGGTGGCGATGGTTTCACGCTCGGCGCGCATGCGGTCGACCGTGGCGGTGAGGGTCACCGACGGCAAGGTCAGCCGCTCAATCCCGACTTGGGCCACACGCACGCCGTAAGTGGTGAGTAATTGTTGATCAATCTGCTGGCGCAACTGCGCTTCGAAATCGGCGATGCGCACCTGGCTGGCATCGGTGTTGATCAGGCTGGACAAGTCGAAACTGGCCGCCGTGGTTTCCAGTGCCGACCCCACAAAGGTACGGATCTGCCGCGCCGCTTCATCCGGCTGGTTCTGCACGGCGCGCATGAAGCGCTGCACATTCTCCGCGTCGCCCTGCACCTGCCACGCCACATAGGCCTGCACGATGATGCGCAGGCCATCACGGGTGCCCACATCCTGCAAACCGCTGGAGGTGGTGCGCAGGCGCAAGTCCACCGGGATCGCCGCTTCGAACGGCGCCGGCCAGCGCCAGCCAAGGCCCGGTTCCAGCAGCACCCGCGATGGGTTGCCGAAACGGGTAATCACCGTGGCCTCGCCGGAGCGCACCTGCACAAGGCTGGCGGCCGCGACTGCAAACAGCACCAGCAACAGCGCCCAGGCCATGCGCCGCCATGGGAATGGGCCGGCGGCTTGCTCGTCACCGTGATGAGGGTGGTGGTGATGGCCGTGATGATGATCGTGAGAATGAGCGCTCAACAGACAGACTCCTTATTGAACGGCTTTACGCGGCACCGAGGGATCGGCCGGCAAGGTAAAAGAACGCAGATCGATCGTCGGCGCGCCATCGGCGCCCAAGCGATGATCCAGAATCAGCAGCTTGGCGTGAGCCAGGCCTTGGCTGAGTTGGCCCAGATACTGTTCCAGCACGAAGGCCTGACCAGCCGTGGCGTAGGCCTTTTGTTCGGCGATAAAACGCAGGTCGGCCGCTTGGGCACCCGCATTCACTTCGCGCGCAGTGGCCTGGGCTTGGTCGCGCGCGGTGCTGGCCTGGAGCAAGGCCTGGTTGGTTTGTTCGCTGGCCGCGCCGCGTTCGCGAGAGATCAACGCTTGGGCGCCAATTTGTGCGGCTTGCACGCCGTGATAGGCGTTGGCGGCACCGGCCGGCGGGTGGATCGCCTCGACCACGGTGGCGAGGATTTCCACGCCGCTGTCGAGCTTTTGCAGGTCCGCCTGCACCGCGCGGCCGATCTCGTCGGCCAGGCTGGTGCGTTGTTCACCGAGCAGTTCATCGAGGGTGCGCGAGGCAAAGTCATGCACCAGAATGCGGCTGGCGGTGCTGCGGATCAGGGTCGGCACATCCGCACTGTTATAGGTGGCGGCAAGCGCGGCCTGGTCGGTGAGGCCGATGCGGTAGACAAACCGCACGTCCATATTGACGATCTGGAAGCTCTGTTTGTCGCCGCTGCTGCTGGCAATCACTTGGGATTTGTCATTTACATGGCTGGCATCCCACAAGCGGTTGGCGATCAGCGGCGGTGGGCCTTCGGCGGGGGCGAGTTCCGGCGCGGCGGCGTCACTGACGCTGGTGGCCAGCTCATGCACCACACCATTTTCCACGCTTATTACGCGGCCCAACGGCCATGGCAAACCTGCATGCAGGCCAGGGCCGAAGACCTGCACCGGTTTGCCAAAACGCTCATAAATCCCACGCCCTTGCAGCGGAACTTCATGCACGCCGGTCAGCGCCCAGCCTACCGCCAGCACCACCAACAGCACCGGCAGAAACGCCCGACGCATGTAGGTAAACGCCCAGATCTGGCGCAAATCGATACCGAAGCGGTTGTGCAACTCGTGCTGCAACGCGAGCAAGGGTTGCGGCGGCCAACGCAGCAGCCCAGCGATAAAACTCTGCGCCATCAGGCGGGGTTCGAGGCGTGGCTGACGCGGGCTAAACAGTGACAGCACCGCTCTTAAAAGAAACTCCAGCGAGACCAGCGCCGGCAGCAGGCCGATCAACACGGCCAACCTAAGGGGCCAGACGGAATTCGCCCCTGCGAACAGCAGGCAAATCGCACTGATCACCAGGCAAATAATCGCCACTCGGCTTAACTGTGCCAGTTGCGAGGCTTCCGGCCACTGCGCAGCGGTTTCCTGGGCCAGACGACGTTCGAACACCAGCAGGCCAAACGCCAAGGCCAGCGCCAGCGCCGCACCGACGCTTGCTGATTGACCGACGGGAGCGGCGGGCAAGGCCAGGTTCCAGAACTCAAGAATGCTGACCAGCGCGAGCAACGACCAACCGCCAAGCCACAGCACCGGCGCGCCGATCTGCTTGCCAAAACGCTCCGCAAGGCGCGCGTACCGGCCGATGTCTTCAACCGGTTCTTCAACCGCAGGCGCTTCCAACGCCTGGGCACGCCAATCCGCCACCCACCACGCCGATTGCAAACCGGCCACCAGCAGCAGCAACGCCGACGCGCCATTGATCAACACCACCGGCCAAATCGACAGCGGCGCGAACAGCGCGACAAACAGCGCCAGCACCCAGCCGGCAACGGCCAGCACCGTCAGGCTGATACCGGCTTGGCGCAATCGACGGGCATGGAAGAGCCCTTGTTGAAACCGCGGGAGGCCCTCCACCGAAGCGCCTTCAGCTTCCAGATCCACTTGCATCCACTCAACGCCTGAATGTACATAATTCGTTACGATATAACACGATGCGTGAAATTTTTGTTCGAAAAACAGCAGTTTCAGTACCCCCCAACCCCCCTGTGGAAGCGGTCCTGTGTGAGAGCTGACTTGCCAGCTGCCACACAGGGACATCGTTGTGTCCAAGATCGTGACTAAACCCCCATAAACACGCGCCATCACTGGTGCAGGCTGCGATTAATCGGCACACTCCAGACCAGTTTTTCGCGGGTCAATGGACAAGGAAGCGTTACCCCTTATGATTTCGATCTATCAGCTCAAGCCGCGCTTTCAAAACCTGCTGCGCCCTCTGGTGCAGCGCCTCTACGACAACGGCACCACCGCCAACCAGATCACCCTTCTGGCCGGCGTGATTTCGCTGCTGGTCGGCCTGTTGATCGCCAGCTTTGCCCTACACCTGTGGCTGTTTGCGCTGATCCCGCTGTGGATGATCCTGCGCATGGCCCTCAATGCCATCGACGGTATGCTCGCCCGAGAATTCGGCCAGCAGTCGCGCCTGGGCGCCTACCTCAATGAACTGTGCGACGTGATCGCCGACAGCGCGCTGATCCTGCCGTTTGCATTGATCCCCGGCGTAAGCCTGGCGCCTGTGTTGCTGGTGGCGCTGCTGGCGGTGTTCAGCGAATACGCCGGAGTGCTTGGGCCGATGGTGGGCGCGTCGCGCCGCTATGACGGGCCGATGGGCAAGAGCGATCGAGCGTTTGTATTGGGTGTGCTGGCCACCGGCGTGGCGCTGGGCTGGCTGGGCGCGGGTTGGGTCGATGCGGTGATGTGGCTGGTCGCCGCCCTGCTCGCCTACACCCTGGTCAACCGCGTGCGCCAAGGTCTTAACGAAACGACTTCCCCTTCTGCATAAGGATTTTGCGATGCGCGAACAGCAAGAGCACACCTTCAGTACCCACGATGGCGTCGAGCTTTTCTACCGGCACTGGCCGGCTACCGCTGCGTTTGGCGATGAGCCGCGCAAGGCGATCGTGCTGTTCCATCGCGGCCACGAGCATTCGGGGCGCATCGCCCATCTGGTGGATGAACTGGACCTGCCGGCATTCGACTTTTTCGCCTGGGATGCCCGTGGCCACGGCCATTCGCCCGGCGCGCGCGGTGACAGCCCGAGCTTTGCCACCAGCGCCCGCGATGTGCAGACGTTCTGCGATCACATTGGCGCCACCTATGGCATCGAAGAAGAAAACTTCGCCGTCATCGCCCAAAGCGTCGGCGCGGTGATTGCCGCGACCTGGGTGCACGATTACGCACCGAAGATCCGCGCCCTGGTGCTTGCCTCCCCGGCGTTCAAGGTCAAGCTCTACGTACCATTCGCCCGGCCGGGCCTGGCGCTGATGCGCAAGTTCCGTGGCAACTTTTTCGTCAACAGTTACGTCAAGGCCAAGTTCCTCAGCCATGACCCGGAACGCGTGGTGTCCTACGACAGTGACCCGCTGATCACCAAGGCCATTTCGGTGAATGTGCTGCTCGGCCTGTACGAAGCGGCCGACCGGGTTGTAGCCGATGCCCAAGCGATCCAGGTGCCGACCCAATTGCTGATCTCGGGCTCCGACTTTGTGGTGCACCGCAAACCCCAGCAGCAATTTTTCGATCGTCTCGGCAGCCTGAAAAAAGAGCTGCATATCCTCCCCGGTTTCTTTCACGACACCCTCGGCGAACGCGACCGCGCGACCGCCGTGAGCAGCGCCAAGCGCTTTATCCTGCAGAACTTCGAACACCCGCTGGACCGCGCCCCGTTGCTCCACGCCGACAAAATCGGCGCCACCTGCGCCGAGTCCGAATCCCTTGCCGCGCCGTTGCCGCGCAACTCCTTGCGCGACCTGTACTGGCGCATGACCCGCGCCAGCATGGGCCTGGGCAAAAATCTGTCGGATGGGGTAAAACTGGGTTTCGACACCGGCTTCGACTCTGGCAGCACCCTGGACTACGTGTACCGCAACACACCCACCGGCAAAGGTCGGCTGGGGCGGATGATCGACACCAATTACCTCAACTCCATCGGCTGGCGCGGCATTCGCCAGCGCAAGCTGAACGTCGAGGAACTGCTGCGCCTGGCCATGGCCAAGTTACGCGCGGATGATCGCGAAGTGCGCATTGTGGATATTGCCGCCGGTCATGGTCGCTACATCCTGGAAGCCTTGCAGGGCGTGTCGCCGCTGCCGGAGTCGATCCTGCTGCGCGACTACAGCGACATCAACGTGCGCGACGGTGGCGCCTTGATTCGCGAGAAGGGCCTGGGGGATATCGCGCAGTTCGTCAAAGGCGATGCGTTTGATCGCCTCGACCTGGCCGCGCTGGACCCCAAGCCGACACTGGCAGTGGTGTCCGGGCTGTATGAATTGTTTGCCGATAACGGCATGGTCGGCGGCTCGCTGGCCGGCCTGGCCGAAGCCGTGGAGCCCGGCGGCTACCTGGTGTACACCGGCCAACCATGGCACCCGCAGTTGGAACTGATTGCCCGTGCGCTGACCAGTCATCGCCAGGGCCAGGCCTGGGTCATGCGTCGGCGCAGCCAGGCGGAAATGGATCAGTTGGTCGAGGCTGCGGGCTTTCGCAAGATCACCCAGCGTGTGGATGAGTGGGGCATCTTTACCGTGTCACTGGCGCAGAAGATCTGAGCATGCGCGAACCCGGTTTATTGAAACCAGCGGTTTTATGGCTGCTGCTGTTGGCGCCGCTGTTCTTCAGCACCTACGGCTTTGCCACCTGGGTCACCAGCCAGCGCAGCGACGTCGGCACGCTGGTGTTCGGCTGGGAAACCCATATGCCGTTTTGGGCCTGGACCATCGTGCCCTACTGGTCCATCGACCTGCTGTATGGGTGCTCACTCCTGCTGCCCAGTACCCGCCACGAGTTGAAACAACACGCGTTGCGGCTGCTGAGTGCGCAGGTGATTGCCGTGAGCAGCTTCCTGATCTGGCCGTTGCGCTTCACCTTCGAGCGGCCTGAACTGGATGGCGTATTCGGCTGGCTGTTTGCGGTGCTGGCCGGGTTCGACAAGCCGTTCAACCAGGCGCCCTCGCTGCATATCGCACTGCTGGTGATCCTGTGGGTCATGTTCCAGCGCCACACTCAAGGGTTCTGGCGGTGGGTGGTGCATGGCTGGTTCGCGTTGATCGGTATTTCGGTACTGACCACTTATCAACATCACTTTATCGACTTACCCACAGGCGCCCTCGCGGGGTGGATTTGCGTGTGGTTGTGGCCGGTTGAACACCCGAGTCCATTGTTGAATGCGCGGCTGACGCGCGCGCCCAAACGCTGGCGGTTAGGCGTGCGTTACGGCGTGTGCGCTTTGCTGTTGGCGATGCTTGCCGTTGTACTGGGCGGTGGCTGGCTGTGGATACTCTGGCCGTCGGTTTCTCTCGCGTTGGTCAAAGCCAATTACTTGGTACTGGGCGCTTCGGGCTTTCAGAAACGCGCCGATGGCCAACTAACCCCTGCCGCGCGCTGGCTATACGCGCCCTATCTGGCAGCTGCCTGGATCAACTCACGGCTGTGGACACGCAAACATCCACAACCCGACCGGGTTGTGGATAACGTCTGGCTTGGTCGTATTCCTACGACAAGTGAGCAGGCGCCCTTCAAGGCCATCGTCGATCTCTGCGCAGAATTGCCGATTAATCCACAGGGACGCGCCTATCAGTCCATACCCGTGCTGGACCTTGTCGCACCGACACCCGACGAATGCCGGCAAGCCGCACACGCCATCGAACGCTTGCGCGCCAGCGGCCCATTGCTGGTGTGCTGCGCCCTTGGCTATTCGCGCAGCGCAACCGCCGTCGCCGCCTGGCTGTTGTCTACCGGACGTGCCGCGACGGTAGAGAATGCGCTGACTATCATTCGTACAGCGCGGCCCGACGTGGTCCTGCACCCTGCTCACCGAGAAGCCTTGGAGGGTTTGTCCCATGCCCGTTGATATGGAACTTCAGGTCGTCGCCAGCCTGCTGCGTCGCGGCCGTTCGCTGGATCAGTTATCAACAGGCCTGACGCTGGTCGGCGTGTTATTTGGCTTGGCTCAACTGTTGATAGCGATTATTTCGCCGATTTGCCTGCTACTGAGCCTGTGGATGATTATCCTCGGACTGCTGCAAAAGTACTGGGCGCTGCGTGTGGCGTTTGACGCTGACCTGTTCGCCATGCTGGCGCGCGACATCGAGCGCACCGCCGACCTCGACCAGGCCCTGCAAACCCTCGGCCTGCAATCGCCCAAACGCGCTGGCCGGCCCTGGACCGAGCGCCGTCGCGGCGCACTCAAACTGCTGCGCAAACAAGCCTGGCTGCTCGGCGCGCAAGCGCTGCTGACCCTGGCCGTGATCCTCGCCAGCCCTTGGCTGCCTTTCGCCGGATAAGGAATCCTCATGTTCGAACCCGTGGTCGCCACGCTGATTACCTCCATGGCCCGCACCGTCACTGGCGCCCGCAGCCTGTGGCTCGGTTGCGCGCCGGTGCCGGTGCAGCGCATCTACTTCGCCAACCACAGCAGCCACGGCGACTTCGTGTTGCTGTGGGCCTCGTTGCCCCAGAACCTGCGCAAATTCACGCGCCCGGTGGCCGGCAGCGATTACTGGAATAAAAGTGCCTTGCGTCGCTACATCATCAACCGCGTGTTCAACGGCGTGCTGATCGACCGCGAACGCAAAGACCCTGTGGATAACCCATTACAGCCCATGCTCAATGCGCTGGAAGGCGGCGACTCGCTGATCATCTTCCCCGAAGGCACGCGCAATCTTGAGGATGGCCTGTTGCCGTTCAAAAGCGGCCTGTACCACCTGGCAAAAAGTTACCCACAGGCCGAACTGGTTCCTGTGTGGATCGCCAACCTCAACCGTGTCATGCCCAAAGGTCGCGTATTGCCGCTGCCATTGTTGTGCACCACCAGCTTCGGCGCACCGCTGCAACTGGAAGAAGGCGAAGACAAAGTCGCCTTCCTCGCCCGTACTCGCGATGCTCTGCTCGCCCTTGCCCCGGAGCATTCCTGAGATGGATAGCCAAACCCTGATGTTGTTCGGCGGCATCGGCGCGATCCTGGTGCTCGCCTCGCTGATCGGCCTGATCCTCAAACTGCGTACCCGTGGCAACCCGAACGCGGTGATCGACAACCTCAACGCGCGCATCAACGCCTGGTGGGTGATGGTGGTAGTCATCGGTGTCGCCTTCTGGCTCGGCACCGGCGCGGTGATCCTGCTGTTCTATGCCGTATCGTTTTACGCCCTGCGCGAATTCCTCACGCTCACGCCCACCCGCCGCAGCGACTACCCGGCGCTGGTCGCCGCGTTCTACCTGGCGTTGCCACTGCAATACCTGCTGATTTACTCGGACTGGTATGGGTTGTTCTCGATCTTCATCCCGGTGTATGTGTTCCTGCTGCTACCGATCCTCGCCTCGCTGGGCGGCGACAGCACGCACTTCCTTGAGCGCGCGTCGAAGGTGCAATGGGGCCTGATGATCGCGGTGTTCTGCGTATCCTTCGTGCCCGCCTTGCTCACCCTCGACATCCCCGGCTACGAAGGCCGCAACCTGTTGTTGATCGCCTACCTGGTGATCGTGGTGCAACTGTCCGACGTGCTGCAGTACGTGTGCGGCAAGCTGTTCGGCAAACACAAGATCGCGCCTAACTTGTCACCGTCGAAAACAGTGGAAGGGTTTGTCGGCGGCATCCTCTTGTCATCCCTGATCGGTGCGGCACTGTGGTGGACCACGCCGTTCAATCCTTGGCAGTCTTTCCTGATTGCGCTGTTGATCAACCTGCTGGGGTTTGCCGGCGGCATTGTGATGTCGGCGATCAAGCGCGACCGGGGCGTGAAGGACTGGGGGCATATGATCGAAGGGCACGGCGGTATGTTGGATCGGCTGGATTCGGTGTGTTTTGCGGCGCCGATTTTCTTCCACCTCGTGCGCTACTGGTGGACCTGAGCCACCGACCTCAAGCCCTCTGAAGATCAAAATGTGGGAGCGGGCTTGCTCGCTCCCACAGTTGTTTTGTGATGCTCACCAATCATTTGTATGCCTAAAGGCAGACAAAACCTGCCATAGCCCAATCCGCAAACGTCAACGCTTTTGGGCCGAGGTAATGTCTGAAAAAAGCAGTCCTACCTCCCCGGACATTTCCGAGAGAATCCCAGCCGCTTGTGCCCTGCCTTTGGGTGGCTAGTCTGCGTTTGTCACTGCCAATTCAGTGACCGGGTTTAGTCGCTCGGGAAAGATTTACATGGGGCGCACAAGCGCCACCCCATCGTTTAGTCGCGATTCGTGGCTGCTCCAATCGACTACATTGGAGTTACCGCAATGAGCAAAGTAAAGCCCAACCCGCCCCACCACTTTTTCACCCCCCATACCGACCTCAGCCTCGAGGGCGCCCCGGCCTACGCCTCGGACCTGCTCCACTGTGCCGAGGGGCTAAATGATTCGGCCAAAGCCGTCGGCGTATGGCGTCATCTTTTGTATCAAAGACGCGTGTAAGATACGCCGCACTTAGCCAGGGATGCTCACCATGTCCGATTCGTTCAAAGCGATTAGCCGCCGTATTGTCGGTGCGTTATTGACTGTGGTGGGGGCCGTCTTTGGCCAATGGCATCCGCCGCTTTGGCTGCGCGCTACCGGCCGTGGGTTGGCGAACATGGGCAGCAAAGCCCGCGCTTATCCGCGCCAGACCGGTGCCGGCGTGTTAGGCCTGGTCCTGCTGGCCGCCGCCGGGTTCTACGGCTGGCATTGGTATTCCAACCTGCCGCAGCCGCACACCGCGAGCTATTCGCTGCACAAACCGAACCTCACCGACTACACCCAGCAGCAGCCGGTTGTGGATAACGTGCAGGTGCGTTTCGGCGAATCCGTGGCCCCGTTGGCGGCCATCGGCAAACCGGTCACCGACGGTATTAGCCTCAAACCTGCGGTTGCGGGCACCTGGCGTTGGTCCGACGACCGTACCCTGCAGTTCGTACCTGAGAAAGACTGGCCCATCGACGCCCATTACACCCTGGACCTGGCCAAGAAAAACCTGCTGGCCGATGGCGTGTTACTGGACCAGTACAGCATGCAGTTTTCCACCCAACCGTTCCGAGCCACCCTGGCGCAAAACGAGCTGTACCAGGACCCGTCCAACCCGACGCTGAAACAGCTGGTGGCCACCTTCCATTTTTCACACCCGGTGGATGAAGACAGCCTACGCAAGCGCGTAACGGTGACCCTCGGCAAAGGCCTGGTCTACCGCGACGCCCAGTTGCCCAACCGCCCGGAAATCACCTTCGACGAGAAAAAGCTAAACGCCTACGTACGCTCCGCCGCCCTGGCTACGCCGCTGGAAAGCACACCGGTCAGCGCTAAGCTCGACGAAGGCATTAAGGCCCGCGACGGCGGCAACGCCAGCAGCGCACCGCTGGTGGCGGACGTCACCGTGCCCGGTCGCTATCGCCTGACCTTTACCGGGGCCGAAGTGAGTTTTGTCGACAACGAACGTGGCGAACCGGAGCCCGTGCTGATGTTCAGCAGCTCCAGCGCCGTAGCCGACGACACCATCGCCGGTAAGGTCCAGGCCTGGCTGTTGCTAGAAAAAGTCCAGGACGACACTCGCCCCTACAACAGCAACGAGATCGACGACGCCCTGCTCGCCCGCAGCACCAAGGTCAACCTGACCCACGTGCCCAGCGTCGAGCCGCTGAACACCCTGCACGCTTTCAAATTCAAGGTCCCGGCCGGTCGCGCGGTGTATGTACGAGTGCCCGCCAACCTTGAAGCCATCGGTGGCTACCTGGCAAAAACTCCGACGGCGTCGCTGATCAGCATGCCGGCGTATCCACGTACCTTGCAGTTCTTGTCTGACGGCGCCTTGCTCAGCCTCAATGGCGAAAAACGCCTAGGGTTCATGGCCCGTGGCGTGCCCGGCGCCCATGTGGAAATCGCCCGCCTATTGCCCAACCAGCTGCAACATCTGGTGGACCAGAGCAGCGGCAGCTTTGCGCGACCAAACTTTGGCAATGAGTACTTCGATCGCATGGTCGAGCGTCAGTCTTTGGATATTCCTCTGTCATCCAATGATCCGGCAAAAACCGTCTACGGCAATGTGGACCTCAGCCACTACCTCACCGCCAATGGCGGACGTCGCGGTATTTTTGTCCTCAAGCTCAGCCCGCAGGATGACCCCGCCGAGCGTACGTTCGAGTACGAGCGCAACAGCACCAGCGACCTGCGTTTTATCGTGGTGACCGACCTCGGCATCATCGCCAAGCGCTCCAGCGATGGCAGCCACGATGTGTATGTGCAGTCCATCGGCAACGGCTCGCCGGTGTCCGACGCCCAAGTTGATATCATCGGTCGCAACGGTTTGCCGGTCGCCAGCGGCCATACCGACGGCGAAGGCCACGCGCATTTCGCCAAGCTGGATGAACTGCGTCGTGAGAAAACGCCACTGATGTATGTGGTCACTCGCGGTAATGATCAGTCGTTCCTGCCCATTGCCCGCCAGTCCCAGCAATTGGATTTGTCGCGCTTCGACGTAGGCGGTTTGGAAGAAGATGGTGCGATTGATCGCCTCAGCGCCTACCTGTTTACCGACCGTGGCCTGTACCGGCCCGGTGAAACCGCGCACCTTGGCATGATCGTGCGCAGCGGCAACTGGAAAGGCGCGCTGCAAGGCCTGCCGGTGGAGCTGCAAATCACCGATCCGCGTGGCCTGGAAATCATCCGCCAGCCGGTGAAGCTGTCCGCCAGCGGTTTTGAAACCTTTGATTTCCCCAGCAGCGAAGTGGCGCCGGCCGGGGAGTACACCGCAACCTTGCAGTTGATTGGCCAGAAGCAGACCCGTACCGACTTGGGCAGCGTGAGCTTCAAGGTCCGCGACTTCGAACCGGACCGCATGAAGGTCAGCCTGAGTTTGCATGACACGCCTGTGCAGGGCTGGATTCCACCGGACCAAGTGGTAGCCAAGGTCACCGCCATGCACTTGTTCGGCGCACCGGCGGCCGGCCGTCGCGTGACCGCGAAAATGTCCCTGAGCCCGACGCTCGCGGCGTTTGACCGTTACCCCGATTACCGTTTCCGCCTCAACGACGCTCTAGAAGACGCCAGCACTGAAGACCTGGCCGAAACCACCGTCGACGACAACGGCCAAGCCGTGCTCGACCTCAACCTGCAACGCTTCGCCAACAGCACCTATCGCCTGCAGGTGATGAGCCAGGTATTCGAAGCCGAAGGCGGACGCAATGTGGCGGCGCAAAGTGCCTTGCTGGTGTCATCCGCGCCCTACCTGGTCGGTGTGAAAAGTCAGGATTCGCTGTCGTACGTCGCCAAAGACGCGCCGCGCCAGGTGCAATGGCTGGCCGTCGCGGCGGACCTTACGCCGCTGGCGGTAGACGGCCTGACCAGCGAAGTGGTCGAACACCGTTATGTGTCGGTGCTGGTGAAACAGTCCAACGGCACCTACAAGTACGAGTCGCGCATCAAGAACATCAGCCAGCCAGCGCAGCCGCTGGTGATGACCGCCCAAGGCGCCAAGCAGACCTTGAACACCGGAACCCCGGGCGATTTCACCCTGCAACTCAAAGACGCCAACGGCAACCTGCTCAACCAGATCGACTACAGCGTGGCCGGGCGTGGCAACACTTCGCGCTCGCTGGAACGCAACGCTGAGCTGCAACTGCGCCTGGATAAACGCAGCTACGCCACCGGTGATGAGATCGCCATCGGCATCCGTGCGCCCTACACCGGCGCCGGCTTGATCACCATCGAGCGCGACAAGGTCTACACCCAGCAGTGGTTCAAGGCCGACAGCACCAACAGCGTGCAACATATCCGCGTTCCCGCAGGGCTCGAGGGCAATGCCTACGTCAACGTGCAGTTTTTGCGCGATATGGGTTCGGCCGAGGTGTACATGAGCCCGCTGTCCTATGGTGTGGTGCCGTTCAGCATCAACCTGGATGCGCGACGCATGGCGCTGAAGGTTGAAGGCCCGGCGAAAATCGAGCCGGGGCAGATGCTGGATATCAAGGTCACTGCCGACCGCCCGGGCCGCGCAGTGGTCTACGCGGTAGATGAAGGCATCCTGCAAGTGGCGCGTTACCAGACGCCTGACCCGTTGGGCTTCTTCTTCCAGAAGCGTGCGCTGGAGGTAGGCACCAGTCAGATCCTTGACCTAATCCTGCCGGAATTCAGCCGCCTGCTCAGTGGGGCGGCGCCCGGTGGCGATACGGAAGGCGCCCTGGCCAATCACCTCAACCCGTTCAAGCGCAAGCATCAGCCGCCGGTGGCGTGGTGGTCGGGATTGGTCGACCTGCCAGCCGGCGAAACCGTGCTGCATTACCAGGTGCCGGACAGCTTCAACGGCAAGCTACACCTGTTTGCGGTGGCAGTGGACAGCGACAGCGTCGGTGTCAGCGAAGCCAATACCGAGGTGCGCGGGCCGATCGTGATCACACCAAACGTGCCAGCCTTTGTGGCGCCCGGGGATGTGTTCAACGTCAGCGCCGGGGTGTTCAGCAACCTCGATGCGGCGGCCGACGTAAAGGTTGAACTGCAGACCAGCGATGGCCTCAAGGTACAGGGCGACAAGGGCAGTACGTTGTCACTGCAACCGCGCAAGGAAGGCACTGCCGAGTTCAAGATCAAGGTGGGTGAAATCCTCGGTTCGGCAGACTTACGCTTCGTCGCCGTATTGCCAAACGGCAAGCGTATCCAGGTGGCGGAAACTACCTCGATTCGACCGCTGAGCGAACATCGCGTGGCACTGAGCCTGGGCCGATTCGACGGCGCCAGCAAAGAACTCAAACCTACTCGCGAACTGTTCAGCCAGCTGCGTGACGTGCAACTGGGTGTGGCCGCCTCGCCACTGGTATGGGCAAACGGCCTCAAGCATTACCTGGATGACTACGGCTATGCCTGCACCGAGCAATTGGTATCCAAGGCCATGCCGGCATTGATCTGGGGCGGCAACACACCGCAAGCCGAACAAGCCTTCAGCAGCGCCGTGCGCATGCTGCGCCAACGCCAGAACCAGGCCGGTGGCTTCGGTTTGTGGGCCGCCAACCCGGACGTGGCGCCGTACGCCAGCCTGTACGCCACCGACTTTCTGATCGAAGCCAAAGAGCGCGGGTCGCCTGTGCCGGAAGATCTGCTGGTGCGCTCGAACGCGTATCTGACAGACCTGGCCAACGGTCCTAGCGAAGGCTTGTCGGAATTGCGCAACCGCGCCTACGCCAGTTACCTGCTGAGCCGTCAGGGGATTCTGGTGAGTGGTGCGTTGAGCGATATCCGCGAGCGCTACGAGAGCTACTTCAAAGACACCTGGCAGAACGACCTGGGCGCCGCCTACCTAGCCGCCAGCTACAAGTTGCTCAAGCAGGATCGCCAGGCCGATGCACTGTTCCGCAAAATCCCATGGCGTTCGCTTGTGGATAAGTGGAACAGCGACGGTTTGTATTACGACCCGCTGGTGCACGATGCCGAACACCTGCACCTGCTGGCGCGCCACTTCCCTGAGCTAATGGACGATGTGCCCACGGCCCTGCTGGATAAACTCGGCAAGCGCCTCAATGAGCAGCGTTACAACTCGCTGTCGGCGGCGCTGTTGCTGCGCGCCCTGGACAACTATGGCCAGCGCGCGCAAAGCGACATGACCCTCAAGGCCACCGCCTGGCTGGGTGACAAGCAACAGCAATTGCTGGAGATGGCCGGTCAGCCACCACGCGCCGCCGTGCCAGCCACCACGCAAAAGCTGGTGATGGAAAAATCCGACGGCCCGGCCGCGTTCTACATGCTCAGCGAAGCCGGTTTCGACAAGGGCGCCAAGCTCAAGCCGATCAACAATGGCCTGGAAATCATCCACGAATACCTCGACCTCAAGGGCGAGCCGGTGAGCAAGGTGGCGGTAGGTGATGAGTTCCTGGTACGCCTGCGTCTGCGTGCTACAGACCGTGATCAGGTGCAGCAAGTGGCCGTGGTCGACTTGCTGCCGGGTGGCGTCGAGCCTGTGTATAACTTGCCGCCGGAGCCGGAAGCCGCCAGCAGTGAGGAAGGTGAAGAGTCCGAATACGTGGAAGAAGACAGCCAGCAAGCTGACGCATGGCAAGCGCCCATCGGCGAAACCGAGCTAAGCACCTGGCAGCCGGACTATGTGGACGTGCGTGATGATCGGGTGGTGTTGTACGGCACTGCACTGCGCGATGTAGGCACTTTCGTCTACCGCGTGCGTGCCACCAACGCCGGCACCTTCAATACGCCACCGGCCTACGCCGAAGGCATGTACGAAACCACCCTGCAAGGGCGCGGCAAAGTAGGCCAGCTTGAAATTACCAAGCCTTAAACGCCTGACGCCGCTGCTGGCAGCGGCGGTTCTACTGGCGGGGCTGCGGCTGTGGCCCCATGCCCCGCTGGAACAGGCCGTGACCTCGTCACGGGTGGTATTGGCCGACGACGGTTCACTGCTGCGCATGACATTGGCGGATGACGGGCAATACCGTCTGTGGCTGCCGCTGGAGCGCATGTCGCCGTCATTGGTCGAGGCCTTGCTGCTCAAGGAAGACCGTAATTTCTACTGGCACCCGGGTATAAATCCCCCAGCGTTGCTGCGCGCAGCCCTGGCCACTTACAGCGGTGGCCAACGCCAGGGCGGGTCGACCTTGAGCATGCAACTGGCGCGGCGCTTGTGGGATCTGAACACCCGCCAAGTGCCGGGCAAGTTGCAGCAGATGGCGTTGGCGCTGTGGCTGGAAGCACGCTACAGCAAGCACGATATCCTTGAGGCCTACCTGAACATGGCGCCCATGGGCGGCAATATCGAGGGCGCCGAGGCGGCAAGCCGCATCTACTTTGGTAAGTCGGCGGCACAACTGTCGTTGTCCGAAGCGCTGGCGTTGGCGGTGATTCCGCAGCAACCGGGGCGACGTGCGCGCTTCGGGCCGTCGTTGCAAAACGCGCGGCTGCGCTTGATGGCTGACTGGCGAGAGACTTACCCACAGGACCCGCGTAACGACAGTTTGCTGGACCTGCCCCTGGAGGCGCGCAACCGCCAGCAGATTCCCTTTCTGGCACCGCACTTGAGCGAGCAATTGCTGGCATCCCAGGCCGGCAACGAGTTGCACAGCACCCTCAACTTGCCCTTGCAACATTTACTCGAACGGCTGATCACCGGATTTATCGCCGAGCAGCGCAGTACCGGTGTGGAAAACGCTACGGCCATCCTGATCGACAGCCGCGATCAGAGCGTCAAGGCGCTGGTAGGCTCGGCGGATTACTTATCCACAAGCCTCCACGGTCAAGTCAACGGCGTATTGGCGCGGCGCTCACCGGGCTCGACGCTCAAACCTTTCCTGTATGGGCTGGCGTTGGACCAAGGGGTGATCCACCCGATGAGTATCCTCAAGGATCTGCCAAGTAATTTCGGCTACTTCCAGCCGGAAAATTTCGACGGCAGTTTTGTCGGGCCGCTGACAGCCCGGGATGCGTTGATACGCAGTCGAAATATCCCGGCGGTGTGGCTGGCCAGCCAGGTCAAGTCGCCGTCCTTATATGGATTGCTGCAGCACGCCGGTATCAAAGGTCTGCGCGATGAAAGCCACTACGGCCTGGCCTTGGCCCTCGGCGGCGGTGAGATGACACCGGAGGAACTGGCGCGGCTGTATGTGATGCTGGCCGGTGACGGGCACTTGCGGCCATTGCGCTATTTGCAGGAACAGCCCCAGACCACCGGCGCCCAACTGCTAACGCCTCAAGCCGCCTTCATGGTGCGCGACATGCTGCGTCGCAACCCACGCCCGGATGGCTTGCCTGGCCGCCACTGGCGCACCGCCTGGAAAACCGGCACCTCTTGGGGGTTTCACGATGCGTGGAGCGCAGGCCTGGTCGGTCCGTACGTGCTGGTGGTGTGGGTGGGTAACTTCGATGGCCGGCCGAACCCGGCGTTTATCGGCGCCAAGACGGCTGCGCCGCTGTTTTTCCGCATTGCCGACGCCCTGCCCCTGGCCCTGCCGAATGTGGTGATCAAACCCGACAAGCCACCCGCCGGACTGGTGCGCATCGACATCTGCGCCGCCTCCGGCGAGTTACCCAACCGCTGGTGCCCGCAAACCCGCAAGACCTGGTATATCCCCGGCGTCTCGCCGATTCGCGTGTCCAACCTGCACCGCCCGGTGCTGATCGACACCCGCACCGGCAAAGCCGCCTGCCCGCCGTTCGAGGCGCAATACACCCGCGAAGAGGTCTTCGAATTCTGGCCCAGTGACGTGCAACGCCTATACCGCGCCGCCGGCCTGCCGCGGCGCACGCCGCCCAACGTGATGAAAAACTGCCAACCCAACCGCGTCAGCGACCAGAGCGAAGCGCCGCAGATCCGTTCGCCGCTGACCCAGGTGAGCTATCAGCTGCGCCTGTCCCAGCCACAGGAAAGCATCCCGCTGAATGCCAATGCGGCCAGCGATGCGGCGACGTTGTACTGGTTCGCTGATCAAACCTTGATCGGCCAAGGGCCGCCGCAAGCCACGCTGAATTGGCGGCCGGGTAAGTCAGGAGAGTATCGATTGCGGGTCAGTGATGATCAGGGGCGCAGTGCGAGCCGGGGCTTGCGGGTGGAGTTTGTGCCTTAGGAGTGGTTGTCGCACTCAGCAAGTTCAACGTAGCTTGACTCCCCGCCTCCCGTCGTGCCCGACAACCAACCCCAGACAACACTCAGCGTGGAACGCCCGGACTGCTGGCCGAAACGAACCCTTGCGCCTTGGTAAGTGATCGAGATCGCATCGCCATCGACAAGGTAATGAAACACCGTGCCCTTACCTGACAGCCGCTTACTGATATCAAACGAAACCTAAACGCCAATATCGATTACGGCCTTTAAGCACATCACACATAAATAGCGCACGCGTGGTAGCTTAATTGAAAAGCCGGATACAAAAGATAGATAACCTTATGGCCCACGAGCTTTTCCTCCGTTAGCTTATAAGTGTGACAGATTTGTGGAAATTATAGACTGTCGTGAGCATCCAGAAACGCCACTGCAGTGGTTTTGGCACAGCGGGCTCAACCGCAATGTACGATGTAAGCGCTCCATAAACCCCACCGACTACAAGATGGGTAGAGCGCTTAGCTGGGCGATACCGGCGAGCAGTTCCACGGCAACAGCGCTTCGTAATCTCCAACCGAGGTCGCCAGCGGTAGCCGTTC